>JAJVID010000170.1 GCA_022072205.1 Acidobacteriota bacterium
CGATCACCAGCGATCCAGCCCTCGTTTGCGTTGACGAAAAAAACATCGCTGAGATTCAACTCGACGTTCGACATTTGCCGCCGCCAGTTCGCGCCGCCATTCGCCGTAGTGACGATCGTACCTTTGGCCCCGGCAGCCCAGCCGCGCCTGGCGTCAACGAAATGAACAGCCCGGAAAGTCTGCGCGACGCCCGGCGATTGTTCCTTCCAGTTTTGCCCGCCGTCAACGGTTTGCAGGATAGTTCCGCTCGCGCCAACCGCCCAGGCCTGTTTGTCGTCAATCGCCGACACGTCGTAAAGCAGCTTGCGCGCGGACGTCTCCTGCATCTTCCACGTCGCGCCGCCGTCGGTCGTGCACTGAATCGTTCCCGCTTCGCCGACAGCCCAACCGATCCGGTCGTTCGCAAAAGCCATTCGCAGCAGGATCGGATCGGAAGGCCGCTGACCCGGTTTCAGCGCGTCAGAACCTTCGTTCGGTTTTTTGTTCGAGACGCTTTCCGTTTGTCCAACTGGCTGCTTAATCGGCAAGCGAGCCAGCGCGCCCGCCTCCCATTTCGCGCCGCGATCTTTGCTCGTCAGCAGAAAGATTCTCTCGCTCCAATCAACGCCGGGCTTGCGGTTGAACAATGCGTATTCGCCGAGCAGCAATCCGCGATCAGCGTTAAAAAACCAGACGTCATTCAACGCCTCGTTCTTCTGACTTTCTGGCAGCGTCTGGCGGCTCCACTTCGCCCCGCCGTCTTCCGTCACGAGCAGCGTCCCGTTGCTGCCCACTACCCAACCGCGATCACGGTCAACGAAAAAGGCGCCTGAGAGTTTCGCCAGCACGCCGCTCGATTGCGCGCTCCAGTCCGGCTGCTGATTGGCTCTCGACAACGAGGTTGGAAGAAAAAACAGGCAGGCGAGAAGAAAGAAGGCGAAACGGAGGAACGAAGAGACAGAGGGGACAACGAGACAAGGAGAGGAGGAGACAGGGAGACAAGGAGACAACGGAAACTCAGTATTCTGTCCCTTTGTCTCCCTGTCTCCCTGTACCCTTGTCTCGTTGTCTCGTTGTCTCCTTGTCCCCTTATTCCTCGTCTTCTCTCTCATCTCACAATCACTCGCATCCAGTAACCGAGCGTCGCCACGCTCATCACCTTATCTATCGTCTTGAACTTGTTGCCGGGGACGACAACGGTGTCGCCCGGGACCAGATAAACGTCCTGCGCCTTGCCGCGTCTGACTTCGTGGATGTTAATCGGAATCGGCGTCGTCTGTCCGTTCGGCTGCATACGCAGGACGTTAATATTTTTCATGTCGCCGTAACGGTTCACGTCGCCGGCTTTGGCCAGAGCTTCGTTGACGGTCATACGCCGGGTCATTTCGTAAATTCCGGGAGTGGCGACGTCGCCGACGACCATATATTTCATGCTGTGAACCGAGACCAACTGAACTGTGACTTTCGGCTCGCGGATGTATTCGGACAGCCTGTCGGTAATCTCTTTCTCGATTTCTTCGATGGTGCGGCCCGCGACCATCACCTGGCCGATGACCGGATAATTGATACGCCCGTTGGGCGGGACGGTGATGCCCGTGCGCGAATAGTTTGGCTGGTCGAACACGTCAACGGTCAGCACGTCTTCAGGGCCGAGCCGCGTCGTGGTGAAGAAGTTGTTGACGTAAGCGGCGATGGAAGCCTCGGCCTCGGATTGATCTTCGCGCCGCAACGGCTGGCGCGTGGCGTCCGGCGTGGTCACCGCGTCAGCCGATTTCTTTTCGCCGGTCTGTCGCTCGCGCGTCTGCTTCTGGCTTTTTTGCTCAATGGGCTTCGGCGCCTTGTCCAGATCCGATTTGGGTTCCTGGGCAAGAGCCGAATTGAATGCGAGGCCGAACAAGACGATAACAACGCAGCGATGCCAAACTGATCCCATCATTAACTCCGATCAAATTATCTGCCGTACCCGAACAGCACGATCCTGATGGTCTTAAACATAATCCAGATGTCGAAAAGGAGCGAGACGTTTTTGATGTAGTAGAGATCGTACTGCAATTTTTGAATCGCGTCTTCCACCGACGAACTGTAGCCGTAATTGACCTGCGCCCATCCGGTCAGCCCCGGCTCGACCAGGTGGCGCTGAGAATAAAACTGAATCTGTTCGTTCAACTGCTCGACGAAGAACGGGCGTTCGGCGCGCGGCCCGACGAAGCTCATCTCGCCGCGCAGAATGTTGATGAATTGCGGAATCTCGTCAATCCGGGTTTTGCGGATGAAAGCGCCGACGCGCGTGATTCGCGGGTCGCGGCGCTGCGCCCATTGCGGCTGTCCGTCGCTTTCGGCGTCCTGCCGCATCGAGCGAAACTTGATGATCCTGAAGACGCGCCCGTTTTTGCCGACCCGCTCCTGCGTGTAAAAGATCGGGCCGGGCGATTCCAGTTTGATCGCGATGGCCGTGACAATCGCAATCGGCAGCGAAAGCAGCGTGGCGGCGAGCGCCAGCAGAAAATTGAATACTCGCCGAACCGCGTTCCAGACTGCGCTGCGTTTGGCGCCGCCGGAGAAGATGATCCAGCTTGGCCGCAGCATCTCGACGCTAATCTTGCCGGTCAATCGTTCGTAAAGCGCAGTTCCCTCTTCAATCGCGGCGCGTCCTTCCAGGCGAATCTTCAGCAGTTGATCAACCGGCATGTGTCCCCGGCGATCCTGCAACGCGACGACCACGCGGTCAACTCCCTGCTCTTCGACAATCCGGCTCAGATCGCCGACCACGCCGAGCACTTTCGGATTGAGCAGCGACTCCCCGATTAGTTTCCGGTCTTCGGCGATGAAGCCCACGACTTTGTAGCCCAGATCGCGCCGCGCCATCGCTTCACGCGCAACCTCGATGGCAAGCCCGTCGGCGCCGACAATCAGCACCCGCTCGCCCAGCTTAGGATGGCGCATCACCCAATGAATCCCCAGCCGCCAGCAGATCATCAGCGCCAGCGCCAGAACCATGGCGATGACCGGCACGCCGTTGCCGTAACGCACCGTGACGCCATCCATCTGCTGCAAATAACCCAGCAGTAATGTCGGCCTCAGCAAAACCACTACGGCCAGAACCAGCGTCGCCACCCCGGCGGCCTGAAACAGATTGCTCAGCAGTTCGCGGCGCAGTCTCGGTTTTGAAACGTCGTAAAGATCGAAGAGATAAAAGATGAACTGGCAGATGATCGTAGTGAACGCGACTTTGTAAATGCCGCGCTGCCCGAACAGAACGTGCGAGTAGCGTTGAGGAAACTGAAGATAAAGGCCGAGCAGAACGACGGTCATGATGATCCCCGCTTCCACCGTCACCAGAATAACTGTTTTGATCCACAAGCCGCGTCTGAACATAAAATCCGTGAGGAAATCAAAAGGCAAAAGGCAATAATCAAAAACCAGGGGATTTCTGCCTTCCGTTGTGAGGTTGAGGGGCGATGCTTTGTGCGGCGGGCAAAAGACAAAAAACAAAACTCAGGAAACTTCTACTTTTGCCTTTTGCTTTCCTTCTCATAACTTCATCTTTCTTCCCAACCAGCTATCGCGCACACGGCCTGAAAGTTTGCCGAGCAATGTCCGGCGGCGCTGTTCGCGCTGTGTGTAGCTGTAGTAATAATCGTAATAATCCGTTTCCCGGATGTGTTGGGCGTCGTTGAGCACCACGCCGAGGATACGCCCCGATGGCAGAACCTCGACGGCTTTTTCGACCGTTTCGTAAGGCGCTTTCTCCGCGCGGACGACCAGGATCACCGCGTCCGCAATGTTCGACAGCAGCCGCGCATCGGCGAACGGCATGACCGGCGGCGAATCTATCAGGATGAAATCGAAATAGTCGCGCAACTCCTTAACCGTTTCGGCGAAGCGTTCGCTCGAAAGCAACTCGGTCGGGTTCGCCGCCTCGCGGCTGATCGGCAGTACGTAAAGTTCCGGCTCGTCCAGGCAGACGATCGGATCGAGAGTTTCGACCTCGCCCTTCAGAACTTCACTCAAGCCCAGCTTCGGGCGCATGCCCAGATACGACGCGATGTTCGGGCGGCGCAAATCCCCGTCAATCACCAGCACGCGGCTTTCTTTCGATTGCGCGACAGCCAGCGCCAGATTGAGCGCCGTTGAAGTTTTGCCCTCGCCCGCGAGCGCGCTGGTGACGACGACAACCTGAGTCTGGCGCTTTTCGGCGGCGTGAAAAAGCTGCGTGCGGAGCGTGCGGTACTGCTCGCATTCCGGCGCAGTCGGCTCGGTCAGCACGATCAACCGCTGGTGCAGCCGCGATTGGACGAGGCGTTCAACCGGAATTTCGCGCGACGCCCGCGCGACGGCGTGAAGCGAAAGCTCTTCGCGCAATCGCTGCGTTTCGGTCTGCCGGTTGCGGATGTCACCGACCACTCTGGAGGCGGATTGATTCTCCACCGGCTGATGCGGCAGGCGATTCGCCGGCGCCGCTTCGGTGAAAGCCTTTCCGTTTGCAGAATTGTTTGAGATCGGCGCGGCGACCGGAACGCTGATTGATGCCGCGTGGCCATTGGTTACATCCGCCTTGCCTTCACCGGCGGCCTTACCAGCGGCGGGCAGGATCATTCCCTCATTGGAGTGAGGGGCGACCGGCGCCCCGATCACCGAAGGCAATTCAAATTCAGTCGCGGCGATCTCCGAATCGGTTTTCGGCGCTTCCCCAAGCGCATCCCCCGGCGCGCTCGTTTCAGCCGCCAGCGGGTCGCGGCTCGCCGCATTTTTCTTCCGTTCCTGTTCGCGCTGTAGCGCTTCGAAGACTCTTGTCATAACGAACTTCCTGGGAGCGCGCTCCCAGGATTCACCCTGCCTTGATATTTTCCTCTGCCTCGTCATCGTCGTTTTCCAGCGACGAAATGACTTTGAATTGCGCGACCTCGCTCTGATCCTGACGGCGTCCGTTGCGGCGGCGCGAATGGCGGCGCGGGCGCGGCGCTTCGGCGATTGAAACATGCTGCGAACCGCCAGCCCAGTTCTCTTCGGCCTGTTCGCTCATCACAGGCAGCGGCGGCAATGACGACTCCATCACTTCGCGCGGATCGTCCTCGATCATCGGGCGCAACAGGTCGAGCGATTCGGCGACTTCGGCGATGATTTCCGGCGTGATCAATCGGGAGTTCATTGCGTAACCGGTCAGCAACGCGTTGTCGCAGATGTTGTTCACCAGACGCGGAATGCCTTCCGATGCGCGAAAGATCATTGCGACAGCGTCGGCGGTAAACAAATCCACCCGCGAAGCCCCGGCGACTTTCAACCGCGAGCGGATGTAACCCGAAACGTCATCGGCTTTGAGCGGCTTGATCTCACAACGAAGACTGATGCGCTGTTTGAGTTGCCGCAGGTCCGCGCTGTTCAACAACTGCCGCAACTCCGGCTGCCCGACCAGGATGATCTGCAACTGTTTTTCGGTGTAGGTTTCAAAGTTGAGCAGCAGCCGGACTTCTTCGAGCAATTCGCGCGACAATCCCTGCGCTTCGTCAACGATCAGCACCGTCCGCAGCCCGCGCGAATGGCGCATCATCAACAGCTTTCCGAGCTTCATCAGCATGTCCGATTTCGACGTGTACTGGCCCAGACTGAAATCGGCGGCCATCTGCTGATAAAGATCGGGCACGGTCAAACCCGGATTGAAGATGTATGAGCTGAGCACGCTGCGGTCGAGCCGCGTTAGCATCGCGCGCAACATCGTCGTCTTGCCTGTCCCGACTTCACCCGTCGCCACGATCAGCCCCTTGCCATGCTGAATGCCGTAGCTCAGGTTTGCCATCACTTCACGATGACTGGCGGTGAAATACAGAAATCGCGGATCGGGCGTGAGACTGAACGGAATGTCGCGCAGGCCGTAAAAATGTAAGTACATAAAGTCAGTGGGAGTGGGGAGTGGGGAGTGGGGAGTGGGAGTAGGTGATCACCTCATCCCCATTCCCCATTCCCAATTCCCCACTCTCCACTCCCTTCATCCTCCGGTCAAAACATTCAACAATCGCGAGACTTTGATCGCTTCATAAAGCAACGGAACTGCGGCGGCGATCAGCAGCAAAACGCCGAAGATTTTGGCCGTGATCATTAACGGCCGCATCCGGCGTTCCTGTTCGGTGACGATTTTGGGCACGGTCACGAGCAGCGGCAGCCGCGTGTAATGCGTGACGTCTTTCCCGTCGCGGATCGTCATCATCGCGCGGGCTTCGATGGCAATCGCCGCGATCAGGCCGGTTATCAGGCCGATGATCAGCGACAACGGGTAAAGCAGTCGTCGTTTCGGCGAGACCGGGACTTCGGGCAGATTGGCCGGGTCCTGCATTCTGAAAGTCTCGCCGCTGAAATCGTTGATCACCTTCGCGCCGAACTTCGCGTTGTCGCGTTTGGCGATCAGGTCGTCGTAGCGTTTTCGCAACACGTCGTAATCGCGTTCGATCCTGGTCGCCTCGGTCGCCAGCAGCGGCGTCGAACGCAGGCGCGATTGCAGTTCGGCGATCTGCGCGTTGGTGCGTTCGATCTCGGCCTGTTTGCGTTCAAGCTCTTTCTTGTCAGTGGCGACCTTGATTTCCATGCTCTGAACCTGCGGGTTGACCTTGCGCGCGGCGCGGCGGGCGGCCTTGTCCTGCTCGGTTCGGTTGCGCAGGTCTTCAAGTTCGCGGTTGATCGCGTCGAGTTGGACGCGGACGGCGATCACTTCCGGAGCCTTCTCGGTGTATTTGATCAGCAGTTGGCGGAGTTGCGCTTCGAAATCGGCGCGGCGCGCGCGCAGTTGCCCTTCGGTCTGCCCGGTGGCCAGCGGCGGCTCAGGCTCGACGTTATCCTGCGACCGCATCGCGGCCAGCATCTGCTCGTTGGTTGAAATCTGTGTGCGCAGCGTGTCAATCGAAGACTGCTGCGACTGGCGGATCATGCTCAGACTGTTCATCTGGCCGAGCATGCTCATTTCCTGGCCCGGAATCGCGTCCGGGTTTCTGACCAGATAACCGGCGCGGTTCTTTTCGATCTCTTCCAATTGGGTCTTCACGGATTCAATTTGCTCTTCAAGCTGATCAATCGTCGTGTAAGCCTCGCGGCGAGTCTCGTCGGAGTTGGCGTCAATGAAACGAGCGGCCAGTTCCGCCGTCACATCGCGCACGGTGCGCGGGTCGGCGCCCTGAAACGAAATCGTGAAAGCGTTGGTGCCCGTCGGCGTGCTTTGCGGGCGGACGAAGATGTGGCGCTGCATCTCGTCAATCACCAGTTCGACGGGCGTGTTGCGCTCGATCATGTCCTTGTACAGCCCGAACCGGCTGATGATGCGCTGCAACTCCGTTCGGCTGGTGACCTGTTTCTGGATCGTGCTGAGCCGCGAATTGACGTCAACCGGATTGACCGGCTGCACGTAATTGGACGAGACGCGCGGCGGAACGACGATGATCATCGTCGTTGATTCGTAAATGTTCGGCAGCCCCTGAACGGCCCAGCAGAGCGCCGCGCCCGTGATCACGAACGGCGCGAGGATGAAATAACGCCGCCGCCAAAGTAGCTTTAAATATTCGGCGGGCGTTCTCACTCTAAAGCTGGCCATTATCCAATTCTCCGATCTCTTCGGCTCTCCGGTCTGCGTTGTTCTCGAAACAGGTACGACGATGAGGCGCTGCGGGGGTGATCGGCTTCGGCCCGGAGGCGCAGTTCGCATTCGCGCGTTGAAACCGCCCTCGTGATTCGATAATCAGGCAAAGCCTTTCGGAGCGGGGATTATAGCCGAGGCAAAGCTTAAGCGTCGAGCAGGAATCGGCGCCGGTTCGTTCATCTTGAGCGCAATGATTCACTGAAGTACGATAGCCGCGTTCGCCTGAAACTTTCCGAGAACATCTATGTCCAACGCTATTTCAGTTAATCAAATCAGCAAGAGTTATGGCGATTTCGTCGCGGTCAACAACCTTTCCCTGGAAGTAAAAACGGGAAGCATCTTCGGCCTGCTTGGGCCGAACGGCGCGGGGAAATCAACCACGATCAGAATGATCGTCAACATCACCATTCCCGATTCGGGCCAGATCAAACTGTTCGGCCAACCGATGAGCGCCAGGCTGCAGGAGCGCGTCGGTTATCTGCCCGAAGATCGAGGCTTGTACAAAAAGATGAAGGTCGGTGAACAACTCGCGTTTTTCGCCGAACTGAAAGGCCTGTCGCATAGTGAAGCGCAGAAACGCATTGACGCGTGGCTCGACCGCATCGAGATGACCCAGTGGAAGAACAAGAAATGGGAAGAACTTTCGAAAGGCATGCAGCAGAAAGTCCAGTTCGTCTCGACCATCCTGCATTCGCCCGACCTGGTCATCCTCGACGAACCGTTCACCGGTCTCGACCCGATCAGCGCCGGCTTGCTGAAAGAGATCGTGCAGGAGTTGAAGGAGAACAACAAAACGATCATCTTCTCGACTCACCTGATGGAGCAGGCCGAAGAGCTTTGCGACGAAATCTGCCTGATCAATCAGGGGCGGAAACTGCTCGGAGGCCCGGTGCGCGAAGTAAAACGAGGATTCGGATGGCGCTACGTCGCGGTTGACGGAGAAAATTTTGAAGAGACGCTGCGGAATAATCCTCTGGTCAGAGAGTTCACGCCCAACCGCGATCACACCGAGATATTTCTGGAAAACGGCGCCGACCCGCAATCGCTGCTCCGGCAACTGGTCAGCAACGGCGCGCGCATCACCAAATTCGAGATGGTCGCGCCTTCGCTCAACGAAATTTTTATTGAGAGTGTGAAAAGGGCGAATGAGAAATAGCGGTGGCAGGTGGTTGGCAGTCCGCTACCAATCACAAACCACCAGCCACTAACCACCAACCATGAAACGCAAATCCAAACGCGAACTGGTTCTGGACATTTACGACAACGAAGCGATGGGCGAAGTGACCGCGCGCGAGATCGCCATCATCAATCAGGCTCTGATCGCGGAGTACGGCGAGGGCGGCGCGATGACACCTGCCGAGATCGCCCGCATCCTGCACGACGAAGAGTTGCCGATTCGCTTCGATCAGATCTTCAGGATGATGACGACGACTGAAAAGTACGAGAACGCCTTCGCCGGTTTTTTGGAGAACAGCGATCTGGCGGAGGCGGAAAACTCCATCCTGGCGATTGACGATCTGTACCGGAAATTCAGGAAGGCGGATAACCGCGCGGGCGTGCGCTTCGCGTTTGAAGCGGCCAGGACAGCCAAACAGAACGCAGAGGAGCTTTCTCGACTGCCTCAGACGCCAGCGGCGCGGCGGCGGGAACAGACCGAAATCGCGCAATGGTTCGCCGTCTGGCTGCAAACTCCTGATCTGTTCGCCGAGTGGGTTGTACTCAGAAAAGCGTCAGCCGAATTCAAAAACCTCTTTCAGCGTGATTCTGAAAAAACGAAATCCGCCGGATAAAACGATTGAGAGCGGGCAGTGGCGTGGAGTGAGATGAAAGGAAAAGGGGTCGGAGGGGGTCGGGCAAATGCCAGGCAAAATCGAAGTGATTAAAAAGGAGCGGGCCAGCAGAGCCTGGTGCCGTAGCCCCGATGGCCCGCCCTGGCCCCTAGCTAATCTTTGCTAGGCGATTACATGAAAGTTTCAATCCACCGATTATTCCGATCTTCGAGGCCAGGAAAATGAGTTCCGCAAATTAAAATCCGGGTTCTAATCCCCGCCGGTTTCAACGATCTTGATTCGCTCAATCGTCACGTCATTCAAAGTCGCTTCATCCAGAACGTAAACGCGCTCGTAAGCTTCAAGAGGCAAACTCGCCATCGCCTTCTCGAACTGCGCGTAGTGATAACTGATCACTTCTTCTTTCACGACGCGCGAGCGCGCGAGGTTCTGCTTCAAACATCTTTCGAGCGAGATGTTGAAAGCGATGACGACGGGCGGCGTTTGATGATCCGCCGCGATGCGCGACAGGCGGCGGCGCGCCTCAGCTTCCAGATTCGTGGCGTCAATCACCGCCAGCCTTCCCGCCCAAAGCCTGGCGCCCGCGATGTGATGAAGCAGGCTGAACGCCGCCCCGTTGAAGCTCTGATCGCTTTCGTCATCGCAGACCATCGCGCGGCAACGGTCTGAAGAGACGATCTCGGTCGGTTTGAAGTGACGCGCCGCAAAGGTTGATTTGCCCGCGCCTGACGGGCCGATGAGGAGAATCAGTGATGGGTCGGGAATCTGAAGGAGTAACACGTTCGAGGGTTTTCGTGAGATTACTTTCGCGCGGCGGCGCTGCTCACTTCCAAACTACTCACATCCGCCTCTGACTTCCCTTTTTCAGCTTCTTTAGCCGTTTGGCTTGGAGGATTGAATCCAGGATAGCTGATGCGCTGATGGTAGACGTTAATCAGCGTGTTGATCAGGCTTTCACGAATCGTCGTCAACTCGCGCATCGTGACGCTGCTTTCGTCAAGCTGTCCGTCAGCGACTACGGTGTCAACGATCTTTTTGACGATCGCACGGATGTTTTCGGGAGTGTGCTCGTCGAGCGAACGGACAGAAGCTTCGGCGCCGTCAGCGAGCATCAGGATGACGGCTTCCTTGGATTGCGGCTTCGGCCCCGGATAACGAAAATCGTCAATATTGACAGTATCGCCGCGCGCTTCGGCCTGCGACTTGGCTTTGTGGTAAAAATAAGCCAGCACGCGCGTGCCGTGATGTTGCGGGATGAAATCAATGATCTGCGAAGGCAAATCGGCTTCGGCTGCCATCTGAATTCCGCGGCGCACGTGCCCGGTGATGATGCGAACGCTGTCGAGCGGCGAGACTTTATCGTGCGGATTCTGGCCGCCTTTCTGGTTCTCGATGTACATATTCGGCGCGGCCAGCTTGCCTATATCGTGATAAAGACATCCGGTGCGCGCCAGCAGCGGGTTTGCGCCGACGGCCTTCGCAGCCTCTTCGGCCAGCACTCCGACCATAAACGAATGATAGCTGGTGCCCGGCGTCTGAATCGCCAGTTGGCGGAGGAGCGGATTGTCGGCGTTCGACAATTCCAACAGCTTCATATCGGTCAGAATGTCGAAGGCCGATTCATAGATCGGGATCGAGAGGCTCGCCACCGCCGCTGTCAGCGCGGCGCCGATCACGCCGAGGGCGGCCCCGCCAATGACGTGCGACCAGCTCATCTCATGATCGGCGATCAACATAGCCGCCGGCCCCATCAGCACGCTGATCCCGGCTACCGCCGCGCTCGCCACCGTCACGGCGTTGCGCGTGCGGTAACGCTGCACGCTGTAGATTGCGACCACCGACTCCGCGAGCGCGAACGCCGAAATCGCCAGACCGTATGGTGAAATGAATGCGATCAGCAGCGCGCTCATCAACGCGGCGACGAGCGCGACCTGAGACCCGATCAGCAGCGACAACGCCAGGGCGCAGGCGGCGAACGGTATCGCAAACTGAAGCTCGAAAAAGTCTCCGAAGCTGTCGGTTTCAGGCCGCGTGCTCATAACCGCCGCGCCGAACATCCCGATGCGAACGAGCAATGTCTGTAAGATCAACGCCGACGCCGCGACCCAGAAGGCTGTGCGCGGCCCCAGCCGTGACGATTGGCTGGTGACGGCGGATTTATAAAGCGCGAAGAGAATTATTCCCACCAGCGCCAGCAGCCCGATCAAATGCTGAGGCCGCCTTTGCGAAAGCTGGTATTGCCGCACCCTTTCGATCAACGGCAGCTTTTCGGCGGTCACCTTCTCGCCCTCGCGCAACAGAACCGGATTGCGTTTGAGTTGGGCGGCCAAACTATCGCCGGTTTCTTCGTCCTTCACGATCAATTCCACAGGCGCGACTAGGTCGTATTCGGCGACGTCGCCTATGCGATATTGCGGCATTACTGAAGTCGGGTAATTGGAGACGAGGAGCGTGGCCAGGACAGCGAGGAGCGCGGTAAGTATGAAAAATCGAATCTTTTGAGGAATGCGATGGAATTGTGTGGTAAATCGCCGTCCCGCTGTTTGCGGTAACTGTTCGACACGCGATACCCACGACCGTTGTCTGTTTTTACTCATGGTGTTTATGACGTCTGCCGCCTGGTGAAATTGGGAACGCCACACAAACGGATCAGCGCCACATCAAGGTAGCAAATTATAGCACGCAGCCTGTCAGGACAATCAACGCTCCATCCCGGCGTATGCGCAGCCGCTGGCCCGTTCGCAGCGTGGTGAAATCTTCCGGCGCGAGGGCGATGATCGGGATCGGCTTCCGGTACATCTCGTCGGCGACGATTGAAGCCAGCGAGAAGAAATGATCAACGGCGCTGGTCACAATCGCCGCCGGCGCCTTGCCCAGCTTGACCGCTTCCAGCAAAACAGCGGTCGTCGTGCTCGATCCGCGCGAAGCCGGCAGCGCCAGCACGCGCCCGGCGGCGATCTGGCCTGAGAGCGGATGCCGCCGGTCAATGATCTCGCCCGTGCGCTGATCGTAACCGCCCCAGAAACTCAACGGCTGATCGGTCACCAGCGCTTCGCCTTCGGCCTCGCCCGCAACGAGCGCGCGTCCCTGAATCACTCTCTCCATAACGATTCGTCTCTGACGACGCGCCCGGCGACCGCCGAACGCACGCAATCATCGAGCTTCCCAAACACGACCTGCGCATTGAGCAGCCCCGGCGAGTAATAAGCGTATTTGGCTGAATTGGTCATCAGCGTTTTGATTTCCGGGTGGAGCATCGGCGTGGTCAGGATGCAGGTGTCAACCGTCAGCTTGCCGCCGAACTGTTCGAGCGGCTCGATGTATCCGGCTTTGTCCGCAAGCTCGGTCATCAGCCGGCTGGAAGTGATCAGGAATTGAACGTTGTCATGCCGGCGTTTCCCCTCAAGCATCGGCGCGAGCTTTTTGAATTCCGCCAGCGAAAAATGCGGGCTGCCGAGAACGACCAGATCGAGCTTCTCGCCTTCGGCAGTCGTCAATTCGCGCCTTGCCTCGCGCAAGCTCTCCATCGTCACTTCAACAATGCGCTCCGGCGATCTGTTCTGAAAAGCGGCTTCGCGCGTGGGAGCTTCGGGCGTGACGCCAACCAGATGAATCAATGCGACCGCGCCTGATGAAGCCGTCGCCGCGCACAAAGCCTTGAGCTGATCTTCGGCTGGAGCGACGACGAGTCCCTCGATGACCGGAATGCGATCCTGGGCGATCCTTCCGATCAGATGCCCCAGCACAGGATAAAACTCATCGTCTTCCTGCGCGCGTCGCGGAACATCCGCGAGTCTCATCAGAATCTGGCCCGCGCGATTTTCTGTCAGGTGCAATCCGACGGCGGGAACTCGCCCGGTGATGGCCGCGCAGATGTCCATCAGATCGGGATAACGTTCGGTGCGCGCGCCGATGACTGAGTTTGCAAAGCAAATCGCGTTCGATTCCCCCCACGCAATCTGTTGCCCGAATTTCGGTTTCCACTCGGTCTGGTAAGGCGCGCAAGTCCAGGTCGGCGCCGCGCCCATGCTTTGATAAGCCACCATCTGACGCCGGGCTTTTTCGGCCCACTCCGGCGGCGTGGCCCATTCGCGCCAGCCGCGCTCGTCAACCCCGCTGACGTTGAGCGTGGTCGGGACGACAACCTTTGCGCCCAATCCCGCCAGCCGCTCGGCGAATTCCAGCGTGGCTTCGCCCTGAAAAAGCGCGCTGTCAATGTGCGCGCCCGTGATGTCCATCAACGAATCGGCGCCGCAAATTTCAGCCATCCGGACGATGATCCGCATCGCCATTTGCGCCGCCGGGCCGCGCTCCCCTGCGAGTTGCGCGCGGTCATTTGCGCTCATCTTCAAATTCATAAGACCAACCGCGCGGCGAAGTAAGGCCGCCAGCTATGCCTGGGCTTTCTGCTCAACCAGCGCTTTGCGCTCGGTCATCGCCGAACGCAACATCGAAATCGCCGTGTAAACCACCACCAC
>JAJVID010000206.1:0-4910 GCA_022072205.1 Acidobacteriota bacterium
CGATGTGGCTGTCCTCTTTGAAGGTATACGCGGCTTTGATCTCGAAATTCGGATCGCCGGGCGGGATGTCAATGTTGCGCGTGCCGGAGATGGCCGTGTAGACGTGCTTTTCAACCGGCTCTTTGGCGAAGACGAAACCGACGCTGGTGCGATCTTTGCCTGCCGTGCCGTTGGGCGTGTAGTGCATATTCAGGATCAGCGTCGCGCCCTTCGGAATCACCTTGGCGCGGCCTGGCCGGTAATTCTTCGGATCTGCACCCGGCGCGTAGCCCACCACCCAATTCTCCAGCCAGCGCCCCTCCTTGTCCCGGATGTAGACGACGGCGTGATGTACGACGCCGCGGTTGCTGGGCCGGACTTCGGCCAACTGCACGTATTTATCCTCGGTGAAGTTGGTCGGGATCGCATAGTTCTTGTAAGGCAACACGCCGTCAGCCGGGATGCTGTACTCTTCCGGCGCTGAAAAGACGACATCAGGTTTGCCGATACCCCAGCCGTCGGTGAATTTTGGCGCGGGCGGCAGATCCTTCGGGTCGCCTTCTTTCGCTCCTCCGTCAGCCCATGCGACGAGCGTATCAATCTCTTTTTGCGAAAGTGAGCGGTCGTCTGAAAAGACGCCGTGACGCGGGTCGGCGCCCCAGGGCGGCATTTCGCGCGCCAGCACCGCCTCGCGTATGGATTTAGCCCAGGGACGGGCTTCTTTGTAACTCGTCAGCGGCATCGGGCCGATCTCGCCCGCGCGATGGCAAACCATGCAATTCTCGAAGATGATGGGCGCGACATCTTTGTTGAAAGTCACTGACGCCGCTTTGCCGCCAAACAGGCTGGGCGCCGACAGCAATCCAGCCGCGATGAAACTGGCGATCACGCCAAATCCGTAGATGTGTCTCATAGCAAATCCTTTCTCTGCGCAAGGCAGAAGCCTTCCGCCTGATGGCGTTTGAAAATTAACTACAACAACAGCGTAGGGGCGGGTTTTCCCCGCCCGGATCCGCTATTGAGGGGCCTGGGCGGGGAAAACCCGCCCCTACACTGTTGTTGCGTTATTTACTCAAAGACCATAAGGCGGAACTACGAACGTTTATGGTTTGCCCTCCGGCAACGCAAACAGCAGCGCCGTCGCCGATCCGCGTTGCGCGCGCCAGAAGCCGCTGGCATTGCCCGAATTCACGGCCACGTATTGCCGGCCATTGATCGCGTAAGTGATGATCCCGCCGTTGATCGGCCCGCCCGCATTGAAACGATAAAGCGCCTTGCCGTCGCGCGCGTCGAGCACGAGAAAATCGCCTGTCAACTCGCCAGTAAAAATCAACTCCGCCGAAGTCGTCGTCACCGCCGCCAGCAGCGGGCGCTGCGATTGATAACGCCAGCGCACTTGCCCGGTCGAAGCGTCAATCGCCGTCAACCAGCCGCGCGATTTCTCCGGCGGGTCGTAGGTGTAGGTTCCACCCATAAAGCCGCGCGATTCGCCGCGGCGAAATTCCTTCGCTTTCCTGAACGAGCCGCACCAATCCACCGCGTTGACGAACAACATATTCAATCCGGGATTGTAGGCAGGCCCGTTCCATTGCACGCCGCCCAGCACGCCGGGACAGGCGTAAACGCCTTCGGTCACCGACAAAGGCACGTCCGCGTTCTTGCGTGTCGTTACTTCGACTTCGTACAAATGCTCGCGCGTCTCGCGGTCGAGCATGTGCAGCATTCCGTCTTTGCCGGCGGTCGTCACCAGCTTGCGCATCTTGCCGTTGACCTTCGCTTCAAACAGCGGGCTGACCTGCGTCAAATCCCAGTCGTGAAAGTCGGCGGGCACAAGTTGACGAAACCACTTCAGCTTGCCCGTGCGCGCGTCGAGCGCCAGCATCGAGTTGGTGTAAAGATTCGAGCCCAGCCGCGAGTCGGTGTGAAAATCAGGCGCGGGATTCGAGACCGGCACATAAAGCACGCCTTTTTCTGCGTCGAGCGAAAACGGCGCCCAGACCGAACCGCCTCCTGTCGCGCGCGCGGCGGCGTCTTCCCAGGTTTCGGCGCCCGGTTCGCCGTCATCGGGCACAGTATTGAAGCGCCAGACCTGCTCGCCGTCTTCCAGCCGAAACGCGCCGACCCAGCCTTTGACTCCGGCTTCGCTGCCCGCCGGGCCGATCAGAATCAGGTCTTCGTAAAGCAGCGGCGCCATCGTGAAACCGGCTTCGCGTTTCTTGCGATCCAACACCGGGCGCTCCCACAGCAGTTTGCCGTCAGCGGCGTCGTAAGCCAGCAAATAACCGTCGTGCGTGCCGCGCACGAGCTTGCCGTCCTTGAGCGCGGCGCCGCGATTCATCGGCCAGCCGTCCGGCCCTTTTGGTTTGCGATCTACTCGCCATTTCACTTTGAGCGTCGTCGCGTCCAGCGCCATCGTCGAGTTGGTCGTCGCCACGTACATCACGCCCTGATAGACGAGCGGGTTGTTGTGAAAGACGCTCGCGTCGGCGACTTGATAAATGGCCACAGGCTGCAACGAAGCGGCGTTGCTCCGGTTGATCTGCTTGAGGTCAACGAATCGCTGCCCGCCGTAATCGTGGTTTGACATCAGCCAGTCGGTCGTATTCTGCGCGGCGTTCAATTCGGCTTGCGTGGGTTTGGCTGTGCTCGCTTTCGCCCCGCTGTTGAAAAACACGGGCGCGGCGGTTGTTGGAGCGGGCGCGCCGGATTGCCGGGCGATTTTGGTTCGCTTCATCAGCGCCGCATCCGCCGCGAGTTCGCGCGTCCCGGCGGCATAACCATTGCTCGCCAGCATGAAAGCCGTGATGTCCAGGTATTGCTGAACGCTGAGCGAATCGGGCTTGCCGTAAGGCATCTGCATTTTGGTGATGTAATAAAGTTCGTCGAGCGTGCGGCCGTTCCACTTCGCCATGAAGCGTTCGCCGGCGAGCGGGCTGGAAGGCGTTCCTTCCAGACTCTGGCCGTGACAGACGGCGCAATGCTGCGCGTAAAGCGGCTTGCCGCGTTCGGCCTGCGCCTGCGTGAACAGACGCTCAGGTTGCTGCGCCGATTTGACGGCAAAGCTCATGCCGATTCCGGCGCAAAGCATCGCCGCAGTGAAAAAGCCATATTTCCTGATTCGGTGAAGAAAGACCTTCGTCTTCATGCAGGCTCCTGTTTTATTGAAGTCGCGGCTTCTCGCGCAGAAAATCCACGTCCGGTTCATAGCCGATAAACGACGAAACAACTTCCAGCCATTTCTGACCCGGCTTCGCCCACGCCGGCGCTGTGTACTTGATGCCGGATTCAAAAGTCGCTTTGCGGAACGACTCGTAATCCTTGAACCACAACTCGGTCATCCGCACCCACGGTGTGCGAATGGGCGAATCTTTGACGGCTTTGTAGCTGATGTAGCGCAGCAGCCCCGGCATCTGTTTGGCATCCTGCGTGTGAACGTTCAGGTACCACTTCTCGCCGTCTTCGAGCGCGACGCCGTCGGGATAGCGCATCACAAAGACCCAGCGCAGAAAGGGCCGCTCTTCCGGCGTCGGCTCCTTCTTGCCCAGAAAGTCATCGGTCGGCATCGCCGGGATGATGATGGTCGCCATCGGGCGCTGCCGGCTTGCCAATAACGATCCGTTCGCAGCGCTCCACGGGGATTGCGTATACGGCCTCGAATAAGGCGCGGCTTCGCGCCACGCCTCCACGCTGTCATACCAGAGTTCGGTATACCGCCCCCGGTACGGATTGAAGCGATCCGCCTCGGGCGGGACCTGCTTCGCCCGGTAGGTCTCGTACCTCCGCAGCCACGGCCCGAAGAAACGCACGCATTCCGGCGCGTGGTGGCGGAAGTACCAGACATCGTATTCATCCAGACTCACGGGCGGCTCGAAAATGAAGACGTGGCGGATCATCGCCTGCGCCGGTTGGGCCACGAGCGCCGCCAGCAGACACGCGATAATCGCTGGTTTCACTCTGTTGCTCATAGGGACTCCTGGGAAAAGTTCGTAGTCTCGCCTTCCACCCGGATGGATTCAGTAATCAGTGCCTTCCGCCTGATGGCGTTTCAAAATTAACTACAACCACATCGTAGGGGCGGGTTCTCCCCGCCCAAGCCCCCTCGATAGCGGATCCGGGCGGGGAAAACCCGCCCCTACGATGTGGTTGTATTATTTGCTCAAAGACCATAAGGCGGGATTACGAACTTTAGGGCGCGGTAAAAATTAACTTCCCGGATTCAATGAACCGGCGGCGATACGTAATATGCGATATGTCATATCGCATATTACGTATCCTTGCTCTTCGTGAATGCCCAATTCCGGGGAGTTAATTTTTTAAGCGCCCTTAGAATTCGATGCGCCCGGTTACCGTCACCACCCGGTTCGATCCGGGGACAGTACCGAGAATTCGCCCGAACGTCCCGGAGTTGATGTTGAGATCCGGGTTGGTGAAATACGGCGTGTTGGTCGCATTGAACGCGTCCGCGCGCAGCGTCAGCGCGACGCGCTCGGTGAACTTGATGCGTTTGATCAGATTGAAATCCAGGCGGAACAAACCCGGCCCGGTCAAATACCCCTGGGCCAGCGTGCCGAACTCGCCCGGCAGCGGATTGCGCAGCAGGATGTTGCCGTTCGCGTCGGTGATGGCGCGCATCGTGCTGATGCCGCGAATCGTCGCGCTCGAAATCGAGGCGATTGACGGATCGGGCGTTTGCCGCAGGACGGAGAGGTAGACTACGCCGTTCGCCACTCGCTCGACATTGCCCAGCGAATTCGGGAAGGCGCCCACGATCACCGGCGTCCCCGCGCCGGGCGTTGTCGGCGTCGCGCCGTCGGTCGTCACCAGGTTGAAGGCGTTCACCGCATTGACCGTGACCGGTTGTCCCGACAGGATCGTGCCGATGCCGCCAATCTGCCAGCCGCCGATGATGCGATCGAGAACGCCGCCGCTGT
>JAJVID010000206.1:5010-9058 GCA_022072205.1 Acidobacteriota bacterium
CCGCCGCCGCGCACGATGTTGAACTCGTTGAGAAAGCCGTTCTCGAAGATGTTCATCTCGTTGATGCTCAGGTTCCGGATCAGCTTGCGCCCGCGGCTGGCGACGTAGCGGACTTCGACCACCGTGTCGTTGCCGACGGCGCGTTGCAGCGAGAGACTCCAGTTCTGGTTGTAGGGAATGCGTATCGCCGGATCGAAGCCGTAAGCCGGCGCGGCGCGGTCGGTCAGCGGCACGGGTTCCATCACCCCGCTCGCCGCCGGCAGCGGCACTTTGAAATCGGTCAGTAAAAATGGCGTCGGCACACTCAACACGACTTTAGTCGAAGAATAACCCGAAACGCCGAAGCCCTGATTGTTGACCAGGAAGAGCTGGTTGCGTTCGTAGTTGACCGAATAGCCCGCGCGCAACACCGTCTTGTCCTTGCCGAACCACGGCAACGACCAGCTTAGCCCGATGTGCGGCGAGAAATTGTTGTTGTCGTTGTTCCAGAACTTCGCGTCCGGGTTCGGCGTGTGCGGCCCGATCGGCTCCCATTCCGCAAGCAGCGGCGCCGTGATTCGCCCAGGCTGGAAGAGGTCTGCGAAGCTGCGGCCCGACATCCCGAAAATCGCCCGTCCGCCGCCTTTCCAATGCACGCCGCCGCCATCCGCCTCGTAAGGCACGGCGAACCAGTCGTAGCGCACGCCCAGGTTCAATGTCAGCCCCGGCCTGGCTCGCCAGTCGTCCTTGAAGAACGCTCCCATTTCAGGCGCGCGCCAGTGGCGATAGCGCGTCTGTCGCGGCACGTAGCCGGTGCGTCCCTGCGCGCGGGCGTCGGCGTTCGACGTGCCAAAAAAACCGCCGACATTGCCCGCCAGGTCGGCCAGGATCGCGCGCGCCGTCGGGGCGTTGACGCCGATCCCGGGGATGGTGGTGTTGTCTATGCCCTGAATGCCGCTCGCGCCCTGGTTGAGCAAGGCGCGCGGCATGGCGGCGAAGGTGTCGAACTGCGGCGTCTCGATGAAGCGATACTCGTAACCGCCCTTGAATTGATGCGAGCCTTTGAGCCAGGTCACGGTGTCGCTGGCGGTGTAGGTCGAAGCCGTCCGCCGCACCGATTCCGCTCCGTAGTTGACAGCCGAAAAGGGCGAGGTCACTGTGCTCAGATTGGTAATGAATATCTGACCGTTCGCCGTATGCCCCATGAACGAATCGTCAATGTCGAAGGGCGAGATGATCTCGACGCGCGGGCGATTGACGCTGACGCGGAATTCGTTGATCAGGTTCGGGCGCAGAACCGAAGTCAGCGCGATGACGCCGAATTTGGTGTCGGTCGGCGCGCGGCCCGGCGGAATGCCATCGGCCGGGTAGGGCTGTTCGCCCACCACGTTCTTGCTGTCGTAATACTGGTGGCTGAACGTGCCGAAGATGCGGTGGTTCTGCGAGAAGTTGTGGTCAATGCGAAAGTCGTATTGCGTGAAGTCGGTCGAGATTGGGATGTTCCAGGTGAACCCGGCGGTATTCAGCCCGTCGCCGACCCGGAAGTTATTGGGACGCGGCATCAGCGAGAGCACGCGGGCGATGTTGCCGCTGCGGTCGAGCGCGGATCGAACAGGATCGCGCCCGTAAAGCGAGACAGTCTGCAAATCTCCGGTCGCCGTCGCTGGCTTCACCGGCGCTCCCGTAAGCGAAACCGTTGGCGGCACGGCAACCGAATTGGCGTTGGCATTTTGCGCGCCGGGGAAGAAGCGGAACAGCCCCTGCCGCATTGTCTCGGTGAAGACGGTCGCCGTCCGGCTCGCCGATTGCCGCGTGCGCGCGCCTTCGTAGTGGAAGTGGAAGAAGGTCTTCTCTTTGAAAATGGGGCCGCCGATGCGCCCTCCGTACTGGTTGCGGATCAATATCTCGCGCGGGGTTCCGCGCTGGTTGTTGAAGAAGGTGTTGGAGGTAAGCGCGGTGTTGCGATGCTCGTGAAAAAGGCTGCCGCGATAATCGTTGCCACCCGAACGGCTGACGAGAATAATCTGCCCGGTGCCGCGTCCAAGCTCGGCGTCAGAGGGCGAGGTCACGACGCGAAATTCCGCAATCCGATCCACGGTGATCGTGTTGGCGGTGTTCGACGCGCCGAGTCCGTTGAAGTAGTTATCCTGAATGTTCCCGCCGTCGAGTGTGATGTTGAGACTCGCGGCGCGCGTCCCGTTGAATATCTGCGGCTGCGCGGCTGGATTGGTTGATGTGGCGACGCCGGCCTGCAGCCCGATGAAGTCGAAAGCGTTCCGTCCGACCAGCGGTAAATCCAGAATCTTCCGCCCGGTGATCACGTTGCCGACCGAGCTGGTCAGATAGCCGAGTTGAGTGTCGGCTGGCGCGGACTTAACCTCGACGGTTTCCGTCGTGCTGCCGACTGTCAGCGAGAGGTCGAGGCTCAGCCTCGCGCCGACTTCGAGCAGCACACCGCTGCGAACCAGCTTTTGAAATCCGGTGTGCTCCACCGTCAATCGGTATTCACCCGGCGGGAGTGATGGGAAAAGATAGATGCCCACCGAATTGCTGACGGCGTTGGTATCAATGCCGGTGGCGATGTTGTGGGCGACGACCTTCACGGCGGAGATCGCCTCTCCGTTCGGGTCGGTCACCGTACCCGTGAGCACGGCCTCGGCGCCCTGGCCGAAGGCCGGGAAACTGAACAACAGAAGAAGCGAAAGGGTTGCGAAAAGCTTCAACGGCATAACTGACCTCCTCGTGGAACGTTGTAGCGACAAGTAGACTCGTCACCGCAAAGTGCGTTTTCTATGTAAGTATGAGCGCGTTATTCCAACAAAGCCCGCAAGGTGTCAGTTCAAAAAGCCCAGGCATTGACAAAGGCTGAATCGAGCAGTAACTTACCAACCGTTTAGTAAAGTGTCAAGCTGTAAATTACCGGGCTGAACAATTTCCATAGGAGAGGCTCAATGCAAAAACCCGACCGAGGCGCAATTTACCTTGCAGTTCTGTTAGCTCTTGTTTCAATCACCATCCCGTCGTCGGGACAGCAAAAGACCAGACCGGGCGTCAGCAAAGGCGAGTGGCGCTATTACGGCGGCGACCAGGGCGGGCGGAAGTATGCGCCGCTCGACCAGATTAATAAGGACAACGTCAAACTTCTCAAAGTCGCGTGGACGTGGGATTCGCCGGACATCAAGATGCTGGAGGCGAATCCGAGGACGCGCGTCTACGCGCACGAGGCGACGCCGCTGATGATCGGCGGCGCGCTCTACATCAGCACGGCGCTCGGCCACGTGGCGGCGCTCGACGCGCAGACCGGCCGGACGCTCTGGAGCTATGACACCGGCAGCTTCAAAGCCGGACGCCCGACCAACAACGGCTTTCTGCATCGCGGCGTGGCTTACTGGACGGACGGTAAACAGGAACGAATCTTCCTGGGCACGAGCGACGCCTATCTGATCGCGCTCGACGCCAGGACGGGGCAGCCGATCCCGGACTTCGGCGAGCAGGGCCGGGTCAATCTCACCAAAGCCATCCCGCTGGCAGTTAATGCGCGCAATTACGCCGTCACTTCCCCGCCGGTGATTTATCGCGATGTGGTAATTGTCGGCTCTTCGGTCTCCGACGGGCCGACCGATAAGGAAGCGCCGCGCGGCGACGTGCAGGCATTCGACGCCCGCACGGGCAAACCCGTCTGGGTCTTCCACACCATCCCGCAGGCAGGCGAGTTCGGCGCGGAGACCTGGGAGAATGAGTCGTGGAAGTACACCGGCAACGCCAACGTCTGGCCGCCGATGGCGCTGGATGAAGAGTTGGGCTACGTCTACCTGCCGACCGGCACGCCGACCAACGACTGGTACGGCGGCCACCGCCTTGGCAATAACCTGTTTGCTGAAAGCATCGTCTGCCTGAACGCCAGAACCGGCAAGCGCGTCTGGCATTTTCAGACAACGCATCACGGGCTGTGGGATTACGACCTGCCCGCCGCGCCCGTGCTCTGCGACATCACGGTCAAGGGCAAAAAGATCAAAGCCGTCGCGCAAGTCACCAAGCAGGGCTTCTGTTTCGTCTTCGACCGCGTGAC
>JAJVID010000206.1:9158-13594 GCA_022072205.1 Acidobacteriota bacterium
TCGGGCGGCGGCGGGCCGCTGCTGACAAAGACGTTGCTGTTTGTCGGGCAGGGCGCGGGACGCGGCAGCGACCCCGCTGACGCCGCCTCTGTATTGCGAGCCTTCGACAAATCCACCGGCAAAGCTGTCGCGGAGATCAGGCTTCCAGCCACTCCGCACAGCACGCCGATGACTTATCTGGCCGGCGGCAAACAGTACATCGTGATCTTCACCGGCGATGGCCGCCTGGTGGCGTTGGCTTTGCCATCGAACTTGAACGCTGATTGAGAAGGAGTAGAAGAAATGTTACGACGTTTAGCGATCCCATTATTGCTGTTGTCCGTTTTGTCAGTCCCCTCTCTGGCGCAATTGCCAGCCGATGCGGTGCAACTCGCCAAGCTCAAAATCCCGGAGAAGCAGAAGTCAGTAGACTTGTGCCCGGTTTACCTTGAGCCTTCAGACCCGCAACTTCCAACCTGGAGTTATCAGGGCGTGACCTATCGCGGGAGCAAGCCCGACGCGCAGGAGAAGTTTTTGAAAGAGCCGGACAAATATGTTGAGGCGGCTCGGCGGCAGCGATTCATCAACAATTTCATGACGGCGATGAGCACGGTCTGGTGCCCGGTCACCGACCAGATCACGCCGGGCGGGATGTTGCAATGGAAGCGGTTCGGATTGACGTTTGAAAGCTGCTGCGCGTTCTGCGATGAGAACGCCAAAGAGGAAGATTTTCAGCGCGGGCTGGAACAACTCAAAAAGCGCGCGGAGGAGACTTACAAATTGATCGGCGCCAAATATACCGAAGGCGCCGCGAGTCCGTTGGAGGGCGCGATTATCAAACCCAAGTCCTGAACGGCTACGCATCCATGCCAAAACAAAGGGGCATAACAATGGGGGGCCATAACAAAGGGGCATAACAATGGCTGACAACAAACTTCCCGCGCGCAATGACTGCTTCCCGATGTTCTCCGACGCCGAGATGGCGCGCCGCCACGAGCGCGTGCGAGCCGCGATGGCCAAACGCGGCCTGGAAGCGCTCATCGTCTATGGCAGCATCGCCATGGGCAACAGCCAGGGGCAGGTCAATCTTCAGTACCTGGCGCGCTATGCGGCGGTGATCGAAACCTTTCTCGTTTTTCCCGCCGTGGGCGAGCCTACATTGTTCCTCTTTGTCCGGTACCACATCCCCAACGCGCTGACGATCTCCTACGTCAAAGACATTCGCCCCGGCAACGCGCTGCAAAACGTGGCGCAGCGGATCAAGGAACTGCGATTGGAGCGCGCCCGGATCGGCCTGGTCGGGCCGGGCGCGGCGTCCGGCAGCGGACTGACGATGTATGCTGAGCAGCGGGATTTCCTCAACAGCAGCCTGCCCGGCGCGCATTTTGAAAACGCGACCACGATGCTCGACGACCTGCGTTTGATAAAAAGCGAGGAGGAACTCGCCGTCCTCAAACGCGCGGGCGCGATTACCGATCTGGCGCATGAAGAGGTCTATCAAATGACGCGACCGGGCGTCAGTCATCTTGAGCTGCGGCGCGCCCTGGAGGCGATGGCTGCGCGGCACGGAGCGACTTTTCCCTTCGGCCACATCAGCTCGATTTCGATGAAGAACCCGACAGGTTTTTATCCTGACTTTTACCCCACCGACGCCAGAGTCGAACCGGGCAGTTTCGTGATGACGGAGTTTGCGCTGGGTTATGGAAATTATTGGGGCAAGCTGTGGGGGACTTACTTCGTCGGCGAACCAACGCCCGAATACCGCCGCCTCTTTGAGGTCGCCGCCAGAGTCCACGACAACCTGGTAGCGGGGCTGAAACCCGGCATGAACGGGCGCGATGTGAATCAGTTTCTTCAGCCGATTATTGAAGCGGGTCTGGAACAGCCGGCCAACGTGCTGGTCGGAGGATGGAGCGCGATGAACCATGCGCCGGCAATGGGCGCGATGGCGAGCAGCGTAAGTCTGCCGCTGGCGCGTAACTATCTCGATTTCAAACTCGAACCTGGTCACGTCATCACGCTGCACGTTTGGCTGAGGGTTCCAAACACGCAAAAAGGATTATGGATCGGCTCATCCGGCGCGATCACCCCAACCGGTTACCAGAGTTATAACCGTTATCCCGTCAGCACGCTGCGCACGACGTGGGAGTCGTAATTTGGACTTGTCGGATTGCGGCTGAAGGAGGTGCGAGGTCGGCGTTATGAAAAATCTGTTTATCAATCGGCGCGATCTGCTCAGGAGTTTACTTGCGGTCATGATCTCTCCGGTTATTTCTCTCAAGCAGAAGGCCGCTGACCTGCCGGCGCCGGCCCCTGAGAAGCCGGAGTTCCCGCCCGGCGACTCGAGGCCGTCAGCGCCGTGTATGTGTCCTGAGCTGCATCTGCCTCTTTAAGTGCGCAGAATGCCGCCAAGCGTCATCTGGCAGATGATCCCTGCCACCTGATCGCTCGACAGTTTCCCGTCGGGGCGATACCAGTGGCCCAGCCAGATGATCATTCCTATCAAACTGAAGGCGACTACCGCGACATCGAGTTGGTCTTTGAGCTTACCTTCATCCTGTAGTTGCTGGAGCGTGTTGCGAACAAAATCCATGTAGGCGCGTTTGCGCTGATCTATTTTCTTCCGTTGCGTGGGCGAGAGGCTGGCGACTTCGTCCGTCAAGACCGTGACAGGGTTGTATCCGTGCTCAGTGCTCCTGCGCATAACCAGTTTGGCATGACTGGTGATGATGGCGCGCAGCCGCTTCTCGGCGTCCTTGATCTCTTTGGCCGGCGCGATGACCACCTCATCCACCGTGTCCATCCCGTAACTGATGATCGCGAAGAGCAGGTCCTGCTTTCCGCCCGGAACGAAATGGTAGATGGCGGCCTTGGTGACGCCGATCGCGTCTCCGATGTCGCTCATCGTGGTCGCGTCGTAACCCTGCTCGCAGAAAAGCTGCGCGGCGGCGAAGAAGATCTGCTTCAGACGGTCGTCACCGTTTGCCTCGGTGTCCTTCTGGAGCTTGATTTGATTTTTGACCGCCGGCTTAATGCGACGACTCGCCAATTTTGTGGCGAAGGGCTGGTTTTCGATTGAAGCTTTTTTGGGCATCGCAATTTCTCTTTCCCTTGCAGGCGGCTGTGATCGCAATCCTTCGATTGATTGACTTCTCCATGCCGTCGTGTTTATACTTACTAACCGTTCAGTATAGGATCACAGTTTAACAGAACAATCACAGCGCGGCAACAGCCGCCCATCCACAAGGAGGTGTATCTTGCTCGGCAATAGATCAGTCGTCAAGTTCATCATCAGCATGGCGTTCGCCGCGACGCTTGGCTCAGGGATCGTCGCGATTGCGCAACAGCCGTCGCAGCAAACTCCAACACAACCGTCTACGACGCGCCCGCCCGATCCGGCCAGGTTTGCGCCGGTTCCGGCGGCCCAGTTCAAAGCCCCCGACAACATTGATTTCCGCACGGCCAACATCACGAGCGAAGGCGTGCGGCTGCACGCGGAGTTGTTCTCGCTCAAATCGCTCGCGGGGAAACCGCTCCCGACGATCATCCAGGCTCATGGCTGGGGCGGCGTCGCGGCGGCGTTGCGGCGCGACGCGATTGATCTGGCCAACGCGGGTTATCTGGTCATCACCTTCGATTACCGCGGCTGGGGCGAGAGCGACGCGCGTCTGATTCTGACGGGACCGTCACCGGTTAAGCCTATTTTCGGGAAGAACCAAAAATTCACGGCGGAAGTCATCGAACAGCGCGAGTACGTTGATCCACTGGAGCAGACGGAGGATTGGTTCAACGTCATCAACTGGGCGGCGGGCGAACCGATGGTGGACAAAGACCGCATCGGGATTCGCGGGTCGAGTTATTCCGGCGGGCACGTCGTCTATGTCGCTGCCTACGAGCCGCGCATCAAGGCCGTTGTTAGTCAAGTCGGGGGCATGGACTCGCGCTGGGTCACGGGCGATAAGACGAATCGAGAAATAACCTATGCTGAGGGATCCAAGCGAGCGCATGGCGAGCCGTACCCTGCCCCACGGGCGGTGACGGTCGGCAGATTGATCGGCGCCCCGATTCGCGAGAATTTCCCACGCTATTCGCCAGTAGAGGATGCGGCGAAAATCAAGGATGCGGCGGTGCTCTTTATCGTCGCCGAGAAAGAAGAGCTATTCGACAATAAAGACAACGCGAAACTCGCTTATGACCGCATGCCTGGGGCCAAAAAGAAGTACGTTTCAATCCCCAATATCACGCACTACGGCGTCTATCGCGAAGCGCGCAACCAGGCGATCAAGCTGGCCGTCGAGTGGTTCGATCAATACTTGAAAAAATAGCTTATGGGCAAGCCGGCGTTTCAGGAGATGAAGCAAGAAGAGGCGAGCGTCTCTGGGAAAAACTGGATCGATAGCTTTTCGCGGCTGGTGGAACGGCTCGTGCCCGATGCGATCACGACCTCCACTCTGCTG
>JAJVID010000216.1 GCA_022072205.1 Acidobacteriota bacterium
CTCTGCGATCCGTCCTGTCGAACGCGGATCGCGATGCCCGAAGCGACTCCCTGCCCGCTGGCGTTCGCGGTAAAAAATCCGGGCGCGACGCTGGCGATTTGCGTCGCGCCGATAGAGACGGCGCCGCCTCCGCTGGTGATGATGACGGTCGCGGCGCCGGTCGCCGTTCCAGCCGGAATCAGATAATTGACCTGCGTCGGCGCAACGAAAAACAATGGCGACAATCGTTCGACGCCCGCGCTGTCTCGAACTTTCACCGTCGTCCCGGCCAGGATGGTCGGCAGCGGCGTCGAGTTGGCTATCTGCAACGACGTGGCCAGATTCGTTCCAAACGCGGCGACGATGGATTCACTCGCCAGCGTTTGACCGAGGAAGCTCGCGGCTGAAACGCTCGCCACCGCGCCGACGGGTGTGAAGCTTGCGGTCTGCGCGTCGGCGCAATTCGGTTTGCTGATCGTGATCGGGCCGTTCACGGCGCCGTTCGGAACCACAGCCGTGATCTGCGTATCGCTGTTGATGGTGAATTGCGCCGCGACGTTGTTGGCGAATTTGACGGCATTGACTCCGGTGAAATTCACGCCGGTGATTGTCACGTTGCCGCCGGCGGCGCCGCTCGACGGGTTGAGGCCGCTGACGGCGGGACAATTGCCGCCCGCTCCCGCCTGAGTGACGGTGAAGGTCAAGCCCGCGACGGTCAACGAGCCGCTGCGAGAAGCCGGACTGATGCTTGCGGCCACCGAATAATTCACTGCGCCGCTCCCGCTGCCGCCGCCGGACGAGATCGTGATCCAACTGTTATTGCTCGCGGCAGACCACGCGCAACCGGACTGCGTGGTGACGTTGACGCTGCCCGCGCCGCCGCTGGCCGTGAACGATTGACTGGCCGGATTGAGCGCGTAATTGCATCCGCCCGCAGGCGCGGCCAGGCTGAGCGTGTATTCGCCGAGACCCGAAGCGGAAAACGCCGTGACTTCGATGATGAACGTCCCGCTCGAAGGAAGCGTCAGGAAGCCCGCGCCCGCAGGAATGCGCGAAGCCCCCGGCCCGCTGTCGTCATTCTGCGTCAACACGGAGCCGTCGGGATTGAGCAAATAAAGATAGGTGTCGAAGCTCGCCGAGTTGAGCGAGATGATCACCGGTTGCCCGCTCGCGGCGTTGAACGAATAACGGTCGGCCGGCGGGCGCGCGCCGTCTTTGATTCTCACTGGCGAGCGGCAATCGCTCGTCGTCAAAGCTCCGTTGACGGTTTGCCCAATGTTGATCGGCGTCGCAGCGCAACCTGAGCCGCTCGTCCCGGCTTGAGTGACGGCGTAGGTTTGCCCGGCGACGGTAATCGCTCCCGCGCGTTGATTCGCCGTGGTGTTGGCTGCGACTGTGTAATTGATCCGGCCAAGCCCGCTGCCTGACGCGGCGGTGGTGATCGTGATCCAGGGCGCGTTGCTCGCCGCAGTCCAGCCGCAGGCGTTCGCCGCGAGAATGCTGAAGCCGCCGTTCCCGCCGCCGGCCGCGAACGATTGCTGCGCGGGCGTGATCAGGTATTGGCATTGGGCAAAGCCCGCACCGTTCGCAGTGGCGAGGCTCATCGCCGCCGAACCGTCCGCGCAATGCGCGACGGCGGCAATCAGAACGAGAACTGTAAAGATGATGAGCAGCGGACGGCGCATACGACTTATCTCCTCCTTCACTTGCAGTTGGTCGCGGGCGACGCGAGTTGATTGAGGCTTGTGACCGCTCCCGTTTGTCCGTTGATCTCAAAGACTGTCCAGACGCGCCCAGCGCCGGTCGGCACAGTGAAACTGCCCATCTGGCCGCTGCTTCCGAAAATCTGCACCGTCGCGCGCGAGTTCGACAGACCGAGGGCCTCTTCAAATCTGAAGTTGACCACGTAGAAGCGATAGACGCCCGGCGACAGCTTCGCAATGCGGACGGTCTCGATGGGCGGATGCCCGCTCACCTTTATGTTGTCCACTTCCAGGAGCGCGAACGGCGGGCTGGTCAGGCTTCCCAGATTCGTGTAGGCGACCTCGAAACAAGTCCCGTCCGGGTTCGGCCCGATCAAATGCGCATCGAGATCATCGGGATGCCCCGCGCCATCCTTGCTCCAATTGAGCGTGATGCGAATCTCGCCCTGCGCCAGCGTCGCCGAGAGCGAGATGTTTTGCGTCACGGTCTGACCGTCGGTGACGTTGACCGGAACCTGCGCCGAGGAGAATCCGTTGGCGGAGGCGTTGAGCGTCTGCGCGCCCGCCGGGACGTTGCTCAATGTGTACGCCCCGCCTGCGTCGGAAGTCGTCGAGATGTTCGTCCCGGCGACCGAGATCGTCGCGCCGGCAATCGGATTGGCGTTGGCCGCGTTTCTGATTGTGCCTGTAACCGTGCCCGCGCCGGACGTGAGCGAAATGTCCTGCGTGACGGTTTGACCGGCGACGACCGTGACTTGAACCGTCGCAGTGCGGAAGCCGCTCTTCGTCGCGTTGAGCGATTGCGCGCCCGGCGGGACGTTGCTCAATGTGTAGCTGCCGTCTGCGCGTGAAGTCGTCGAAAGACTTGTGCCCGCCACGGTGATCGTTGCGCCGTCAACCGGCGGATTGCCGGAAGCCGCGCTTCTGACGAAGCCGGTGATTGTGCCCGCGCCCGGCGTGTCAGGCTGGAGCAGGAAATTCTGTGTTGTGGTTTGATTGGCGACGACGGTGACATTGGCCTGCGCGAATTGGAAGCCGGCCGCAAAGGCATAGATGGTAATACTGCCTGCCTTAACGTCATTCAGCGCGTAATTGCCCGCGCCGTCCGTGATGGCGCTGTAGTAGACGGGGCCGAACGGAATGCCCACCAGTATTGACGCTCCGGCGATAGGTTGATTGTTAGCGGCGTTTCTGACCGTGCCGCGCACCACGCCAACGGGCGTTTCCAGGTAGATGTCTTTGTAAATAGTCTTGTTGACAACGACGTTGGCTGTGACCTGCGCCGATGTGAAGCCGGGCGCGGAGACGTTGAGCGTCTGCACGCCCACCGGAACGTTGCTCAGCCTGTAAATGCCTCCGGAGCCGGTTGTCGTTGCAATGTTGGTTCCGGCCACCGCGACCGTCGCGCCGTCAATCGGCTGCGCGAACTTATCAAAGACCGTCCCTGTAACCTCGCCGAGTTGCGGTGTCAGCGCGAAATCCTGCGTTGAAGTCTGATCGGCGACGACATTGACCACCGCGAGCTTCGCGTAAAAGCCGGGCGCGCTGGCCAGGATCACTTGCGCCCCGGTCGGCGCGCCGGTCATCGTGTAATTGCCGCCGGCGTCGGAAGTCCCGAAGGACAGCGGGAACGGCAGCAGATCAACATCCGCGCCGTTGATCGGCTGGCCTGTCGCGGCGTTGGTGACACGGCCTTTTATCGTTCCCGTTACGCGCGGGAGCGTCAGGTCTTGCTGCACAGTTTGATTGGCGAGGACTGTGACCGTCGCAGACGCGGAACGGTAGCCCGTCGCCGAGCCGTTGACGGTTTGCGCTCCCACCGGAATGTTGGCGAGCGTGTACGAGCCGTCGCCGCCGCTGGTCGCGGTTATTCCCGCCGCAGTGACCGTAGCGCCCGCGATGGGCTGGTTGTAATCATCCCTGACGAAACCCGACACCGCGCCGAGTTGCGGCGTGAGCGCGAAGTCCTGGTTGATTGCTCCTCCGGGCGGAACAGTGACCGATGCGCTCCCCGGATCGAAGCCGTCCGCCGTCGCGCTCAAAGTTTGCGCGCCCGCCGAAACATTGTTCAGCGTGTAAGAGCCGTCACCGCCGGTGGCCGCCGTGATGCTGCCTGTGGTGACAGTGGCCGCGGCGATAGGCGCGTTCGTCGCCGCGTTTCTGACGATGCCCTTGATCACGCCTGTCTTCGGCGTGAGGAAGTAATCCCGAACGTTGGTTTGATCGGCGACGACGGTGACGATTTCCTGCGTCGAGGTGAAGTTCGGCGCTGAGACATCCACCGTCTGCGAGCCGACCGGCGCATTGCTCAAAGCGTATGAGCCGTCGCTGCCGGTTGTGACGGCGATGTTGGTTCCCTTCACCGAGACCGTCGCCCCGGCGATGGGCTGACTGTCGAACGCGTTGAGAACGACGCCGCGAATCGCGCCGACGAACGGCGCGAGCGCGAAGTCCCGCGTCACGATCTGATTTGTCGTCACAGTGACCTGCGCCTGCGACGCGGTGAATCCGCCTGCGGAAGCGTTGACGATCTGCGACCCCGCCGGAACATTGTTCAGCGTGTAAGAGCCATCGGAGCCGGTCACCACCGAGATGCTTTGGCCCGCGACCGAAACCGTCGCGCCGAAGATCGGCTCGCCCGTCGCTGCGTCAGTCACCACGCCCTGAATCCAGCCGCTCGGCGCGCCGCCGTTGCAATTGCTGTCGCTGACTTTGACGAGCACGCTCTTCGCGTCTTCAACCGTGCAGCCGCCGCTGCGAAAAGTGAAAAGGCCAATCGAGTCGGGCGCGGGATCGAGGAATGGATTGATCGGCGGCAGAAGCGCGGCGGGAACGTTGCCCGTCGAGCTTGCCACAGCCGTGATCCTGTCGAGATGGCATTCTTCGGAAGCCGGAATGTTGAAAGCAGTCCTGACGATGCGCGGCGCGCCGGGCGCGCTCATATCGGGTTCGTCGTTGACGATGTCAACGTCGTTGCCGTCGAATGCGAAGCGGACTACGGTGTTGATCGCCGGATCGAAATTGCCGAAGATTTGCGCGGCGGCTTCAACGCGGAACCCCGCGCCGTTTCTCGCCACGCTGAGCTGATCCGCAAGAATCTCGATGCGCACCGTGCGCGAATATTCAACCGAAGTTGTTTGCGGCTGGCTGAAGAGCGCCTGGCATTGCGAGTCGGCGGGAATGCGGCGCGCGCGCGCCTGCAACGGTACGGCGCCGCCGTTCTGACCTTCAGGCGCGACCAGCAAGCCGAAATCCGGCGATTCGTAAATGATCGAGTTCGCCGTGTAAGCGTCGAGTTCCGCATCGGTCACCAACTCCTTGCCCGCGAAAATCCCAGTCCCCGGAATCGAAACCGAAGCGTAAAGATTGCCTGAGCCGAAGCGCGAGCCGGTGCGATCCCATCGCGTCGCGTTCGGAGCCGTCACGCCTTCAGCCACCACCAGCGTGAAACAACTGGGAATGTTCGCCGCCGAAAGCACGATGGGATTGGCCGCGCCGCCGGCGAGCGTGATGTGGAACGGATCGGGCGATGAAGGTATCGCGCCGAGCGGCCCCAGCGCCGGAATGTCGTTGATCAGCGAAAGCGGCAGCGCGCCGGGCGAAATCGAATTGAGCGGCAGCGGCGCGCCTGGGAACGAAAACCCGTTGACCACGATCAGCCCGAATGGGTTGAACGGCGTGATCGGTCGCGTGGTGTCCGCGCGACCGTGCGACATAGTCGTCCGCGAAGCGACGAGTTGAATGATCGCGGGCGGAGCGATGGGCACGCCCACGCCGCTGAGCGAAACCGCAAGCGCGGGATTGTTCACGGCGTTGCTGCTGACGACGAGCCTGCCCGATTGCGCGCCCGTCGCGCGGGTGTAAAAGCTGAGCGTGAACGTGACGCCCGCTCCCGGCTGAACCGTGAGCGGGAACGCCGGACGCGGCGTCAGCGCGAACATCTGGCTGTCGGTGTAGGCAGAGAAGATCGTGAGCGGCGCGTTGCCGGTGTTGGTCAAAGTCAGATTCGCCGTGTTCGGCGTCGCAAGGCAAATCGTTAGTCCCCCGAATGAGAGGCTCGAAGGCGCGGCGATCAATGGGCCAAGCCCGTCGCCCGACATTGCCACGTCAACGCGCGAGCGCGCCGGGTCGTTGCTGTTGATCGAGAGCGCGCCGGTCAGCAGGCCGACAGAAGCCGCGGCGAAGTTGGGACGGAACCGCACTGTGACTTCGACGCTGGTGTTCGGCGCGATGCTGAGCGGCAGATTTCGCAGCGCGCCGGACGGCTTCTCGATGAACTGCGTGGCGTTGAACAGCGCGTTGCTGCTCGTGATCGAATTGACCTTGAGCGTGGCCGCGCCTGTGTTGCGAATCGTCAATATCAGGTCTTTGGTCTGCGCGAGTTGAACCTGACCGAAGCTCAACGGCGCAGGGCTGACGTCAATCACGGGCGCAAGCCCGGTTCCGGTCATCGGGACATCAGCGCGCGAACGAAACGGATCGTTGCTGTTGATTGAAAGCGTTCCCGCCTTTGCGCCTGCGGATGCCGGCGCGAAGCGGACGCTGACGTTGACGCTGCCATTCGCAGGCAGCGTGAATGTCGTTGTGAACAGGCTGATGGTGAACTGCGGGTCGTTGCTCGTGATCGAAGAGATGTTGAGCGGAGCATTGCCGGTGTTGCGCAGGGTCAGTTTCAAACTCAGGCTCTCGCCCGTAGCGACATTCCCGAAATTCAAACTCTGGGGCGCGACATCGAGCGCAGGCGCGAGTCCTGTTCCGGTCAGCGCGACATCAACGCGCGCGCGGCTCGGATCGTTGCTGTTGATCGAAAGCGTCCCCGTCTTCGCGCCCGCCGAATTCGGCGCGAAGCGAACGTTGACCGTTGCGCTTGCTCCGGCGGCGACGTTGAAAGGCGCGGCGGGCGAGGTCGCGCCGAATTGCGCGTTGTCGCTGGTGATCGAAGAAACCGTGAGCGTGGCGGCGCCGGTGTTGCGCACGGTCAATTGCAAATCTCCGGTCTGCCCGACTCTGACGCTGCCGAAGCCCAGGCTCACGGGCGTCACGTCAATCGCCGGTTGAGATGTGACTGTGAAGACGGGCGTTTGCGTGTCAGCGCAATTCGGCTTGCTGATGATGATCGCGCCGGTCACAGCGCCGCCCGGCACAGTCGCGGTGATCTGCGTGGCGCTGACAACGTTGAATTGCGCGGCGACATTGCCCCCGAATTTGACGGCGGTGACGCCTGTGAAATTTGTTCCGTTGATAGTGACCGTACTGCCGGCCGGACCGCTCGTCGGATTGATGCTGGCGATTGTCGGACAGGTGTTGACGCCGATAGTGAAATTCTCGGTCAGCATCAGCGCGCCGTTGTAAAAGAGGCGCGCTTGCCAGTTCCCAGGCAGAGAAGCCGCCGGTTGTCCGGCGATGTTGATGCCGCCCCAGAAACAGACGCTGCCGGAGACGGCGAGCGTCAATTGCGATTGCGAGTAAACCGAACCGTTAGGCTGGACGAACTCCCATCGCGCAATATCGCCCGCGTTCGCGCCGGTGGCCGAAGCCCAGAGATATGCGACCGGATCGGTTGGCGCGAAATTTGTCTTCACCGGCGGCGGCGTGCAATCGTTGGCGGGCGTGTTTCCGGTCATCCGGCGGTCGGTGATCGTGACCGCGCCGCTAACGCCGATGGTGAAATTTTCGGTGAATTGCAGAACGTTGTTGTAGAAGACGCGCGTTTGCCACGCGCCCGGCAACGACGCGGCTTGTTGCCCCGCAATGAAAATAAAAGCCGAGAAGCACACCGCGCCGCTGAAAGTGAGCGGCTGGGACGAAGTCTGGAAATAAATCGTTCCGTTCGGCTGAACGAATTCCCACCTCACCACATCGCCGATATTCCCGTCGGAAACGAGCGTCCATTGCGTCGCCTGTGTGTCGGTCGTTGTGAAGCTGGTCTTGGCGGGAGGCGCCGTGCAATCGTTGGCGGGAGTGATCCCGGTCATTTTGTGATCGGTGACCGTAACGGCGGGCGAAACGGCATCCGGGACGCGGGCGCTCGCCACTTGCCCAACGCTCCCTTTCGGCGATTGAGCGGCGGATTGCTGAGCGCTGTAACAAGCGGCCTTCGCCGAGGCGTTGGGCTGACCTTTGAGAGTTGGCGCCTTGAACGTAATTGCCCAGCGCCCGTCAGGCAGCGCCAGCGCTGAACCGATCAGGAACAAGACGACGGCGAAGCGGAACAGTTTGATCATGGCGCTCCTCTAATTATGAAAAGAGGGAGTTCCGGCAGATACGCAAACTCCCGCTCACAGTGCTAATCACGTGAATCACTCCATCGGCGATCATCCGGCTGAGGACGCCTGGATGAACTTCCAGCGCCTCGGCCGCCTGTGAAGCGCTGAGTGTCTCGACCTCGCGCCCGCAAACCCGGCAGTGAATGCAAATCAACGGAATTTGAAAATAGAATTTCCGGCGGCGCGTTATCGTGATCCTGACTGCGGCTTTAGTCTTCATCAGCTATTACCACCTGAATGTCATGCTATAATTTCGCCGTTGCTTAGCCGCGCAAAGAGACGCGACGGCACGGGAATGGCGGCGACCTCGCGCTTCAGCAGATCGCGATCACCGCTGCACCATACTGATTTCGCAGGCTGAAGTAACGAAATAGAAACAAAATCCTCCCGAAATTTTCCGAAACAGATTGTAAAAGCGCGATGATTTCCCCCAGCAAACCAATTTATCGCGTTGGAGACCTGGAAATTGACCCGGCGCGTGGTTGTTTGAGGCGCAATGGCAGAGAGACGCATCTGCGCCTGCAAGCCTTCCAGGTACTGCTCTATCTGCTGGACCACCGGCGCCGGTTGGTAACCAAAGATGAGCTGGTCGCCCAGTTCTGGCCGAAGACTGCGACCACCGACGATGCGCTGGTGCAATGCATCGTGGAAATTCGCCGGAGCCTGGGCGACGATTCCCGCCATCCACGCTTCATCAAAACCGTCCCCAAAATCGGTTATTGCTTCATCGGGCCGGTTGAGGAAGAAATCGCCCCGCCAGTCGTGGTCGAGATTGAAGAGTCAACGACGATTGAGATCGAAGTCGAGGATGCCCCGCGACAGGTTTCTCAGCAGGTCGCTGAGATGCTCCGCCGGGACGCCGGACGGATTCGGGAAAAAAACCTTCCGGGCGTTTTTCATAACCGGCCGCTGCCCGCCGTCTTCACTTCGTTGTTAATCGCCGGCCTCATCGCGTCCGGCGCGTTTGCGGCTTATCTGTTAATGCGGGAGCGGCGGCCTGCGGCGGAGGTTGCGTTGCCGCGCGCGCCTGGCAAAAAATCGGTCGCCGTTGCGCCATTCGAGAACCAATCCGGCGAACCTGAATTCGATTGGCTGCATGAAGGCCTGGCCGATATGCTGATCACCAGTTTGTCGCGCTCGAAAAATCTCATCGTGCTCAGCCGCCAGCAACTCGCGGTTTTGCTCGACCGCATCGGACGCCAGGGCGCAAAACGGCTTCGACTCGAAGACAGTTTGGAGATCGCGCGCCGCAGCCAGGCCGAGGTGATCATCGTGGGCGGGTTCGCCAAGCTCGGCGAGAAGATGCGCGTAGACGCCAACATTCTCGACGCGCGCAATGGCCGGTTGCTGTCGGCGGAAAGCTTGACGGTGAACAATCCTGAGCAAATCCTGTCTCAAATTGATCTGCTTTCGCTCAGGCTCGCCGCGCGACTGGGCGCGACGATGACCGAGGCGGAAAGCAAACCGGGACTGTCCGGGGTTATGACCGACAGCCTGGAAGCCTATCGTTATTACTCGCTGGCGCTGGAGAAGGCCAACGCTTACCACTCGGCCGAGGCAATCGAATTTTTGGAGAAAGCCATCGCGCTCGACCCGCGGTTCGCGATGGCATACGCGCGCGTCGGCTATATCTACACGATGGTGCGCGTCAACGAAGCAGGCAAGGCCAGGCCGTATCTCGAAAAAGCGTTTCAGTTCTCGAACCGGCTGACGGACAAAGAGCGGCTTTACATCAAAGCCTGGTACGCCAACGCCAACGGAGAAGGCGAAGCCGCCGCTCGCGCTTTGTACGAATTGATCGAGCAATATCCGCAGGAGATCGAAGCGTATTTCCGGCTGGGCTTCCTGCTGCGACACGGCATGGGACGCCGGGACGAAGCGTTGCGCGTCTTCGAGCGCGCCGTAGCCGTGGATCCGGACGCGAAAGACATTCACAACCAACTCGGATTTTTGTACCTGGGGTTCGGGCGTTACGACGAAGCGATAGCGGCGCACCAGCGTTACGCGCAACTCGCGCCTGATGAGGCGAACGCGTTCGACAGTTTGGGGATGACTTACAACGAAGCCGGGCGTTACGACGAAGCGATGGCCTCGTTCAATCGCGCCCTGACGCTCAATCCCGATTTCCATTTCGCCATCAGACATCTCGGCGACACTTATTTCCACCTCGGACGTTACCGCGCCGCGTTGAGCGAATATCAACGCTACTTGAAAGTCGCGCCGTCGGATTGGGATCGCGCGATGGCGTCGAACCTGATCACCCGCGTTTATCTGGCGCGAGGCGATGTGAAAAGCGCCGAGGCGTCCGCAAGGCAGGAACAAAAGTATCACAACGATTTTGGCGGCCTGATGCTGACGGCTCTGGCGCGCAATGATCTTGAAACCGCCGGAAATCTGTATCCACGGCTGACCGCGAGCGCGCCCGGCCGGCAACCTGCATTCGAGCCGCGATTACGCGTTTATCTGCTCGGAGCGTACGATTTCAAAAAGGGCCGGATTGACGAAGCGCTGAAACAGTTTGAAGAGGCGCGGCGGTTGTATGCTTTTTACTGGAACATTGACACCGAAGCGGATTGCATTGCGCAGGCGTATTACAAATTGGGCCGTACGGACGAAGCCATCGCCGAATACGAAAATTTGTCGAAGCTCAATCCCAACTGGGCGCCGGGGCATTATCGCGTCGCGCAGGCTTACGAACGCAAAGGCGACCGCGACCGCGCGCGCGCGGCTTACCGCAGTTTTTTGCAAATCTGGAAGGATGCGGACGCGGACATTCCCGAAGTAGCGCAGGCGAAATCAAAAACGGTAAATTGATTTATTCCGCCGGAGCTTCGATTTCAACGGGAACGGCTTCGGAAGCCATTTCGTTGAAAATGACCGCAAGGCCGGTCAGCCCGGCTTCAACGTCAGGCGGAAGTTGCGCGTCAACTCTGTATCCGGCGATGTCGGTCACAAAGCCGACGAAATCCGGGACGATCATCTGCGGCCCTACTTTCACACGCACGTTGTCGCAATTGGCCGTTTCATTCAGCCCTTCGACAAAAAGCCTGAGCGATGATTTCGGCCCGCGCGCGTGAATGTCCGTCCCGTAATCATCGCCGTTCCTGATCGTCACGATGGTCGGGGCGAGCGGCTTCGGTTCCTTCAATTCGATTTCATAAGGCGGCGAGGTTGCGCCGCTGCCGAGTTCGATCTGAACACGAACGCCGCCACCGAGGCCCGGTGGAACGCCTGTTTCGACGTAGATCAGATGATCGAGCGACGAGCCGAAACGCTTTTTCAGCTCTTCTTCAAAATGCGGCCTGATTCGCCCGGCATACCTCGGAATCGCCACCTGATTATTGATCACCACCTTCAAATTGTTCGCATCAATAGCCTCACAATCCAATCCTGAGACGACCAGCGAAAGCCACGCGTCGGGACCTCCCGCCGGAATCGTCCAGATCGTGGCGTCATCGGAGCGAGCGTGAAATTCGATCTTCGGATTGGCTTCCGCGCGCCGGTTTGTCGCAATGGGTTTGCGCATCGTCGTCCAGCAATACATCGTCCCGGCGCCGTAAACGCTGACGAGCCGCGCGCCCAGTTCGCGCGCCAGCTTGCGCATCTCGTTTTCGGTGAAAGTCGCTCCGGCCCAAGTGTCCTTGTCCGCCGCTTCGTAATCGCGCGATTCGACGCCGTTGGTGTGGAGCTTCAAAACGCCGCCGGGTTTGACGACGCGGTAGGCCTCACGAACATTCGCCTCGATGACATCTTTTCCCGGCACGTGTTGGAAGACGAAAGCCGAGAACGCGATGTCGAAGTAATCATCCGGCAATGCGGCGAAATCAACGCCGCTGGTTTCGTGAAGATGCGCGTTCGGCAAACTGCGCAAACGCTCGCGCGCCTGGGCGATCATCTCTCCGGAAACGTCCGTCGCGTGGACTTCTCCGAAGATCGCCGCCAGATGTTTCGTCATCCGCCCGATGCCGCAGCCGATTTCCAGAAAGCGCAGGCTTTTCGGATCGCGCCCTTGAGTCATCAGCGACAGTTCAGGCAGGATCAAACTGCGAATTTCGTTCGCGCCCGTCGCGTCGAATTCCTCTTCGGATTGATCGAGCCTGACGGTGTTGATAAACCATCTGGCGTTTTCGCGCGCGCGTTGATTCCAGTCGCGCTTCATCACCTGCGCGAAATCCTCAAGAATATTTTTGCCCGCTTGATTGCTCATCGAGTTCAAAATTCGGTCCCTTGCTTGAAGTAACGCAATTTGGCAAATTGCGTTACGACATTTTCAACGGAGGTAGCTCAAGTTTGAAAAAGCTTCTCTTTCAATTCGCCGCCGTGATCATCTGTTCGCTGCTGGTTTTCGCGCCCGGCGCCGCTCAGAAAAAGAGCCAGGCGAAGGACCCGCGCGCGACCGTCAACAACTTCTTCTCTCTGCTCAAAGCCGGATCGTACGCCGCGCTCTACGATTTTTTACCGTCGGAACTTCAGCGGCAAATCACGCGCGAGCAATTGTCGCTGAGCCTCAAACGCCTGGATTCATTCATCGCCATCGAGCGATTGGAGATCGGTCGCGTGCAGCAGCGCGGCGACTTCGCGGTCGTTGACACGACGATTTACGGGAGGTTGAAGAAACCGCAGGCGATCAACGGCGAAGAGATAACGGAAGGGAGAATAGCGGCGCAACAGTTTCTGCTCCGGGAAGGCGGGCAATGGAAGATAGCCACCGCCGACAACCGCGCTCAATCTTACTTCCTGAAACGCAACCCCGAATTCAGCAGCCAGTTTCAGATCAGCCAGCCGAGGTTCGAGTTCAAACAGAAAGGCAAGTGGGCGGCGTTGGGCAGGCCGCCGAGAAACCGGCCTTGACCGCTTCATCTCATTCGGCCAATCGTCTGTTGCCAGGCCAGCGTCTTTCTCAAAACCCCCAGCCGCGCGCGATCTTTGTCGCTCGCCAAACCGTCGAGTTGATCCACAATCGCTGAGAGCAGTTGAAATGCGAACAGCCCGGCGTGCGTCGTGACGTGTGAATAGTAATGCGCCTGAAGCGTCTCGTTCCCGTCGTGATGAAACGCTCGCACTTCGGCGTCGCTCATCGTCTCGACGTGCGAATTGATCGGCAGCACGACGCGCGGCACACCCTGATGATTCCCGCCCGCGTCCTTCCAACCCAACAGCAGAATCGAGATCAACACGCCCTGCTCATTCAAATAATCGGGGCTGAAAACAGTGTTGAGCGCCGACGGCGTGGACAATCGCGGCCCATAATTGCCGTATTCAGGATTGATCAACTGCGAATTGTAGACAACGCCGATCACTTCCGCGTCGCCGACTTCGATTTTGACGAACTGCCCGAACTGATAATCCGCCGGAGTCAGATTCGCAGAAGTTTCAAGCGAATCGAGAACCCGCGCGGAATAATCAACGTGCGAATTCGATTTGATGATCTTGGCGATGAGCATAGGCTACCTCCATTTCATTTCGTTTTCCCCGGCCCCCACAGCGCGCGCCCCGATTTCGCGCCGGTGTGCTCGCCGTCTTTCAACACCTGCTTGCCGTTGATGAAGACGTGCTTCATTCCGACGGCGAATTGGTGCGGCTGCTCGAACGTCGCGCGGTCGGCGACGGTC
>JAJVID010000211.1 GCA_022072205.1 Acidobacteriota bacterium
AAGCATTTTCAGCAAGCCGCCGAAGCCGATCCGCAAAATTATCTGGCGCATTACAACTACGCCTACGCGATCCACCGCGAACAGGTTGACGAGAGCGAGTATGTTTCCGAATTCCGCGAAGGCTCGGCGCAGGAGATGCGCGAGGCGCTCAGACTGGCGCGCCAACTCAATCCGGATTTTGCCGACACTTACAAACTGCTCGCGTTCATCAATCTGGTTTTGGGCGAGGATTTGGACGAAGCGGTCAATCTGATCAACCGCGCAATCGCGCTTGCGCCGCATCGTGAAGACATCGTTTACACGCTGGCGCAGATTCAGATGCGGCGGAAGGATTACGCCGCCGCGCGCCAGATTGCGCAAAAGCTGGCGCGCGGAGCCGTCAAGTCCGACATCCGTGAGCGGGCGACCCGGATGATCGAGAACATTGCGAAGATCGAAGAGCGGATGGCGAAGATGAAAGCTGAGGGCGAAGCGAGCGGCGATCATTCAGGAACGGCTGACAATCCGGCTTCAACGCGTCCGCCGCTGCCGGGGCAGCGTTTTCAGGGCGATCAGGTGCGCGGGCTTCTGACGCGGATTGATTGCGACGACGCGAGTATCACGCTGACGGTCAAAAGCGAATCACGGCTTTTCAAACTTCGCACGACGCGGATGAGCCAACTCATCTTCGTTCGATACACGCCCGAAATTCCGACCTCGATTACCTGCGGCGCAATCAATCCGGCCAGGCCGGTGATCGTGACCTATCGAAGCTTGCCACAATTCGATCTGGCCAGGCTGGCCAACCTGGCCAACCTGGCCAACCTGGCCAATCTGGCCAATCTGGATGGAGAGCCGATTGGAGTGGAGTTCGTGAAGCCGGATGGACTGTGAATCGGCGCTCAATCACCAGCCGGAGAGTAAGCGGGTTCGACGACTCGCTTCTCCTGTTTGGCTTCGATCCTTTTGATGAACCGGTAGGCGACAGCGTAGATAACAATCGCCGACAACACACCCGTCAGGAAGTCAGTCACGACCACCGCAACCGCCGTGTAGATCATCAGCCCGACGTGAAATCTGCTCATCGCCAGCGCCTCTTTGACTTCAGCCGGCTTGACCATCGCCGTCGAAACGTAGAGCAGGATGCCGCCGATGCAGGCCATCGGCACCAGTTCCAGGTATTGCGCCAGAAACGCGGCCAGCAGAAGTTTGAGCACGGCCTTGAAAATTCCGGCCAGCGGCGAGATCGCGCCGACCTTGATGTTGGTCGCCGTGCGAGCCAGCGCGCCCGTGTGCGGAAAGCCGTTGAGCAATGGAACGATGATCTGCACCGCGCCCTGTCCCCACAATTCTTTGTTCGGATTGAATGGAACGCCTTTGTTCTCGGCCAGACGGTCGGCCATCCGCGAACACAACAAACTCTCGATCGCCGAGACGAAGAGAATTGCGACGACGAAGTAAGCCAGGTCGAGCAACGCCTTCGCGTCGGTTGGGATCGGCCCCGGCATGGTGAAGACGAAGAAGTCGGTCGGGATGGCGCCGTATTTATCCTTGATCAGCGTCAGCCCTTTATCGGCGAAGAGCGTCGCAGAGAGGCCGGTCGCCACAGCCAGCGCGATCAACGGCGCGGGGATGAAAGGCGAAACCTTGAGTAGATACTTCGTGATCACGAAGGTGAGCAGACCGAGCGCGACGGCGTACCAGTTGACGCCGCCGATGTTGGCGATGATGCCGCTCACTTTGTCGAAGAAACCGTATCCCAGCGAAGCCTTGAATCCGAGCACCTCGCCGATCTGCGAAAGCGCAATCGTAATGGCGATGCCAATGGTGAAGCCGACGACGATGGAATGCGGCACGAGGTTCGAGAGACGGCCCAGCCGCGCGACGCCCATCGCCATCAGAATGACGCCCGCGATCAGCGAAGCCAGAATCAGGAACCCCAGATTGTAAGTCGCCATGATCCCGGCCATCACCGGAATGAACGCTGCCGTCGGCCCGTAAACCTGATACTTCGATCCGCCGAAGAGCGCGCCGATCAGGCCGGCTACCGCGCCGCCGACTATACCCTGTTCAGGACGCAGCCCCGACGCCATCGCAAAGCCCATCGCCAGCGGGATCGCAACCATCGCGACGATCAAACCGGCGGTGAAATCGCGGAACACGTTGAGCTTCCAATTGTCTTTCGACAAATCTTCATAACGTCCGTCGAACGGGTTCATGTAATACGCCAGTCTTCGCAAAAGATTGGTGTTGTCCCGTTCGTTCAATTTCTGGATCGTTGCTTTCTCCGTCACTGCTAGTCTCCTTCAGCATTTAAGCTTTGGTCACGGCTGATCGTCCGCGAGGCGAACAAATCCCTGCGCGCTCGTGTGACCGTCGCCCACTTTTAAATTTGTGATAGGGGAACAAGGCGCGCCGTCAATCGCCGTGCGCCGCATGACCATTCAGCCCCAGCCTTGAGAGCCGGGCTGTCGCCATTGGCCGCGCGTTCATCGTCGGCAATGACAATCGGGAAGTGATCGGGACGAAATGAGAAACTTCAGGGTCGTAAGCCAGAATCTGCCCGCTCTCAATCTCGTAAATCCAACCGTGCATCGTCAGTTCGCCCTTTGCCAGACGCGCCGCGACTTTCGGATAAGTTCGCAGATTGTCGAGTTGAACCAGCACGTTCTCCTTGATCGCCGCGTTGAGCAGGTCTTTTCCTTCGAGTTCGGGATAACACTCGTCCACGACGTGCCGCGTCGCCTCGGCGTGTTTGAGCCAGTCGCCGACCAGCGGCATATCGGTGAGCGATTCGGGTTGCAGCAACCCTTTCATCGCGCCGCAATGCGAATGGCCCATCACCAGCACGTGCGTCACGCTTAGCGCCGAGATCGCGTACTCGATGGTCGCGCCTTCGCCGCCGTTCGCCGCGCCGTAGGGCGGAATCAGATTGCCCGCGTTGCGCAACACGAAGAGATCGCCTGGCTGAGTCTGCATCAGCAGATCCGGCGCGATGCGCGAGTCGGAGCAGGTGATCAATAAAGTGTCGGGCCGTTGTCCCAGTGAAAGACTCTCGAACAATTCACGATGCGCGCTGAACGCGGTCGCCTGAAAGTGATGAATTCCTCTAACGAGTTTTTCCATGATCACTACCCAACAGTTGGCGAACTCTCCCACGCGCGAGCGCCAACTGAAAATAAATCAACCACGAGTGGCACCGAGGCGCCGGAAAAAAATAACGCCAGCATTTTCCCTGCGATCTCTGTGTTCCCGTGGTTGTCAGTTATTCCAAGCTCAATCCTATGAGATTATCCGGGGCTTGGTCTTTCTGTCCCCGACTTCTAGGGCAATGACCGTGCCATCATCTTTTGAGCGGTTTTGTTGGGGTTATCAGTAATGCGCGGTAAAAAGGTGGGACAAGATGCCTCAGTGGTGGGACAAAATCAGACAGCCAAATCAGATTAGATGAGTTCACAACTCGAACGATGGGTCTTCGGCGCGGTATTCGTCCAATTTGCGATGGAGCGTGCGCCGGTCGAAGCCGAGGATTTCAGCGGCGCGCGATTTGTTCCCGCCGGTCATCCTGAGCGCCTCGATGATGTATTCCTTCTCAAGTTCGCGCATCGTCATTCGCCGTTCGCGGGCGCGCGCGATCATACCGCCGGTTTGCCCATTCGAGCGCACGCGCTCCGGCAAATCGTCAGGAGTCAGGTTCTGGCCATTGGCCAGAGCGACGGCGCGCTCGATCACGTTCTCCAATTCGCGCGCGTTGCCCGGCCACGAATAAGCGGTCAACGTCGCCAGAGTTTCGGGCGAGACATTCAACGAAGGCTGTCCGGACTTCTCGGCGATCTTGTTGATGAAATGTTCGACCAGCAGCGGGATGTCGAACGGGCGTTCGCGCAGCGGCGGGATGCGCAGATGGATGACGTTCAATCGCCAGTAAAGGTCTTCTCGGAATCTGCCTTCGCTCACCTCTTTTTCCAGATCGCGGTTGGTGGCGGCGATCACTCGCGCGTTGATTTCGATCTCGCGGTCGGCGCCGACTCGCCGCACAGTTCCTTCCTGCAAAACGCGCAACAGTTTCGGCTGCACGGCCAGAGGCATCTCGCCGATTTCATCCAGAAACATCGTGCCGCCGTCGGCTGATTCAAACAATCCGGCGCGAGCCTGTTTGGCGCCGGTGAACGCCTGCCCCGTGTGGCCGAACAATTCCGATTCCATCAACTCGGCCGGGATGGCGGCGCAGTTGACGGGAACGAACGCGCCTTTGCGCTCGGACGCTTCGTGAATCGCGCGCGCGACCAATTCCTTGCCCGTGCCCGATTCGCCGGTGACGAGCACCGTGCTCGAACTGCGGGCGGCGCGCGCAATCAGCTTGAACAATTCCTGCATAGGCCGCGAAGCGCCGATGATGCGCGCCGGCGTCTCAGGCAGTTCACGCCGCAACCGCGCCTGCTCCCGCTGCGGCGCGCTCTGCTCCAACGCTTCCGAAACCGTGCGCAACAGGTCGTCGGTGTCGAACGGTTTGGTCAGATATTGAAACGCGCCCGCCTTGACCATCTCAACAGCCTGCTCCACCGAGCCGAAAGCGGTGATGACGATTACCGGAGCTTCCGACCGTTGAGTTCGCATCGCAGCCAGCAATTCATCGCCGGTCATCCCAGGCATACGCGCGTCGGTGATCAGCAGGTCAATCCGTTCGTGTTCGCGTTCGATGTGCGCCATCGCCGCGCGCCCGTCAATCGCCACGACGGTTTCGTAGCCGAAGTCTTCCAGATCGTCCTGCAGCAGGTCGCGCAAATCCGCGTCATCCTCCGCGATCAATATTCTTGCGTTCATGCGATCATCCTTTCCGCAAACTCCCGTTCAGCCGATTGCTCGCCCTGAACCGGCTCGGCCTGAGGCAGGTAAATGGTGAAGACCGCGCCGCCTTCATCTCCGTTGGCCACCTCGATCCATCCGCCGTGCTCTTCGACGATGCGGTTGGAGATGGGCAGGCCGAGTCCGACTCCCTCTCCGATGATCTTGGTCGTGAAGAACGGATCGAAGACTTTCGGCAGATGTTCGGGCGGAATGCCGATGCCCGTGTCGGAGACGCGCAACGCGGCGAACCGCCGTCCGTCTTTCTCCGCCGCGCCGCTCAGATATTCGAAGCGCAAACGCCCGCCGGGAGACATCGCCTGAATGCCGTTCCGGCAAACGTTCAAAAGAACCTCTCCTATAAGTTCCGGGTCAGCCTCGACCGACACCGATTGATTATCCGGCGGGAGTTCGATCTCAACACCCGCGTTTTCGGCCTGCGTTTCGATCAATTCCACAGTCTCTTTCACCAGAGCCGGCAGCTTGACCGATTGCAGACGCAGGTTGTAGGGGCGCGCCAGATTCAGCAACTGGCGAACGATGCGCGAAATGCGTTCGGCTTGATTGCGGATGATTGTCAGATTGCGTTGCCGCGTCTCGATTGGCGCGTCGGTGTTGTTGAGCGATTGTTTGGCTCGCCCGTCAATCACCTGCAACGGCGCGCCCATCTGGTGCGCCACTCCGGCGGCCAACTGGCCGAGCACGGCGAGCCGTTCGTTGTGGCGGAGCTTGCGTTCGAGCGTCAACCGTTCTTCGACCTCACGCTCGGCGGCGCGGCGCTGTTCGGCCAGACTGTCGGCCATCCGGTTGAATTCCTGCGCCAGCCTCTGAAGCTCGCCGCTGCCGGGCCGCATTCGCACGCGGTAATTCAGATTGCCGTGCCCGACGGCCAGAGCGCCATCGAGCAATTCCTGAATGGGCCGCGCCACGCTGTATCGCGTCACCGCCGTCACGACCAGCAGAATCGTGATGAACAGCATCATCGCCGTGACCGCGATGTGATAGCGCGCGCGCGCGATGTCGGCTTTGACGAACGAAATCGGCTGCACGATCTCAATCGCGCCCACCCGCCGTCCCTGAACCTGAAGCGGCATAATCATCGAAAAGTAATCCTCGCCGCTGATGCTGCGCCCGATTTCGATGTTCTCCCCGCTGGCCATCGCCTGGCGCGCTTCGTTCAGATACCTGAATTCTTCGGGGACGAGCGTGTTGGAGATGGCGGCGATTTCGCCCGCAGCGTCAAACAGCACCACGCTGTAGATGCCGGTGTTTTCTCCCAACCGGTTGATCAGCCGCTGGGCGTCGAGCGAGCGTCCCGTGAGGTAATCTTCTTCGAGGGCGATCCGCAAAGTCAGCGCGTGCGCGCGCACTTCATTGCGCGCGGCCTCGCGCAGCGCGGCCTCGCGCTGCCGCAACGCGATCAGACTCGCCACCACCATCACAACGCTGACGGCGAGAGTCAGAAGCAAAACCAGTCTGGCGCTTAATTTCATAAATCGGAACTTCCTCCAGGGGCGCACGCGGCTTGCGTGCGCTTCCAGGGCAGCAAATCCCTTGCCGCTATTTCCTGGCAGGCTCCGTCCCCAAAAAATCAATACCGGCGGCCTGCTGCGCGACATCAACCGTCGCGACGGTTTTCAATGCCTCCAAATCAATAATCTCAACTGTGCCCGGCTCGCTGCCCACGCCTTCGACCGAAATAAACGCGTAGCGGTTGTCGGGCGACACGACCGCGCCGTGAACCACTTTGCGTTTGGTGGAAACGCGCGCCAGTTCCTTGCCCGATTTCAAATCATAAACCGAAACGGACGGGCCGCGTTTGTTGGTGGCGATCAGCTTCTGACCGTCTTTCGTCACCGCCAGATTGTAAACGCCCGGCCCTGCCTCGATGCGCCGCGTGACCTTCCACGTCTTCGCGTCAACCTCGACAATCTCGCTCGATTTGTTGCAGGCGACATAAACGAACGAACCGTCGGCGGAAGGCTGCGCCCACGTCGGCGAACACGAAACGTCGCCGGGCTTCGGCGGTTCCAGGCCGTGCCCGCCACTGTCGTGCTGAGCGTGGCCAGCTTTCGCGTGTATCTCCGGCGAGCCGCTCATCCCGGCTTCTTTGCCTTTGGTCAACAAAAAGTGACGCGAGACTTTCAATGTTGCGGTGTCAATCTCGACCAGCATGTCGTCCATCATGCAAGCCGAATAATGTTTCGTCCCCTGCGGGTTGAAACGCGATCCGTGCGGCATCACGCAAGTGGGAATGCGTTTGATCTCCAACATCTGATCGGCCAGCACGACCGAGACGGACGACGAAACCATGTCGCCGTGCAGATTGAAGTTGACCACGTAAACGAAATTGCCGTCCGGCGAAACGTCCATCGTGGCCGGGAACATTCCGAGCGTGACTTTGCCGAGCGGCTTGTCGTCTTTCGCCGAATATTTCCAGACCGTCCCAAACGGCCGCCCGTGAGCGAGCGAAACGAAGTAATGCTGTTTGTCGGGCGAGACGGCGATGCCGTGCGGCCCGTCAATGTCCGGCTCCATCACGCCGGTCGTGAACTCGCGTTCAATGCGCGCGCCGCCGGGGCCGAAGCGGATGAGCGCGATCTTGTCGGCGGATTCCGAAAGGACGTAGACGAGATAATCCTGCCCCGGTGCCTTCTGAGCCGTTACTGAAATGTTGAACGCGAGCAAAGCGCAGGCGGTAAAGACGGCGCCAATGGCAAATGACGATAGCTTTCTCATGACGATTCCTTTGCGTGATGTCGGCGGAGCCTATGTTGCCAAGCATTGTCTACGCTGACAAGCAGCTTGAGTGTATCGAGCGTGAGGGCTAGAATCCGCGCTGTTCCAGCAGACTGAACCTCATCTTTTTAACCAAGAGGAATAATTCATGGCAGGACAAGACCCATTGCTTGGAATTGTCATTCTATTTGCGGCAATAGTCATAAGCCGCGTCATCTCGGAAAAATCATTGAAACAACTCAGTTCTGATGATAAAGCCAGATTACTTGATTCTTTTTCCAATTACAGAATGGCCAACTCCGCTCTCTTGCTGGGATTGGGGATTGTCTGGTTTGTAGCAATCAAATATCTGCCGCAGTGGCATTACACACTTACGGCAATTTTTGTGGTCTCTTTCCTCGGAGTGTCAATTCTCATCAGCTTGTTGAGCTATCGAAAAATGAAGGGTTTAAATCTGCCTGAAAACTATATCAAAAGCTATCTGCTTAGTTTGGCAATTCAATACTTCGGTGTCGGTTGTGTGTTCGTATCAGTGCTTGTCCAGGCTGCTTCGTAAAGCCGGAGCCGATTCGCAACTAAACTAATGCTCAAACGAATCCTCAAAATCCGCGAACTGATTATTTTCCTTTGCGTGCTCGTCACGGCGCTCGTCTTCTACCTGATTCAACCCGGCGCCACGAACCGCTTTCTCACCGGTGACAATCTGAAAGCCATCCTGACCGGGCTTGCGCCCGACGGATTGATCGCCATCGGAATGACGTTTGTCATCATCACCGGAGGCTTCGATCTGTCGGTTGGTTCGACGCTCGCGCTTGGCGGTTATGTCGCGAGCGTCGCGGTGCTCGGCGGTTACAGCGCCGCGACGGCTATCGCGCTCGGCCTCTTGAGCGGCGCGATTGTCGGCGTGATCAACGGGTTGATCATCACGAAGGTCAAGGTCAATCCGCTGGTGACGACGCTCGGCACGATGACGATTGTGCGCGGCGTCGTGCTGGTCGAAACGCAGGGCCGCGTGATGACAGGCTTCCCGCAATCTTTCAGGCAGTTGGGCGAAGGCGCGGCGATGGGAATTTTTTATCCGGTGATCATCTTTCTGGTTCTGGCTGTGATCGCCGATCTGTTGCTGCGGCATTCGCGGTTTCTGAGGCAGAACTATTACGTCGGCGGAAACGAAGAGGCGGCGAGGCTCTCAGGCATTGACGTTGATCGCGTGCGGATCGTGATGTACGTGATCACCGGGATGCTGGCCGCGATGGCCGGAGTGATCACCACGGCGAAGAACGATTCGGCCTCGCCGATTGCAGGCACTGGCGCGGAGTTGCGCGTAATCGCGGCGGTGGTCATCGGCGGCGCGAGTTTGAACGGCGGCGTGGGAACCGTGCTCGGCACGTTTCTGGGCTTGCTGCTGACCGGAATGATCGCCAACGGGCTGGGCTTTATGAGCGTGTCGTTTTACGCCGAAGGCATCATCACCGGATTGATATTGATCGTCGCGGTGATGATTGATCAATTGACAGGTGAACGCGCGCGCGGTTTGTGGAAGCTGCTGACAACAACGAGGAGCAAAAAGATGGAACGGGCAATCAATGTGGCGATGGCATTGATCATCGTTGGACTGCTGATTTTCTGGCCGAAGGGCGGCGCTCAGAACGCGGGCGTCAGCCAGGTTGTGAACGCCGAAGCCGACGCGAATGAAGAATACGTCTTCATCGGCAAATCGGTCTCGAATCCTTACTGGGTTGACGCTCGCGAAGGTCTGGAAGATCGCGCGAGGGCGTTAGGCGTGAAAGCCGATTTCCGCGGCGCGTCAGGCACGGACGTCAACGAACAGATCAAACAGTTCGAAGACGCGATGGCGCGCAAACCCGCCGGGATTATCCTTTCGCCTTCAGGCGTGGGCATCACGACGATGATCAACCGCGCGGTTGACAGCGGGATTCCGGTCATCTGCGTTGACTCCGACGCGCCGCAAAGCAAGCGGTACAGCTACGTCGGCACAGACAATTACAATGCAGGCAAACAAGGCGGCGAATTGCTCGGCAAACTGCTCAACGGCAAAGGCGAAGTCTTTCTGCTCTCGGTGCCCGGCGAGCCGAATCTGGAAGAGCGCATCAAAGGTTATCAGGACGCGCTGGCCAAACATCCCGGCATCACGATTGTTGACGTGGGCAACGACCGCGCCGACGCAAACGAGGCCGCCAAAGCCGCGCGCAACATTTTGAGCGCGCATCCGAACATCGCCGGAGTCGGTTGCGTTGATTCGGGCGGCGGCGAAGGCACGGCTGTAGTCTTGAGAGAAAAAGGTCTGGTTGGCAAAGTCAAAATCGTGGGGATGGATCGCAACGACGCCACGCTGAACCTGATTGAAGAAGGCGTGATTGACGCCTCGATCGCGCAGCGCACTTACACAATGGCTTATATGTCGCTGGGGATGCTCTACGACCTGCATCACAACAAAGTGCGGATGGTTGACGATTGGCGCGCCGCCGGAGTGTTGCCGCTGCCGACCGATGTTGACACGGGCACGGTGGTGATCACGAAGGAAAATGTGGACGCGTTTAAGCGGAAGAAATAAACCCTGGGTTCGCATCGCTTCCAGCGCGCTATTCGGCAAAAGGCCTACTGAAAATAAATATGTCTTTTGCCGAATAGCGCGCTGGAAGCGATGCGAACCCAGGGGGCGAGGAGAACAAATGAGCAATCAATACGAACACCTCTTGATCGAAACAACTCAGGAAGGCGTGCGGACGATCACGCTCAACCGGCCTGAAAAATTGAACGCGGTGAATCTGAAACTCGCCGATGAATTGCCGGTCGCGATTGAAGAAGCTTCAAGAGACGACGCTGTGCGCGTGGTTGTGATCACGGGCGCCGGACGCGGGTTTTGCGCCGGGCTTGAATTGTCGCTCGAAAACATTCAGGCCTCGCGCGAGCGGAAGAACAGTTCGCGCCACGCGTCGCTCGACGATTTGAGCTGGGTGGGGCGCTGGGCTTTGGCTGTGACTGGTTGCGACAAACCCGTGATCGCGGCGATCAACGGCCCTGCGGTTGGCGCGGGAAGCGGCCTGACGCTCGCCGCCGACATTCGATTGATGAGCGACGCGGCGACGATCAGCACGGGATACATGCGGATGGGATTGTGTCCCGACGCTGGCGTCAGTTATTTCCTGCCGCGATTGATCGGACTGTCGCGCGCGACTGAATTGATTATGTCCGCGCGCGACGTGAAAGCCGATGAAGCCGAGCGAATCGGGCTGGTCAGCCTTGCGCTGCCCGCTGAAAACTTCGCGGCTCAGGTGGCGGATTACGCCAAACAGATCGCCGCCGGGCCGCCCATCGGATTGGCGATGGCGAAACGGCTGCTGGTCAATTCGCTCGACACCGATATGCAGACGCAGTTGCGGCGCGAACTGGCTTCTATCTACTACTGCTTTACGACCGAAGACGTGGCGGAAGCCATGCGCGCGTTCGTCGAAAAACGCCCTCCCGTTTTCAAAGGGCGATAACGTATCCAACCTGCCAACAGCTATGACAACAACAAGTCAAATCTCTGAATCGCTCGGACGCTGGCATCAATGCGTCGCCGAAAAGGACATGGCGAAGCTCGATCAACTTCTCGCCGACAACGTCGTGTTTCGCTCGCCTTTCTTGTGGAAGCCGAAAGCCGGGAAGGAACTGATCACAATCGTGCTCAGCGCGGCGTCTCAGGTCTTCGAGGATTTCGCCTACCATCGCCAGATGACTGACGGCTCGTCGTGGACGCTCGAATTCAGCGCGCGCGTTGGCGAGATGTCGCTCAAAGGCGTGGACCTCATTCGATTCAACGCCGAAGGCAGGATCGAGGAGTTCGAGGTGATGGTGCGCCCGGCGAAAGGCTTGCAGGCTCTGGCCGAAGCGATGGGCAAGCAGATGGCCGCGCAGGGCCTGTACGAAAAATTCATCAACGGGTGAGAGATGGCGAGCTACGACCGTGAAGATGTGGCGCGGCGATTGATAAAAGCTGGCGAGATTGTGCGCGATCACGTTCTGGGTGAGTTGCGGCTGCAATCGTCCGAATCGCTCTCCGCAATCGCGTTTGAATCGCCCGCCGACAAAATCTACGTCATTGACCGCTCGGTCGAAATGGTCTTGCTGCCCGCGCTGGTTGAGCATCTGCAACCGGTCGTTTCATTCGCGCTGATCTGCGAAGGCGTCAACGACGAACAGCCGCTGGCCTTTCCCGAAGGGACTCCGATTGAAAAGTGCCGTGCGCGGTTGATCATTGATCCGATAGATGGCACGCGCCCGATTATGTACAACAAACGCAGCGCGTGGTGGCTGGCCGGATTCGCTCCGAATCGCGGCGATGAAACTTCGCTGCGCGACATCGAGGTCGCCGTTCAGGTTGAAATTCCGACAACGCGCGCGGCGTTGGCCGACACGCTCCTGGCGATTCGTGGTCGCGGCGCGAAGGGCGAGACGACAAACCTCGTCACTGACGAACGAATAAAATTTCAGCCTCAGCCTTCGCGCGCAACGACGATCAACGGCGGCTTCGCTTCAATCTTTCACCCGTTTCCCGGCGGCAAGGAAATCTTCGCGGCCATCGAGGAAGAACTGGCGCGAGAAATCATCGGCGGACTCGAAGCGAGCAAGACCGCGATGTTCGACGATCAATATCTTTCGACCGGCGGGCAGCTTTACGAACTGATAGCGGGGCGCGACCGGATGCTGGTTGACGTGCGCGGATTGCTGTACGAACAATTCAAACGCGAAGGCAAACCAGGCGGACACGCTTGTCATCCTTACGACCTTTGCACGGTCTTGATCGCTGAAGAATCTGGCGTGAAGATCACCGATGGGCGCGGGCGGCCGCTTGATGCGCCGCTCGACACGACGACCGACGTTTCGTGGATCGGTTATGCGAACGAAGCGATTCGCCGCGAGGTTGAGCCGGTGTTGATGCGGTTGTTAGCCAAACACCGTTTTTGATCTCTGCCGACAATTCGTTTCCTTGTTCTTTCCCCCGCGATCAAACTAAAATCACGCTTCATCAAAACGCAGCCGTTTTAGCGGGTTGTCCCCCAGCGATTTCTCAGCCGGGGATCAGCCCTGAATCGAATTCCAACTTACTCAGCAAGGAGGAAAACAGGATGTGGCGAATCACGTTACTTGCTCTTTCGTTTGCGATCTTTAGTTCTCCATCGTTGGCGCAGGATAAAACGAAAGGAGCTTTGTTTGGGGGCTATTCATACGGCCAGACATCTTTGCTCACGGATGATTTCGAGCCTAATTTCAACGGCTGGCACGTTTCCATAAGTCGCCGGACACCCATTTTGATTGAAGTGGAAGGAGATTTTAGCGGGCATTACGGTTCGTCCGCAGGAACCGAAATGCGAATGCATACCGTGATGATCGGGCCGCGCTTCGCGTCATATCGCAAAAAATTTTCTTTCTACTCCCATGTTCTGTTTGGGCTGTCCAGCGTCCACTTCGATGCCGCCGTCCCGAATACGACAATAACGACAATATCTGATACTTCCTTCGCTTTCGCGTCCGGAGTTGGGTTTGATCTTAGGCCTCACAAGAAAATAGGCATTCGCGTCATCCAGGGGGACTATGTGTCAACCTCGTTTGGCGGCAACTCGTTCAGTTTCCCGCGCCTTTCCACCGGCGTTGTCTTCTATTTCGGCCATTAGCGGGCCGCATTTAAGGTGAAGGCGTGTTTCCCTTTACTGCAGCCGGAGGCTTATGCGATTACAGCGGAAGTGGGAGCGCGGCTCGGTGTTGATGATAATGGCCTGCGCTTTGGCTTATGTGCAGACCGTTTCGTCAGCGCCGAAGCGAGCGCCGGAAAAAGATTTCGAGATCATCGAAGGCGTCTTCCACGATGGCCTCGGAACATTCGCCGAACTGACGCTGGCGAACAGGCTGATCGCGCTCTCGCAAAACGGCCAACAAC
>JAJVID010000042.1:0-6102 GCA_022072205.1 Acidobacteriota bacterium
GCGGAAGGGGCGGCGATAAAGGTAACGGCGGAGAAAAATACACGTGGGAAGTCGTGAAGTTGAAAACCGGCCTTGATCCGGCGCTTCAGAAAGACGTTTTGAAGGGACGGGTAAGAAAGTCCTCGATCGCGGAAGGGGAGCCTGAAGGTGGGAAGCCTGCGATTGATGTGATCGCCAAGCTGCGAAACCCGAATCAGAAAGTGCCGGGGTTGAGAGTCGTGCGAACGATTGGCAGGATTGTGACCGGGTCTGTGGACTCTTACAGGATTGAGGAAGTGAGAGAGCACGAAAACGTGATCAGTCTCAAAAGGGCCAGGAGGCTTCATCGAACTCTCGGCTTCGCCGTTCCCGAAATCAATGGCTCGCCGTCGCTGATAGGCAGGGCGTTGAGCGTCGGCAATCACGGGATCAGTGGTTCAGGCGTGATTGTCGGCGTTGTTGATCACGGCTGCGATTTCGCGCATCACAATTTCAGAAACGGCGCCCAGACGAGGATCCTCTACCTGTGGGATCAAAACGGGACTGAAAACAGCCAGTCTCCGAGCGAATACGGCTATGGCCGCGAGTTCGATTCCGCTGAGATCAATAATGCCCTGAGTTTCGGGAATGATCCTTACTCCGTGTTGCAGTACAAGCCAGCAGACGCCGCTCATGGGACTCACGTTCTGGACATCGCCGCCGGTAACGGCAATGTGACCGGCAATCAAGGAGTGGCGCCGAACGCCGACATCATCTTTGTTGATGTCGCGTCGGATGATGTCGAAGAGGACGGATCGCTCGGCAATTCCCGCCGATTGCTCGAAGCGGTGGATTACATCTTCAGCAAGGCCAGACAGCTCGGCAAATCTGCGGTGGTCAACATCAGCTTGGGGACGCAGGGCGGGCCGCACGACGGTTCGACGCTGGTCGAAGAGGGCTTCGATACTTTGTTGCGGACTCCTGGGCGGGCGATCGTCATTGCGGCGGGGAATTTTTATGGACTGGCCAATCACGCCCGGGGAGAGGTCGAACCGGGCGCCGAGACCGAACTGGATTGGCAGATCAAACGCGGCGACAGAACCGACAACGAGATGGAGATCTGGTACAGCGGCAAGCGCGAGTTTGAGGCGCTTTTGATTGATCCGGCGGGAAACAGGATCGGGCCGTTCGCGTTGGGAACAACCGCCAGCGTTGAAAGTAACGGGCGGGAAGTCGCGTTGGTTTTTCATCGAAAGGACGACCCGAACAATCGCGATAATCAGATTGACATTCTGCTAAGAAAAACGGATTCACAGGCTCCGCCTCAAAGCGAATCCGGCGTCTGGAAAGTCCGTCTGAAAAATGTGGGAGAGGCTTCGGCCAAATTTCACGCCTGGATCGAACGAGACGACCGAGGGCCATCCCGTTTAGGCGGAGAATTCGTCAAAGACGATGGCTCCATCGGTTCGATTGCCTGTGGCGAAGACACTATTGCCGTCGGCGCTTACGAACCCAGGTCGGCGAGGCGCAATCTATTCATCCGCAGTTCAGCCGGGCGAACCAGAGATGGAAAGCAGAAACCGGAGGTGAGCGCGCCGGGCGATAACATTCAGGCCGCGCGAGCGTTGAGTCAGGGGACGATCAGACTCTCCGGCACGAGCATGGCCGCGCCGCACGTGACTGGTTTGATCGCGCTGTTGATGCAGCGGGCAGGCCGTCCGCTGAGCATCGAAGAGATTCGACGAGCCGTCATTGATCACGCGCGCAATAATCCGAACGGGAATCAGGAGTGGGATAGCCGCTACGGCTACGGGCCGATTGACGTCGCGGCGTCGTTGTCGAGCCTGGCGGCAGCGCCTTCGCGGACGAATACGGAGGCGTTGATTCACCTTGCGCCGTCCGCGCTGGCGACTACGGATGTGGAGGCGGTGGTCCAAGTCGCGCCATCCGCGCTGGTGAGAGTGATGGATGGCGACGGCCATTCTTCGATCTCTCTCAACGATCTGATGGCGCAGCTTGTCGACGCCGCCGGGAGCGCTGGGAACTCGAAGGTTCGGGTAAGACTCGAGATTGAGGCTGAGCCATAGCGGACAGGGTGAAGAATTTTTGAGGCGCGGGACGAAACGTTTCGCAAGCCCCATCCTTAAAAGGTTGGAAAGGCGACAGAGTGAATAACACAATGAAGCCTGGAAATACCGGGGGCGATCATCTGAGTTGGCATAAGCCCCAGGCGGCTACACATCGGAAAGAAGCGTCCTCAGCCGCGACAGCGGCAGCGTCCACAGCTATCAGGGTAACAGCAGCGTTCGAGGCCATTAGGGACCGCTCCCTCAGCCGATCTTTCAGTACGCGCGCAGGGAACCGGATAGTAGCCGTAAAGGTTCTCTGCGCCACCTCGGCCTGTTCCGCTTTTGTAATCTCCTCTTCGCCTCACTTGATATTGATCTTCAGAACGTTCGTGCCCTTCCCGTCAGCCGTGAGCGCGACGTCAACATCGCCACGCCCGGCGAGCGAGCGCGGGATGCGGATGTTGGCCTGATCCAATCCCACGAAACCTCCCTGATCTCCCGCAAACAAGACTTCGGAATTGGCCCCGCCAATCGTGGCGCTGACAGCCGCCAACGAACTGCGGAATCGGAAGCCAGTGCCGAACAGCACGAGGAACACCTGGTCGGTTGATGGGCCGAGGTCTATCGGCGCGGGCACGAATTTGTTTTGCGCCGAATCGAAGCGGGTGATCGGCGAATTTTCACGCGAGCCGTCGGCTCTGACTCGTAGGGCGAATCCGGCGGCTGCGTCTTTGCCGGTGGAATTCGCAGAGAAGAGGCTGGGCGCGACGAGGGCCACCTGCGCCGAGCCGGCGGAGATAATCCCATCGCCGCTGGTAACGATGATGGTCGCCGTTCCGGGCGCGGTTCCCGGCGGCACCTGGTAATTGACCTGCTGCGGCGCAACGAAAAACAGCGGCGCGGCTCTGTCAACGCCCGCGCTGTCGCTGACTACGACTCGCGTTCCCGACAACGACACCGGCAGCGGCAACGAGATCGGCGCATCAACGCGCGTGGCCAGGCCGAGTCCGAATGTGGAGACAATCGCTTCGGTGGCGATTGACGACGGGCTGAAATTGGCCGCCGAGACGGTTGTGGCCGAGCGCGCCGTCGTCAGCTTGAAGATGCCGCGTCCGTGTGTGGCCGCGAACAGCGTGTTACTGGCGGTGTGATAACGAACCATGAACGTCGCCGTGCGCGGCATCCCTCCGCCCAGCCTCGCCCACGTCGCGCCGCCGTCGGTGGTTTGAAACACGCCCAGATCGGTACCGATGTAAATCGTGTTTGGAGAATTCGGGTTGATTGCGACTGAATTGACGGGCACGTCCGGCAGGTTGCCGCTGATGTCCTGCCACGACGATCCGAGGTTGTTCGTAATAAAAACATGGCCCGGCGTCGAAGGCGTAACCGAGCCGAAGCCTGAGAAGACGGCGACTGCGCGCTGCCTGTTGTTCGGATCGAGCGCGATGTCGGACACATAACGATTGGGCAGCGGCGATTTCGTCACGTTGTTGAAATTGGCTCCGGCCAGCGCTCCCGCGTTCGTCGTGACCTGCACCAGGCCGTCACTCGTGCCTACCCAGACGATTTCGCCCGGCGGGTTTGCGCTGTTGTCTAGGTTGGGATGCGCCGCGATGGTCGAGATCACGCCTTGTCCGCTCGTCAAATCGGCGCCGAAGTTGTCATTGCTTGCCCCAAGTCCCGTCCACGTTACGCCGCGGTTCGACGAGCGATAGAGCCGGTGAGTGCCGAAGTAGACCACGTTGCCGTTCGCGCCCGTGAAGCCCGCGCTCAAGGCCAGCGGCGCGTAAAACGCCACACGGTCTGACGGGTTGAAGCCTCCCTGCTGCGCCGCGCACCTGTCGCATCCGCGAAAGACCCAACTACCCAAAACGCCGCCTGATGTTGACACCGCAGGGCCGAGGACGGCGGCCCCTCCGCTGTCCTGATTATTCAGGTTGTAGTAGGTGTGATACACCACCTGCGGATTCGATTGATCAATCACGCTGGCGCCGCCGTCGCTGCCGTCAACGAAATCCCAGCTAACATTGCCCTGATAACGCAGCGTGCCATTGTCCTGAGTGCCGCCGATCAGCAGATTGGCGTTGGTCGGATGCAGGGCGACCGACATGAATTGCGTGATGGCCAGCGTGTTGTTCAGTTGTGTCCACGAAACCGTGCTCGCCGTAGCGTTGTTCGTACGCCAGACGCCGCCGTCGTTGCCGGTGAAAAGAATGTTTCGATTGGTTGGAGCGATCACGATCTGATGTGTGTCCGGGTGCAATCCTCCGCTCACGCCGTCGCCCAGGCTGATGTCTTCCCAACTGTCGCCGCCGTCCCTGGTGCGATAAATCGTGCCGCCCCGATTGGTTCTGTTGGTCGAAGTGCCGTAATAAACCGTCCGCCCATCGGTCGGATCAACGGTTATATCCAGATTGTAATTCGCCTGCCCCGGCGTTTGCGGAGTCAGCACTTTGGTCCAGCTTGCGCCGTCGTTCGTCGAACGCCAGATGCCCATCAGATCGCTGCCGGTTGTGGCGTAAGCCGCGTAGAGCGTGATGCCCGCCGAAACCCCGCTTCCCGGCCCGACGCCAAGATTGATGCGGCGGAACTCGGTGGTCGCGGCGGAACTTCCGGGTTCGGGCAGACCGCCGGTCAACCGTTGCCACGTGCCGGGTTCGCCGCCGGAATTCGAGACGAACACGCCTGTGGCGCGCATCGCCGCGTAAACGCGGTTGTGGTTCTGCGGGTCAATGATGATGTCGTGGCAACGCGTCGCGCCGTTCGTCCCCGACGGATCAACGTTGCGCCAGGTGTTTCCGCCGTCGGTTGATTTCCATAATCCCACCTGTCCGACGGGGGCGGCCGTGGGCACGCTGGCCGGATTTCCCGCCGCCGTCGCGCCTGTTCCCACGAAGATGGTCGAAGTGTTGACCGGATCAATCGCGATGCTGGTGAAGCCCGAGTTGAGGAATGCGGGAACTTTCGGATCAACTGTCGAGACCGGGCCGGTGATCTGAGTCCACGTCGCGCCGCCATCGGACGATTTCAGCAGGCCCGCGCCGTAATAGCACAAACCGCAACTGCTGCTTTCGCCTGTGCCGGCGTAAATCACATTCGGATTTTTCGGATCAATCGCAATCGCGCCCATCGCCAGCGACGGCTGAGAATCGGTCAGCGGCGTCCAGTTGGCTCCGTTGTCGGTTGATTTCCAGACGCCGCCCTGCGCGCCGCCGATGTAGACCGTCCGGTTGTTCACGCCGTCGTAGCGCGGGTCGAGCGCGATGGCGCTGACGCGGCCCGACGTGTTGGTTCGCGGCGTGCCGTAGGTAAAGCCTCCGGCGATGGGCTGCGGCCCGACTGAAGCCCAGACCATCTGCTGTTCGGGCGCCTCGGCCTCCGCGCCGAAGCGGGCGCGCAGTTGTTCGAGCCGCGCCTCTTCGCGTTCGAGTTGTTCGATCATTCGCGGCCCGGCTTCAACCGGGATCGTTTCCGCCGGATAAGCCCGTTGAAAATAGAGCCAGTCGTTGCGCCGCTCAGATTCGCCGAACTCTTCTTCGGAGCCTTCACTCCGAAACGGGAACGAAGCGAAACCCAGCCAGGGGCGTTCGTCAAAAATGCCGGCGAAGATGAACAGCCCAACCCCAAGCAGCGACGCAAAGAGCAGACTTGCGCTAAAAGCCGAAATGCGGAGAGTAGGTTTCATGCGACGATCACCCTTCTGATTGTATCTGGCCTGAACAGTTGGCCGTTTGATTTTGATTTGCAGGGGAAGCGATCAATTGAGAAAGGATCGGCGGATCGGACGGGGCGCATCTTACCACAGGTTTGCGCATTGAGAAGGCAGAGAGAATACGGAAATAACGGAAATAACGGAACAAACGGAAGGTTTTCGGATCACCTCCAAATCTCCTTCCGTCTGTTCCGTTATTTCCGTTATTTCCGTACTCTCTCTTCCTCTCGCGTTGAGCGTCAGGGTTTCCACGTCCCACGCGCGACCGCCGGAATGAAATTCTCGATTGCTTTCGGGTCAAATGCAATCGTCCGCTCCTCTTCGGCGCTCTTGTAGGCCGTCATCAGCAACTGCGTGACTTCC
>JAJVID010000042.1:6202-13472 GCA_022072205.1 Acidobacteriota bacterium
GCGTCAGGGTTTCCACGTCCCACGCGCGACCGCCGGAATGAAATTCTCGATTGCTTTCGGGTCAAATGCAATCGTCCGCTCCTCTTCGGCGCTCTTGTAGGCCGTCATCAGCAACTGCGTGACTTCCAGCCCGTCGTAGCAATTTACTTCCGGTTGTTTGCCATCCAGGAAACAATTAACGAAGAAGCGATTCTCGGCCTCGTAGCCGTACTCCGTCGCTTCGCTGGCGACGACGGGCATCAATCCCTGTTCGGCGTTCTGCTTTTCGACCAGGTCTTCACCGGACGCGCCCTGCACGCGGCGGCTCAGGAAGAGCTTCAGGCTGGTGTCGAGCGAATTGATAGAGAGCGAATATTCCGGGCCGAGCAATTCCGATGTCAGCCGCAGGCCGGCGCCGACGTAACTCCACGAAGTCGTAACTTCGGCGATCAGCGGATTGCCCGCGTCGTCAACGTAATTGATCGTGGCGCGCGCGAAATCTTCCGAAGGCCTGGTGCGGTAATCAACTTCATTTCCCATCGTCTGCCGCAGCAGATCGGCGTATTCCGGGCGCGACCATTTCAGGCTGGCGATGGTCGCTGAAACCTTCACGGGTTTGATGCTGTCGCGCGTCTTCGCCGGATCGGTCAGCAGCAGCCGCGCGACTTCTACCGAATGGCACATCATGTCGTTGAGCACTCCGCCGCCGCCCAATTCGCCTTGCCAGAACCAGGGATTGTGCGGGCCGCTGTGCTCTTCGGCGCATCGCGCCAGATAGGGCCGACCGGTCAACGGCGCCGCGCGCCGCCACAGTATTTCGCGCCCGCGCACGACCGGAGGCTCGAACAACTGGTCTTCCAGATAACCGTGCAGCAAGCCCGACTCTTCGATCAATTCGATCACGCGCTTGGCCTCGGCTGCGTTGCGGGCGAGCGGCTTTTCAACCGCGATGCCGGTCAGCTTGCCTTTGCCTGATTTCCCCGATTTTATGGCTTTGACGATGGCTTCGAGGTTTTCAATGCGTTTGTGGTTCGGGCCGCAGAGCCAGATCGCGTCAATGCCGGGCGACGCGATCATCTCCTCGATTGAATTGAACGCCTGGCAATCGCCGACGCGAATCCGGCGAGCCAGCGCCGCCGCCGATTCCGCGTTCTGTTTGTTGGGACTCCACACGCCGAGCACGTCAGCGTCGCGCACGCCGATGAATGATTGAATGTGGAAACGTGTGATGAAACCGCTGCCGATAAATCCGATGCCTAGCCTCTTTTTCATATTTCGGTTGATTGGCCGGACATCCGCCCGGCGCCTCTCCTTTTGCGTTTAATTGATTTTGGGATGATCTCTCGATTGCGAGCGAGGCGGCAAGCATGCAACAAGATGAGCGTTGGCGTAAAGGCGCAAAAGCCCGCAGGATTCACGATCATCTCCTGCGGGCTTTTGTCTATCGGCTATTGCGGCTTGCTAAGTTACGGTTTCTTCTTCGCGGAGCCGCGTCCTTTCTGGGGTTCTGATTTCGGCGGTTGCAGGTTGTTGCCGACGACCAGATCTTTGATGACCGACTTGGCCTCGGCTACGCGCGAATCGCCAGCCGGGGCCGTATCCACGAACTTTTGCAGCGTGTTTGCCGACTCCTGGAACTTTGCCTGAGACGCATAAGCCAGGCCGAGCCAGTAGAGCGCTTCGATGTTACTGGCGTCAGCCTGAAGCAACGTCTGGTAAGCGCTCACCGCCTCATCCATTTTGCCCGAGTCGTAGTAAGTCCTGGCGGCTTTCAGGTCGAAGCTGGTCTTTTCCGCCGCGTTGTCGGATAAGGCGCTGGCCTCTTTTAAGTCTTTCACCGCCGCATCGGCCATCTCCATCACGCCCAATTTCGTCGCCAGCAGCGCTTCGGCGTCAGCCCTGATCTTCAGGTATTGACCCTTGCTCTTTTTGGCCGCCGCGCCTTTCGCGGGGTCGTTCACCTGAGGCTCGACCAGAGCGAGAGCTTTGCCGACGGCGTTGACCGCGTCATTGAAATCCTGTTTGGCGGCGTCACGCTTCGATGTGTTCGCCGCGTCTTTCGTGCTCTCGTTGTAGCTCGTGACTCCGCGATTGTAAAAGGCCAGGGCGAGGTTGGCCCAGATCGCCTGCTGTTCGGCGTCGAGCTTGGACGCTTCGTTGTATGCGTTGATGGCGCCAGAGTAGTCCTTGTTCGCAGCCAGTTGCTGGCCCTGCTCGAAGAGCTTCTTCATGCTCTCGTGCTCTTCCATCATCTTTTTGTTCTTGGATTCGATCTCGGCGCGTTTCTTCTCGTACTCTTCCTGAGCCTTCTTCTGATCGGCGGCGCTCATCTGCTGGCCGCCGCCTTTGGGAGCGCTGGACTGAATGCCCTTCACGTCAGCCATCGTCAACTTTTTCCCGTCGCCGTTGCTAAGTTCGATCTTTACCGGCTCGGAGTTGATGGCGCGAACGTTGGTCAGGAAGGTTGGCGCGCAGCCGGGGGCCGAAACCAAAATGGTGTAGGTACCGGTGAGCGGAACGCCCGCGTGCAGGAAATGGCCTTTTTTGTCGGTCTTGACCGGGTAACTGCCTTTGATGTCGGTGCGCTCGATCTGAACCTCGGCGCCGACCACCGGCTCTTTCGTGTCGGCTTTGACGACGTCGCCTTCGAGCCGGCCTACCTGGGCCGAAGCGGTCAGCGACGCGAGAGCGATCAGGGCGCAGCCCGCGAACACCTGCGAGAGATGTTTGATCTTCATTTTAGTCCTCCGTCTGTGTTCCAATCGTTTCAGTCGTTTCAATCCGCGCCCCGTCTGATCAGCGAGGCGGTGAATGCCTGAGCATTTGATTGTGTTTGCGAAAATTGTTTGTGTGAATTCGAGATAAATTGAACGTCAATCCGGGCGCATTCTAGCCCTCGCAAAATCAGATTTCAATTGCGCGGATCGCTTCGCCGAAAATCGCCGCAAAATCGAATCGGGTTTTCGATCATCCTCCGAAAGACACGAAAGCGAAAAACACGAAAGCCGCCACAACCGATGGTCGTGGCGGCTTTCCATGATTCTGATTGCGGGGGCAGGATTTGAACCTGCGACCTTTGGGTTATGAGCCCAACGAGCTACCTGGCTGCTCCACCCCGCGTCAAAGTTGTTTCAAAAAGCGAAGGCGCGACTTTACAAGCCGTGTCCGGCTTTGTCAACGGGGGCGCCTGGAAAAAGCCCTGAAAAGTTAAAAGCTCGAATCCGGCTTTGACCGCCCTGTCAGACCGGTATGAAATTGTCGTTAATCATCTGAGCTTGCGCCGGGAAAGGCTGGACGGATGAAGTGAAAAAACATAAACTGCGCGCGCCTTGTGTTGACCACGCTCTTCACGCTCACTGGGTATTACCGAACAGGCGCGTTGTCACACCTCACTAATTTTTCAAGACATCTCTCAAGGCGAACTACGAATTTCCAGATCGTCCGGGTTTTTGCGCGCGATGGACGGATTCTCACTCTCCCCATTTGCCGGATCGCGGATTCCCGGACTTTGAGAGGAAAACGGAGGACTTGATTATGAACACCCTGAATAATGCCTTTCGCTCATTAAATTCATCCGTATGGTCGTGGCGGTTGCGCGTAATCGCGATTTCATCCGTCGCTCTGGTGGCGCTGCTCGGCGGCCTGCGCCTGACGCAAACCTTGGCGGCTGGAACAATCAGCCTCACTACTTTAGGCTCAGCCTATACTCAGGATTTCAATACGCTGGCCAATAGCCTAACTTCGAGTTCTGTGCCGACCGGCTGGGATTTCGCTGAGTCGGGCACGAACGCGAATACGACTTACACCGCCGGCACGGGTTCCGGCACTGCAGGCGACACCTACAGCTTCGGCGCAGCAGGTAGCACCGAGAGGGCGTTTGGCGGATTGCAAAGCGGCAGTCTTAATCCGACCATCGGCGCTTCATTCACCAACAACACCGGCTCGACTGTTACCAGTCTGCTGATCAGTTACACCGGCGAGCAGTGGCGCATCGGGAATAGTTCAACGGCCCGCGACGACCGTCTCGATTTCCAGTACAGCCTCGACGCCACCAGCCTGATCACCGGAACCTGGACCAACGTCAACTCGCTGGATTTCACCAACCCGATCAAGACCGCCACGCCAGCCGGCGCGCTCGATGGCAACGCCCCCGCCAACCGAACGGCGATCAGTTACACCATCACCGGCCTGAGCATCGCCAATGGCTCAGTCTTCTGGATTCGCTGGCAGGACCTCAACGCTTCAGGCTCTGATGACGGCCTGGCGGTTGATGATTTTTCGATTACGCCGATGGCCGGTTCGACGCCTTCGCTTTCGATCAACGACGTTTCGATGAATGAAGGCGATTCCGGCTCGACCACTTTCAACTTTACGGTCAGCCTCTCCTCGGCTGCCGGGGCTGGCGGCGTGACTTTCGACATCGCCACTCAGGACAACTCCGCCACCATCGCCGATAACGATTACGTAACGAAGACGCTGACTAACCAGACCATTCCGCAAGGCCAGCAGACTTACACTTTCGGTGTCACAGTCAACGGCGACACGACGATCGAAGCGAATGAAACTTTCTTTGTCAACGTCACGAACGTGACAGGCGCGACGGTAGGCGACGGGCAGGGACAAGGCACGATCGTCAACGATGACGCGCCGCTCAGACTCATTCACGATATTCAGGGGACGGCGGAAACGCCGAATTTCAACGGGACGCTGACGAAGATTCAGGGCATTGTCGTCGGCGATTTTCAGGGATCGTCCAATCTGAGCGGCTTCTTCGTTCAAGAAGAAGACGCCGATGCGGACTCCGATCCGGCGACTTCCGAAGGCATCTTCGTTTTCGATCCGAGCACGCTCGTGAACGTCAACGTCGGAGACAAGGTGACGGTGACGGGCACGGTGACCAATTTCGGCGGGCCGCCGGGATTGACCGAATTGACCAGCCTGATCAGCGTCGTCGTCAACAGCGCCGGCAATCCGCTGCCTTCAGCCGCGACCGTCAGTTTGCCTGTGACGACATCGCCTGCGGCTGACCTTGAACGCTTCGAAGGCATGCGCGTGACGTTCAATCAGACTCTGTTCGTCACCGCGAACGAAGACCTCGGCGCTTTCGGCGAATTGACGTTGTCGGCTAACAGTCCGCTTTACATTCCGACTAATTCGATTGACCCGAACGACAATCCGGCGAGCGGCAATTCGACTTCCGGTTCGAGCAACGTGGCGGCGATCACCGCTCAGCAGACAACGAACAACAACAACCGGATTACACTCAACGACGGCAAGACCGGCTCCAATCCAAATCCGATTCCGTTCATCGGCGCGGGAACAAACGCTACAATCCGTCGCGGCGACAGCATCGCCAATCTCTCCGGCATTCTCAATTTCGGTTTCGGTGTCTATCGCGTCGAGCCAACCACGTTGCCGCTGAGCTTCACAGCCGCGAATCCGCGCACGGCCTCGCCCGGCGCGGTCGGCGGTTCGCTGCGCGTCGCTTCGTTCAACGTCGAAAACTACTTTCTCACGACCAATCCTTCTTCCGGCTATCGCGGGCCGAACAACGCTACGGAACAGACGCGCAAGCGCGACAAGGTGATCGCCGCGCTCGCCGGATTGAACGCCGACGTGATCGGACTGATCGAATTGGAGAAGGCGACGACCAACGGCAGCGCGGCTGCTGATCTGGCCGCGGGGTTGACGGCGGCGATGGGCGGAGGCGCGAACACTTACGCGGCCATCTCCGATCCGGCGACGCTCATCGGCACCGATCCCGACATCAAAAACGGCATCATCTATCGCACTTCCGCCGTCACGCCGGTCGGCGGCGTTTTGACCGACACGGCGGCGGCGGCGGGGACTTACAGCCGCGATCCGATCTCGCAGACTTTTCAGAAGAATTCGACGAGCGACAAGTTCAGCGTCGTCGTCAGCCATTTCCGCTCGAAAGGCTGCGGCGGATCGTCGGGCGCGGACGCCGATCAGGGCGATGGCCAGGCGTGTTTCAACGACAGGCGGCGCAAGCAGGCGCTGGCCACGCTGACGTTCATCACCAACACGCTGATCCCGATTGACCCCGACGTGCTGGTCGTCGGCGACTACAACTCCTACGGGCAGGAAGACCCGGTTGATGTTTTCCGCGCGGCTGGCTACAGCGACACGCTCGCTCAATACGTCGCCGCGCCGAGCCAGTATTCATTCACGTTCAACGGCGAAGTCGGACGGCTCGATCACGTGTTTGCGACCACAGGTCTGAGCGCGCAGATCACCGGCGCGACCATCTGGCACATCAACGCCGATGAGCCGGACGTCTTCGATTACAACACCGAAAACAAGCCGGATGATCGTTACGCCGCCACGCCTTTCCGTTCGGCTGATCACGATCCGGTTGTGATCGGATTGAATCTCTTCACGCCGATGACGATCAGCGGCCAGAAATTCGACGACTTGAACGGCAACGGCGCCAAAGACAGCGGCGAGCCGGGATTGGATGGCGTAACGATCAATCTGGACAAAGACGCCAACGGGAGCGTTGACGCGACCACGACCACCAGCGGCGGCGGAAATTACAGCTTCACCGTCACGAGCGCGGGCGCGTATCGGATTCGTGAAGTCGTTCCCGCCGGTTACGTTCAAACGACAGCGAATCCGGCGGACATCGTCGCGCAATCCGGCGTGAACGTATCGAGCGTGGATTTCGGCGACTTCAAGCTGATCTCGATCAGCGGCCAGAAATTCGACGACCTGAACGGCAACGGCGTGAAGGATGGCGGCGAGCCGGGACTGCCGGGCGTGACGATCACTCTCGACATCGGAGCCAACGCAAGCGTGGACGCGACCACGACGACCAATGGCAGCGGCAATTACAGCTTCGCGAATCTGGGGCCTGGCGTGTACCGAATTCGTGAAGTCATTCCGGCGGGCCGCATTCAAACCACGGCCAATCCGGCGGACATCACGGCGAGTTCGGGCGCGAATGTTTCCGGCGTTGATTTCGGCAACTTCAATTGCGCGGGAATCACGGTAAATCCGGCGACGATTCCGGGCGCGTTCAAAGGCTCGCCTTACAGCCAGGCTTTCACGCAAACCAGCGCCGCTCCGGTCACGTGGAGCTTGACCGGCAGTCTGCCCGCAGGTCTCAATTTCAACGCGGCGACTGCGACTTTGAGCGGAACGCCGGCCGTCACCGGCGTTTTCAACTTCACGGTCAGAGCGACGTTTGCCACTGGCTGTTTCGGCGAACGCGCCTACGCGCTCGCGGTCAACGCCGTCGGCGGCTCAATCGGCGATCCTGCGGTTTGCA
>JAJVID010000209.1:0-1462 GCA_022072205.1 Acidobacteriota bacterium
TGGAAGCTGGGCAAGCTTGGGCTGGATTTTCACTATCGGCCTTTGCGCCACGATCATCGCGGGCGCGAAGTCTGGATCACGACCAGCAACGAAAGCGAGGCAGCCAGCCAGCATCCGTCCTTCGGCGCCGGAACCGCGTTTTTGAACGTGATTGATGTCGGCCAATCGTACCCGCAGGCCAACGTCAAAAAAGGCGTGATGATGATTGATCACGACGAACGCGTCGCGCGCAGCGCCCATCTGGCTTACGAAAAAGTCACGCTGACGCCTGCCGCCGCGAAAGAGCTTGGCGTGGAGCTTTCCGAAGCAGACGCCGGGCGCCAGCAGATCGGAATGTCAGGCCGCAAGGGCCTGGGCGTCAAAGCCGACGACCTGATTGATCGGCTGGAAGCGGATGCGCTCAAGGAAGTCCAGTCGCGCCACTCGGACATCAGCGAAGCGCAGCAGAAAAAGATCGCGCATCAGATTGCGGTCGCCGCGCTGCGTTACTTCCTGCTGAAATACACGCGCACCTCGATCATCGCCTTCGATTTTGAAGAGGCGCTGAAGTTCAGAGGCGAGACCGGGCCGTATTTGCAATACTCCGTCCGCCGATTGAGCAACATCTTCAGCGAGCTTGGGCGTTCGGCGGAAGACGTACGCGCGGATTTCAAACAACTCTCCGCCGAAGAAATCGCCAGTTATTTTTCGGGCGAAGCGGGCGATTATCTCTGGTCGCTGGTCTATTTCGCCTCGCGGCTGGATGATCTGGTTCAACTGGCGGCGAACGCTTTCGAGCCTACGCACGTGGCGAAATACGCCTTCCAACTGGCCGATCAGTTCAACGCGTTCTATCAGGACAAACGCTTCCACATCCTGAAAGAGTCCGACGCGAAGCGAAAGACTGTGTTGTTGATGGCGGCGGATGTCGTGCGGCGGAAGCTGGAGCAGGCGCTGGCGCTGTTGGGCATCGAGACGCCGGAGAAGATGTAGTTACTTAGCTACGTTTGCTATCATTCAATCGCTATGGATTACACGAAGATCATCACAATTGAACCGGACAAACGCAGCGGCAAACCCTGCATTCGCGGCCTGCGGATGACGGTGACGGATGTGCTGGAATACCTGGCTGGCGGAATGACGCCGGAAGAGATTGTGAATGAGTTCCCCGATCTGACGCTTGAAGACATTCGCGCTTGTCTGGCGTTTACGTCAGACCTTGAGCGTGAGGCAGCGAGCAGCTTTACTTCGGACGTTGAACTGCTCACGAAGAACCCTGAGTTTTTAACTTTTCTGGATTCCTGCAAAAACGAGACGGCGACATTGTCGCTGGATGAAGTGGAAAAGAGACTGCGCTAATGCTCATCGTAATGACGCCCGACGCGACCGATACCGACATCAGGCGCGTCGTCGAAACAATCGAATCGCTCGGATTTAAAGCTCACCCGATGCCCGGCGCGAACCGCACGGCGATTGGCCTGAC
>JAJVID010000209.1:1562-9255 GCA_022072205.1 Acidobacteriota bacterium
GTCAAACAGCATTCCGAAGCACACAACATCTATTCGACAGTGAAATAAACTCGGCGGGAAGTAGTGGCCTTCGTCAGGCGATCAATCAGCAGAAGGCGCAATTCATAAGGCCCCGGATTGAATCCTTGCAGAGAGATGCGCGCCACGTAGGGGATTCGTTGTAGATCTGCGTTCTGCGGCGCAGCCATTTTGGCGAGCGGCGAGGCGTAGACCAGTTTGCTGCCTGCGTAGACCTGCGATTGGATCACGAGATCAACGCCGTTCTTCTCGACCTTCGCGTTGTAAGCGAAGACCATGAAATCAACCGCGCCTCCGGTTTTGAAACGGCGCGTCGCCGATGACGGTTGCGGGGTGTAGTTGTGTTGAGCGAGTTGCAAATCCGACTGCTCCTGTTTGCCCGCCGAGAGCAGGACGCCGCTCAACGTCAGTTGTTTTTTGCCGATGTCGGGGACTTCGACCCATTTCGACGCGCTGCCCAGCCGCGACGTGCTTTCCTCTCTGACTGCGACGCGAGCCTGATAGAAGCCGGGTTTAAGCCTGGTCAGCCGGCGATAGCTAAGGCCGTGTTTGAGCGCGGTTTCGAGCCTCTCCGGTCTGACGTTGACGCTGACGCGTTCGACGAAACTGGCCGCCGCCTTGCCTTTTTCGTCGAAAAGCGCCACCAGCATGTCCAGCGCGGTCTGGTGAATCCCGTTCACCTGTCGCAGCGTCAACTGGGAGGCGTCAACGTGTATGTTGAGGAGCGCGCCCGATCCTCCGTCGGGAACATCCAGAAAATCCACCGCCATCTCGACGGGAATCCCGCGAAGCGGAAAGAGCGATCCGAGGCCGCCGCGAATCTCCTTCTCCTTTTCGAGCTTCTCCTGCTGCGCAATCTTTTCGGGAGATTTCTCTTTGCGTTTGTCTGAATTCTTCTCCGCCAGATTGTCGTTCTTCTCGGCCTTCTCGATCGGAGCGAAGTAGCCTTTGCGCGTTCGGACTTTCAATTCGGGGCGGTCAGCAATCTTCACTTCGATTTTGTGGAAGCGTCCGTCGCGGCGAGACACCAGCGGTTCGTAAGCCAGCACGTAATAGACCTCGTTGGCGTCGAGTACGCGCTGAAGCCCCAGATTGAGGTCGTTGCTGTTGTGGAACAGAATCCCGCCCGTGTCGGCGGCCAGCGCGTTCAATCCGTCGAGTTTGGCCTGGACGGCGCCCATCTCGATTCGGGCGCGGATGCCGGGATTGGCGACGTCAATGGTCGAAGGCTCGCTCGCGTCGCCGCCGGGCACAACGGCCACCAAACCGCGCGCGTCAATCGAGTAGATGACGACTCCCGCGCGCGTGGCCGCGTCGGTGATGCGCCGCATGTCGTAAATATGCGAGGCGCTTTTTCCCCCCAGGAAGAATCCATCCGAGAGCAGTACGAGCACTTTTCGCCCTTGCAGATTGCGCAGGTTGCGGACGACGCTTTCCAGATTGTCCAGCGTGGCTCGCGTGTAGTGGGCGTTTTGCGCCACGATCATTCGCGCTTTCGATTGCGCCTGCAACATCGCCCGTTCGCGCGGCGATGTTCCCATATTGGAGTTTGACGCATTCAGCCCCCCGCCTCCGCCTCCCCGCCCTCCACCGGGAGGCGGAGGCGGCGCCGGCGATTCCAATCGCATGATTTCCTGTATCGCAAGTTCCAGGGCGTCGTAATCGCCCAGATCAATCAACTGCGCCTGGTAATCGGAGATTCGCGGAATGTCGGATGAGCTTGTGACCGTGCGGTTTTGTACGTTGAGCCGGTTGATCGCGCGTTCCAGCACATCGCGCTCGTTGGTGAACTGCTGGAACATCCCGATGTTGCCGCTGGTAGTCACAATCGCCACCTGGTCACCCGGCGCCATCTGGGCGTTGATGAAGCGTTGCAGCGTGCGTTTGGCGTTCATCAAATTCGCAGCTTCGAGATGGAAATCATCAACCGCCATAACGATGTAACGTCCGGCTTGAACTTCGACGGGAGGGGCGGTTGGGGAGGACTTTCCCGCCGGCTTCTCCTTCTCGACCGCCAGCCATTTTGCAGGTTGCGCCGACGTGCCGATGGCGAAATGCGTGATCTCCTGCTTCTTACCGTCTTCATACAATTCGAAATCTTCGCGCTTCAGATCGCGCACGAGCTTGCCGCTTTTGTCCGTGACGGCAACATCAATCTGAACCAGTTCAGTTTCGAGCCGAAGCAGAGGCTCATTCTGGTTCTTCTGCTCTTTGCCTTTTTGCTCCTGAGCTTTTTGCTCCTGAGAATGAACTGAATAAAATTTCGCCGGGATCAGAATAAAGAGAGTTATTGCCGCCAGCGTGTAAAGGGCGGCGCGAGTGGTAAAATATTTCGGCAATCGGAGAGTCATATTGCATTCTCCTGTTGAAGAAAACCAGAGCGAGTTTACATTCTTAACATCATCGGGCTGGACGGAGATAATTTGAAGCCCTCACGAGTTGTTTCAGCAAGTCTTGATGGGCTTTCCCGGAACTTTTTACAACAGGTGGCTGTATTCACAATTGCCCCGACAGTAATCATAAAATCTACAATGACCGATAAGGAGTGAGATCACGATGAAACCAATGTATCAAATCACCGCCAAACAATTGATCGTGCTTGCGCTGATCACGGCTGTGTTCGCCGCGAGCGGAGTTTTGGTTTACGACCGGTTCGGTTCGGATCTGCTCGGACGATGGGCGGGTGCGAAGACCGACAAAAACGCCGCTGAAATCGCGGTCAAGGATTTGACCGATCCTTCAGTGGCGACCGATGAAAAGAATAACGAAGAGGTCTATCAGGCGATGAGTCCGGGTGTGGTCAACATCACTTCGACCACGACGGTTCGCGATTGGTTCGAAGCTTATCAAACCCAGGGATCAGGCTCAGGCTCGATCATAGACAAGCAGGGACATATTCTGACCAATTTTCACGTCGTGCAGCGCGCGGATAAACTCGAAGTCACACTGGCCAACAACAACAAATATTCCGCCCGATTGATTGACGCCGATCCCGACAATGATCTTGCCGTGATCAAGATTGACGCGCCGCGTGAAAACCTGACGACGATTCCTTTGGGCGAATCCAAGAGCCTGCGCGTCGGCCAAAAAGTGCTGGCCATCGGTAATCCGTTCGGACTCGACCGCACGCTGACCACCGGCATCGTCTCCGGCCTCGCGCGTCCGATCCGTTCGGAAATGACCGGCAAGCTGATTGAAGGTGTGATTCAAACCGACGCGGCGATCAATCCCGGAAATTCGGGCGGGCCGTTGCTCAATTCGCGCGGCCAGCAGGTCGGCATCAATACGCTGATTTACAGCCCGTCGGGAGGCTCGGTTGGCATCGGCTTTGCGGTTCCGGTTGATACAGCCAGACGCATCATCTCAGACATCATGCAATACGGACGCGTGCGCAAGCCGCGACTCGGCGTCGAATCAATCACCGTGAACGGGCAGTTGGCCAGGGTTCTGGAATTACCAGTGAGCGAGGGCTTGATGATAACCGGCGTTGTGCCCAACTCGGCGGCGGACAAGGCTGGGATCAAAGGCGGCACGGATGAGGTTCAGGTCGGCAGGTATGTGATTCCCATCGGTGGCGACATCATCGTCGGCATTGACGGCCAGAAGATCGGTTCGCGCGACGACATGGACCGCGCGCTCAACAACAAGAACGTCGGTGACCGTGTGCAGGTGGAAGTGATGCGCGGAAGCCGCCGGACGACGCTCACGGTTCAACTGGCCGAGTTGCCGCAATCGGCGCGGCAGCGAATGTGATACAGGCGCCATCGGTCAGAATTCTGTTGGGGGTTGTAAAGGGAGAGCTGAGGGGAAACGCCAAAGCGCAAATCAGACGCGAAAAGCGCGAAGAACTTCCTTCGCGCTTTTCGCGTCTGACTTGCGCTTTGGCGTTTCCTGCGATTATTTCTTTTCAGCCTGTTTGGCTTCGTCCTGTTTCAATTTGAAAGACCTTGCAATCGCGTCGGTGTGGCTGCGCAGCGTGCCCAGGATGTTTCTTCTGCCGGTGAATTGAAGCACGTAAATCGTCTTCTCATCCCCGCGCAGATAATAAACGCGCCCGGTGAAAAGCTGGCCCGCCGTGTTTTTGTAATCGTAAGAGAGCAGCGCGCCCGACTTGCCTCCGCCGAGCAGGAATTTTTCCAGAGAGAGTTTGTCGTAACTTGGCGCGAATCGAACGCGCTCCTGTTCGTCTTTCGCCGCGTAATCCATCGGCTCGGAGCCTTCGCCCAATCTGACTTTCAACGCGCCGTTCTCGCGCACTTTGTAGACGATGTTGACGTCCTTGCGGCCAAGCCCGTCCGTGTTGACTATGCCCAGCCATCCGGCAGGCAGATTCAACGTGTATTTGCCGTCCGGGTCTTCAAAGACTTCGGTCGCGCTCTGCGCGAACGCGGCGGGAGCAAGCAAGGCCGCGAACAAAACCAGCAGCGAATAAAAACGGTATGAACGAATCACGATGCGTCTTCCTTCCAATTGATTTTTGTGCGCGATGCGGGGTCAACCATCGCGCGGAATTCTTTTCCGCCAAGCGTTTGAACGATAACTTCGCGCTGAATTGCAACCAGACGATCAACGCCTGACGCAGCCGCGTCAATCATCCGGTTCATCAGATCGCGGTCGAAAGGCTCGGTTTCGGCGGTGCCCTGAATTTCAACGAAACGTCCATCGCCCGTCAGCACGACGTTCATATCAACTTCGGCGGCTGAATCTTCGCTGTAATCCAAATCGAGCAGCACGCGTTCTCCGACCACGCCCACGCTGACCGCCGCGACATAATCGCGCAGCGGCGCGCGCGTGATCTTCCCGGCCTCCATCGTTTTGTTCAATGCCAGCGCGAGCGCGACAAAACCGCCGGTGATCGCCGCCGTGCGCGTCCCGCCGTCGGCCTGAATCACGTCGCAATCAATCGTCACCGAGCGTTCGCCCAGCGCGGCCATGTCAACCACCGAACGCAGGCTGCGCCCGATCAGGCGCTGGATTTCGTGCGTGCGGCCCGAAGGCCCGCCGCGCCCGATCTCGCGCTGGGTGCGCGATTCGGTAGCGCGCGGCAACATTGAATATTCCGCCGTAATCCAGCCCACGCCTTTGCCTTTCAAAAACGGCGGCACTCTGTCTTCAACGCTGGCCGTGCATAAAACGCGCGTCTCTCCCATTTCGACCAGCACAGAGCCTTCAGCGTACTTCGTGTAACCAGTTGTCATCCGCACGGGGCGCAAATCCGACGGCTGACGTCCATCCTTGCGGGCTTCATTTTGATTCGAGTTTGTCATGTCCCCACACTTCAACCGCCTCAAGATAATCGAGAGGCTCTCCCAGGATTCTTTCCGCGATCTTGTGGAATCGCCCAGCCGCATCGGTCACATAAAAGCGGCTCACGCCTCCACTTGAGGATTGATTGAGCGCCCGGCGATTTTCCAGCAATTGCGCCGTCTCTTCCGCCGTAGCCTCAGCCGAATCAACCAGTGTGACATTGGCTCCAATCGTGGCGCCGATCACAGGTTTGAGCAAGGGATAGTGCGTGCATCCGAGCACCAGCGTGTCAATCCGCTTCTCACGCAACGGCGCCAGATATTGCTCGGCGACAAGACACGCGACCTGCGAATCGGTCTCGCCCTCTTCAACCAGCGGCACGAACAGCGGACAGGCGTGCGAGAAAATCTCGACATCGCGGTTTGGGGAAGCTACACGAATGGCGCGCTCATAAGCTCCGCTCTCAACAGTCGCTTCCGTTGCGATCACGCCGATTCGCCCCGTGCGCGTCACGCGCGCGGCCATTCTCGCCCCAGGCCCCAGCACGCTCAGCAGAGGCAGATCGAACTCCGCCCTGAGCCGCTCGCGCGCATTCGCCGAGATCGTGTTGCAGGCGACGACCAGCATCTTTACGCCTTTGCGAAGCAGGAAGCCGGCGTCCTCGACCGCGTAACGTTCGATCGTTCCGCGCGATTTCACCCCGTAAGGCACGCGCGCCGTATCGCCCAGATAGATCACGCTCTCCTGCGGCAAACGCCGCCGCACCGCGCGCAAAACCGTCAAACCGCCGACGCCGGAATCGAAAATGCCAATCGGAAGAGAATTCATGGTGAAAGAAAATCAAAAAGCAGAAGGCAAAAGTTAAAAGGCAAAAAGTCGGAATCTCCTCTTTTCATTTTCGCCTTTTGATCTTTGCCTTCTGCCTTCTGATTTCCACAATGGAGGTGGAGAGAATCGAACTCTCGTCTGGCAGCCGTCTACGAAGGAATCTACATACTTAGCCGCTTCGCTTGAAATTTCGCCCCGGCGCGGTAGCTGAAGCGGCGAAGAACCGCGCCGAAACTATGCCAGAAAAATCTCGCCCTTCAACTCTGACCTGCGTTGAAGAACCAGCCTGTAAAGTCGACGCTCGACTTCGCGCCCACAGGCGAGACGCGAGCGAACGGGCAGTGAACTAGGATTAACTAGGCTGCCATTGCGAGTTCAGTATTCGCAATTAAGTTTTGCCTGCAGTTTACGGGTTACAAGCTTCCCGGTATGCATCCGTCGCTTCAGGTCTTCCATCGAAACCAGTGCACCCCCATAAGGTTTACACATTCAAGCGAACGGCTTAAAGTTTACGCAGGCGGTTGATTGAGTGTCAAGAACCCATTTCGCCGAACCTTTTTACGCGTTATCGTGAATCGAATTTGCCAATGTCCGACAGTTCAGAGAGTGATCCGTTGTTTGATGTTTCCACGCCGCTTGGCTTCAGTGCGCGCGTGACGCGATCTTATTGGGAATTGATCGTCACGATCAAACATCCTGTGATGGCTGGGCGCGAGGAGGATGTAAAACAGACCCTGCGGAATCCTGATGAAGTCCGCCAAAGCAAAAGCGACGATCAGGTTCTTCTGTTTTACCGGGCCGAGCGTGACAAACGGTGGGTCTGCGCTGTAATCAGGCGGCTCAATGGCGAGGGCTTCTTGATCACAACTTATCCGACTGACGCAATCAAAGAAGGAGTTCAAATATGGCCAACGTGAAAGTCTTCTACGACCGTATCGGAAACACACTGACAGTGTGGTTCGGCGATTCGCAAGATGAATACGTTTGCGAAGAGACCGGCGACGAGATCATTTTGATGAAGGACGAGTCCGGTAGAGTGATCGGATTCGAGAAGCTGAATTTTTCTGAGGCAAAGTCTGAACAAGTCAGAGTCGCGTTTGAGACAATAGCCGCTTGAATCCTGGCCGGTGATCCATCGGCGGAAAATTTTGATTCCTTGCCAATCGAACCAATGAACACATCGCCCACTTCACCTCTGATCTGCGTTCCAATTACTGAAGTCGGCCCTGACTCGTTTGTGGCCACGATTCGATACGAAGCTGAGCACATCGCCGACGCCATCGAACTTCGCTTCGACTACGTGACAGCCGGAGATCTGCCGGACTTGATTGTTGAGTTGTATTCATACATCGCGCACATCAGCAAGCCGTTGATCCTCACTTTCCGCCCACGCGAACAAGGAGGCTGGCGCGATCTGACTTTGCAGGATCGCCGCGATTTCTGGCGCGGGTTGTCTCCGGAATTTACCAATGCCATTACTTTCGCCGATTTCGAGCTTGATCTGGTCGAAAGTTTTATCGGCGAGCAACCGCCCGTGCCGTGGGAGAAGGTCATCTGCTCCTGGCACGATTTTGCGGAAACTCCGCACGACCTGATTGCG
>JAJVID010000209.1:9355-13413 GCA_022072205.1 Acidobacteriota bacterium
GCGCGGGATGTTCAGAAGGCCGAGCCGCTCGCCGATGAATTCAAAGCGCGAACCGCATTGCTCGAATCGTTCAGCGGCGAGGCGGACGTCGTCATCAACTGCGCGCCAATCGGGATGCATGGCCACAGCGAAGGCCAGAGCCTGATCAAGGCTGAATCGCTCGAAAGCGTGAAGCTGGTTTACGACCTGATCTACACGCCGGAAGAGACTGCGTTGCTCGGCGACGCGAAGCAGGCTGGATGTCAGACGCTGGGAGGATTGGCGATGCTGGTCGGGCAGGCGGCGGAGCAGTTTCGGTTGTGGACGGGTGTGGAAGCTCCGATTGACGTGATGTGGCGCGCGGTCAGTCCTCAAGCGCGAACATCACCGCCATCGCAATCCCCAACAGCAGATTGAAAGCCATCAGCGTCGTCGAGAGCCTGTGCAGTCGGTTGAATTCGACGCGGCGCGGATCGTCTTTCGGCGTGCGGTCAACGCCTGAAGACATTCTGGCGCGCAGTTGATCCAGCTTGCGTGAAATGACCAATCCCGAATAAAGCGCGAGGCCGAGCATCAAGGCGGCAATCGCGTAACGCGTGATCTCCGACGCGTACAAATGATGATTGAAAGCTGCGGCCCATCGCATCAGACCAGCGATCAGAATGGCCGCGCCGCACGCGTACATCACAGGATGAAATCGTTTCAGGATCAGCCCGAAAGTCCTGCCGGCCTGTTCGCGTGAAGATGCGGTCTGGAAGATCGCGGGCGCGGCGATGAAGGCCAGCGCAGCCATCCCGCCGACCCAGGTCGTGATGGCGATGATTTCGATGATGGCGGAAAACGTAATCAGGTTTCGCACGAATGAAGTCCTCAAAAATTGTTTATTGCCTCAGCTAGCGCGGTAATGTACTGCCCTGCCTGCTTTGCGCCAAGCCTCGCGCATCCCTGGGGGCGAATCGCTTCCAGCGTGCTCTCGGCAAAGGGCGTATTGAACGGAAATGGATTACTCGCCAAAAGCACGGTGGAATCCACGCGAACCCAGAGCATAGAGCGACAAGCCGCAAACCAGCATGAACGCGACCGACCCGATGATCTTCAATTCAAACCCTGTGATCCCAGCGACAGCCGGCGGCGGAATGAAGCAGGCGGCGATGGCCAGCAACGTCGCAGCCAGTCCCGTCGCGCCGAGCGTCTTCACTCGAACGGCGTTGACTGCCTGATCCAGCTTCAACCAGGCGGCGAGCAGGTAAACGTAAGTGACCATCACCAGCACAATCGAGCCGCCGAGCAGCGCCAGATAAGCTTCCTGCAAAGTCGCGCCCCACGTGTTGACGAGGATCAACGCCGTCGCCACCGAGGCCTGCGCAATCAGCGCGATGTGTGGCGTGCCGAAGCGCGGGTGCACTCGCGCAAACGCCCTGGGCAGGTAATGATCCAGCCCGATTGCGAACGGCACTCGCGCGGGCGCGCTCAGCCACGACGCCCCGCAGCCGAGCAATCCGAGCAATTCGATCAGGACAACCGAAGCCGCAATCCACAAAAATCCCTGATCGGCATGTCGCGTGACGACGGAGTTGATGGCCTGGACGTGGCCGTATATCGCGTTTGGCTCGCCCACGCCGATGATGAGAGTCGCTCCGTAAGTCAGCAGATAACACGCCGCCACCGCCGCGCCGCCGATCATCAACGAGCGCGGGATGTCCCGCTGCGGCGTGTCGGCCTCCTCGCTCATCGCCGAGCCGAGGTCGAGTCCGACCAGCGCGTTGAGCGCGAACGGCCACAGCGAGAGCTTGCGCCAGAGGTCAATGTCGAGTTGCGGCGATGCGTTCGCCACCGCCTGCTCCGGCCAGAGCAGCTTCCACAACGCCGCCGCAAGCAATCCGGCGGCGATGGTCAGCCGCCCGAATGCGCCGATGTTTTGAATCCACTTGCCCTGGCCCAGTCCGGCAATGTGCAGCAGCGCCGACAACCACAGCGCGCCGCTCGCAATCAGCGTGACGAGCGTTGGGTTGTTGTTCAACCATGCGGTCTGATCTCCACCCAGCAAAGCCGCGACGGCGACGATTCCGAGAAAAACACTTGGGACGTAAAGAAACGTGTTGACCCAGTAACACCAGCCGCACACGAAGCCGTGAAAATCGCCGAACGCCATTCGCGTCCATGCGTAAACGCCGCCTTCGCGCGGGTGTTTCGCTGAAAGACGCGAGATAGCCACTGCGTAGGGCAACATGAACGTGAGCATCCCAATCGCCCAGACCAGCAGGCCCAATTTGCCCAGAGGCATCGTTTGCGAAATCGTGCCCGGCGTGTAAACGGCCACGATGTTGAGCAGAATCAGGTCGCGCAGTTTGAGCGCGCGTTTTAGCGGAAACGAAGAGTCGGTCATCAATTTTTGCCCTGAGAGTTTTTGTGCGGCGAATGATGCGGTCTGCGGACAATTTTCGCAATACGGACTTTGTGCTAAGCTGCGCGCCATCTTCACAAATCAATTCAAATCCAATCCTGGAGGGTTTCGTCGTGATTGTTCCGCTCAACGAATACGATTTTCTGAAACGCGCATTGGCCGTTTACGGCGATTGCGAAGCCATCGTGTCGGGCGACCTGCGCCTGACTTACAATCAATTCGGCGGGCGCGTCAACCGCTGGGCGAATCTGATGCGCTCGCTCGGAATTGAAAAGGGCGAGCGCGTGGCGATCATTTCGCAAAACGACCACCGGATGATGGACGGTTTTTTCGGCGCGCCGCTCGTCGGAGCGGTTTACATGCCGATCAATTTTCGTCTGATCGCCAGCGATTTTGAATACATCCTCAATCACGCCGAAGCGAAAATGCTGATCGTCGAAGACTGGCTGGTTCCGACGATTGAAGATATCCGGCCTCAACTGAAAACCGTTCAACATTTCATCGTCGCCACAAACAGCGCGGACATCCCGCCGGGTTGGCGTAGTTACGACGCGTTGCTTGATTCCGCGCCCGCGAGCGCGCCAGAGCCTGCGGATGTTGACGAAAACGACATCTCGACGATCCTCTACACCTCCGGCACGACCGGCAAGCCGAAAGGCGTGATGTCAACGCATCGCAATCTCTACATCAACGCCATAAATTCGATCATCGAATTCGGACTGACGCACGACGATGTTTATTTGCACACGCTGGCGCAGTTTCACTGCAACGGCTGGGGATTGCCTTACGCCGTGACCGGTGTCGGCGCGAAACACGTCATCGTCAAAAAGTACGAACCCGCGAGCTTCTTCGACCTGGCGGCGCGCGAGCGAATGTCGTTCGCCTGCATGCCGCCGACGATGATCAACATGGCTATGAATCACGGCTTGAGTGAAGCGCAACTCGCCGCGCTGCCGCGCAAAGGCGTGCGAGTCGGAACCGCCGGTTCGGCGCCGCCTATGGCCTTGATCAAGGCGATGCAGGAGCGTTTGGGCTGGGAGGTGATTCAGATTTACGGCCTGACCGAAACCTCGCCGTTCCTGACCGTCTCGAAAGTCAAACCACACATGCGCGATTGGCCCGAAGAAGAGAAGTTGCGAGTGCAGACGCGCACCGGTTACCGCATGCTCGACGTCGAATTGCGCGTCGTTGACGACGAAGGCCAGGACGTGGCTGCGGACGGCCAGCAGGTCGGCGAAGTAATAGCGCGCAGCAACGTGGTGATGGCCGGTTACTGGCGTCAGCCCGAAGCCACCGACGCCGTGATCGTTGACGGCTGGTTCCATACGGGCGATATGGCCACGATTGACCGCGAAGGTATGATCGAGATCGTTGACCGCAAGAAAGACCTGATCATTTCGGGCGGCGAAAATGTCTCGTCAATCGAAGTCGAAGGGATGCTCTACAAACATCCGGCTGTGCTCGAAGCCGCGTGCATCGCGATTCCGCACGAGCAGTGGGGCGAGACCATCGCCGCCATCGTTGTGTTGAAGCCGGGGATGAGCGCGACCGAAAGCGAGGTCATAGAGTTTTGCCGCGCGAACATGGCGCATTTCAAATGCCCGAAGACAGTGAGCTTCGTTGACGCGTTGCCGCGTACGGCGACGGGCAAGATTCAGAAGAACCTGCTGCGCGA
>JAJVID010000036.1:0-8297 GCA_022072205.1 Acidobacteriota bacterium
CCATTTACCCCCTCATTGTTCCTTCTACCTCCTGAGTGAACGCGCGTTACTTCTGCGCGATCTGGATCAGGTTGCCGCAAGTATCATCGAACGTGGCGACGGTCACTGGCCCCATTTTTGTGGGGTTGGCGCGAAACACGACTCCCTGCTTCTTTAGTTTTTGATAGGTCGCTTCAATATCCTCGACGGCAAAAGAAGTCAAAGGTATTCCGGCGTCGAACAGGGCTTTCTGGTAAGTCTTGGCGGGCGCGAAACTCATCGGCTCAAGCAACAGTTCCGGCCCGTCAGGCTGTTCGGGCGAAACCACCGTCAGCCATCTGGGGCCGCCCATCGGAATATCCATCTTCTTCACAAAGCCCAAAACTTCGGTGTAGAACTTGAGGGCTTTGTCCTGGTCGTTGACCATCACGCTGGTTACTACGATCTTCATATTCGCTCCTGTGTTTCGATTTTCCGGATCGGACTCACTTGGCGCGCGCAGCGGCTGGATGGAAGCCGCCCCGCACAGCAGCGCCACGACGAAACCCGCTGACGCGAATTTCTTCATCCTCTTGAGCGGCGCGCTAAAGCGTCGCGCGACGCTGAAATTAAGCAGTGAATCGTTTTTCATCGCAATCTCCTCGGATAACGTGGGACAAGATGGCGACTTGTCCCATCTCACAATTGACGTTCGCGGGGCCGAGTCTCGGTTACCGCCTACATCGCCAGATAAACCACCAAGCCATACGGCAAACCGCGCAGCGCGGCTTGCCGCACGATCCGAGCAGCTTCAGGCTGGCCACAGTCGCGTTTTCATTCAATCGGGATCCAGATTTCGGTCAGCAGTTCATCGGGCGGCGTTGTTTTTATATCGCTGATATAAATCTCGAACGGCGCCGCGTCGCGCAAAACCAGCCCGGACGCAGGCAGCCAGTCCCGATACAACCGATTCCAGCTTTGCCAGAGCGTTTCATACGAGCCTTGATGAATCGAAGTAGCCCATCGTCCGCCGGGAACCGTCACACGCCGCACTTCGTCGCTCATTACTGGCAATTCGCCTTCGCAAAAGAATCCGGCCTGATAGCGCGCTTCTGCGTCCGGCGCCATTGTCGCTTCGTCCGGGCACATCCCGATGCGTTCGCGGATGGCGCTCCAGCCGTTGACTCGTTTGATTTCGCCGGTCAGCGCGCGAAAAGCTTCCGCTGCGGCCTGATTGAAATTCTGATCAACCAATCCCTTGCGCTCGACAATCAGCGCGTCGCGCGAGGGCGTCTCCCTGATTTCTACCTGCATCTTTCCCCTCCCTGAAGAACTCGGATGTGGCGGCGGCAGCAGCGGCGATGAGTGGTGTTTGTGGTATTCCGTCGGCGAGCAGCCGAGATATTTCCTGAACGCCCGCGAGAGCGACGAGCCGGAATCGAAACCGGCTTCCAGCGCAATCTCGGTCAGTGTGAATTTGCCTTCGTTGATCAACTCAATCGCCCGCAACAAGCGCCGACGCTGCACGAAAGACAACATGGTCTCGCCCGTCAGCGCGCGAAAGATGCGGTGGAAGTGAAAGGCTGAAATCCCAGCAAGGCCAGCCAGAGCTTGAGTATTCCAGTCGCCGCTCGGATCGCGGATGATGGCTTTGATTACTTTGTTGATGCGATTGCGGTATTCGTGCTCGAACACGCGGAGAGCATAACACCCTGCCCTGGAGAATGCTTGGCAAATCTTGCGCATTATAGTGTCGTGTCGCTACTTGCAGCCGCTGCGACTGATTGGCTAGTATCAAGTTATGAATCAAAGTAATTCAAATGCTCCGAAAGACGCTAAAGAGATGGCGTATCTTTACGATCTGTACGTCGTGCCCGTCTGGCGCGAAGCTTTCGATCAGTTGGTTGATGACGAGGTCGAACTGCCGAAGGACGGGAAGTTTCTGGACGCCGGGAGCGGGACCGGCGGTTATGCGATTGACCTGGCGGTCAGAGGCGGCGCGAAGACACAGGTTGTCGGCGTTGATTCCAGCCACGAAAGGCTGGCGCTGGCGCGCGGCAAAGCCGAAGTCGCAAAGGCCAAGCGCGTAGAGTTTCATCACGGTTCGCTGCAATCGCTCGGATTACCCGATGACGAATTCGATCTTGTGATCGGCGATGTTTCGATGGCGTCGCCTTCTGAGATCGTTCCCGCGCTGGTCGAACTCGCGCGGGTCGCAAAGAAAGGCGCGACGGTCGCGTTGAAACTGACAACGCGCGGCAGCTTCGATGAATTCTTTTCGATCTACTGGGAAGCGCTTCACAATCAGAATTTGCTCGAATACGCGCCGCAACTTGAGGGCTTGATCACCGAGCGATTGACGGTCAGCGACGCCGAAGATGTGGCGACCGCCGCCGGCCTCAAGGATGTCAGGAGCGTGACGCAAAAAGAGCGCTTCGATTACAGCGGCGGGAATGAATTTTTCGAAGCGCCCCTGATCAGCGCGTTCTTTCTCGACGATTGGTTCGCGATGTTGCCCGATCAGGAGATGCGGGATCGCGTCCGCCAGGAACTGGTGAAGATCATAGACGAAGAGCGCCGCATGATGGATTTCGACGTTTCGATCAAAGCGACATTGATCATCGGGCGGAAGTGACGCTACAAGGCGCGCCGTGAAAATAAAAGAGCCGCGGAAAGTCTGCGCAGACTTTCCGCGGCTCTTGCTTTGTCCAGCGGGTTTTACTTCAACGTCATCGGTATGTCGCCGGATGCGCCGAACGTTTGGGTGCGGACGCTTCTGTTGGATGAGTTGATGATTTGCCAGGAGCCGGTGGATTGCCGCCAGATGGCGATGTCGGCTCTGCCGTCGCCGTCGTAATCGGCGGGAACCGGCAGATCGCGGTAAGGATTGGCCATTGATCCCCATCTGGTCATCATTGTCATGTTCGTAGCGCTTCTGCGAATGAACCAGTAACCAGTCGAGCCGCGCCAGACAGCGACGTCGGCTTTTCCGTCGCCGTCGTAATCGGCGGGCACAGGCCTGTCGCCGGTGATGCCCAGGAGTTTAGTGACGTATGCGCCCGTCGAACTGTTAATGATGAACCAATTGCCGTTCGCCGAGCGCCAGACGGCGATGTCTGCTTTGCCGTCGCCGTCATAATCGGCGGGAACCGGGATGTCGCCATACTCTCCAGCCGACGATCCCCATTGCACGTTCCGTGTCGCGCCATTGGAACTCTGAACGATTTGCCAGTTGCTGGTCGAGCCGCGCCAGACGGCGATATCAGTCTTGCCGTCGCCGTCGTAATCGGCGGGAACAGGCGTGTCGCCGCTGGCCCCCAGTCTTTTAATGGTCAGCGAATTGCTTGAACTGTTGATGATCAACCAGACGCCGCCTTCCTGACGCCAGACCGCGCAATCAATCCTGCCGTCACCATCGTAATCGCCGGGGACGACGATGTGTATGAAGCCTGGATCCCACTCTCTCTGCTGCACGTCCTGCAATCCGCCGCTGGCGCTGTTCAGAAGTTGATAGTAACCAGCCGAACCGCGCCACAGAGCTAAATCGGCCTTGCCGTCGCCATCGAAATCACCCAGCCTAGCCCTTCCGCCGGTTGGCGGTGGAGGCGTAGGCGCCGGAGTCGGCGTTGGCGTCGGTATTGGAGTCGGAGTTGGAGTCGGTCTCGGAGTCGGAGTTGGAGTCGGTCTCGGAGTCGGAGTTGGAGTCGGTCTTGGAGTCGGAGTTGGAGTCGGTCTCGGAGTCGGAGTTGGAGTCGGTCTGGGCGTTGGTGTGGGCAATGGCGTCGGTGTGGGCGTGGGCGTAACGCCACCCGCGACAGAAATGCTCAAGGCTCTTTGCACGCTGTGGAACGCCGCGTCGGTCAATTGGACTGTGAAGTTGAATGTTCCGCCCGCCAGTGGCGTCCCGCTGATCGTCCCGCCTGAAGTCAGGTTCAAGCCGGGCGGCAACGCGCCGCCGACCAGTCTCCAGTTGTACGGCGTGACTCCTCCCGCCGCCACCAGCGTTTGTGAAAAGAAACCGCCGACTCGCGCTCCCAGCATTGTCGAGGTTGCGATGATCAAAGGAGCTGAAGGCGCCGTTCCGGGATAGATAAACCTGATGGCGTTCTCGTCGTCGGAACGCAAGCCGGCGCATCGCCCATCGAAGTGAGCGTAAGCGTACATCGTCGAGGCCGGATCAGACGAATGGCCCAGCCCCAGCGTGTGGCCCATTTCGTGCGTGGCGATCTCGCGCACGTTGCAACTGTTGCTGAAGTAGCAACTCGCGTAAGGATTGAAGGACATGTTGGCCTCGAAGGCCCGGTAGAACGTAATGCCGTTGACCACTTTGGTCTGCGAAAGGCTGTAGTTGATGATTCCGGCGGCGGCCAGAATGCCCGAACAGGTTTGTCCCGCCGAAGGAGAGAAAGGCGAATAGCTGTCGCAGTTGTTGAACGAGATGGTGTTCTCGCCATCGGCAACCAGCAGGCCGCATCCGCCGGTCGAGCCGCCGTTGGTGACGCGCAGCGCGCTGTTGCTGACGGTAGACCATGCGCTCATCGCCGCATTCACGTCATTGACGATCTGCGAATTCGGAGCGCCCGACGTGTTGATTTTGAAGACGACGGATTGTCCGCTGTCCGGCTCGAACCATCGCGGCGGCCTGGTGCTGTTGATGAACGTGAAGTTCTGGATGGTCGGTTGCGACGACAGGTTCAAAACCTCGTTCGGAACCGCGCGCATTCGGACGTTTCTGAAAAATCTGGATTCGTGATCGAGCGATTTCTGGCGGTTCGTCAACACGCGAGAGCGAACCATTTGAAGATAAGCGGTCAAATCCATCTGGTCGGTGGCGGGGCCGGCGGGCGACCTGCCGATGACGTCAACGTTGCGCCCCGCCGCTTGCCGCCTCACCATCTGTTTGCCGGAGACGCGTTGCGCGCCGATGCTGAATTTCCCCAGAAACCAGTTGTAAACGCGCAGGCTGCCGTCAGACCAGGTGTCCAGGAAGAGCAGCACGTTTTCGCCGACCGTGAATTCGGGCGCGCCAAAGAGCATCGCGCCCCGGTCGCCCGCCACACCGCCCGCCTGTTTGATGATGATGTCGTTCGACGCAAGCTGGCCTTTCAGGACATCGTAGACTCGAAGGTTGATATAAGTGAAGACCGCGTTATGTTGATTGTCGTAGCCGCTGTTGATCGAAGTGACCGTGCCGCGCACGATGGCGCGCGCGCCGATTATCATTTCGTCATCGCTGGGAACGATCACGCTGGTCGCGTGGACTGAAAGAAAAGAGACGGCCAGGCAGAGCGCAAGCAAAGCCGCTCGCCTCATTGTGAACTTCATGATTCCTCCTACACACCTTGATCGGTTGCAAAAACTCCCCGCGCGGGACGCCCGCAGACATACCAATCCACACAGGTCTCCCGAACCCGGGACGCGAGTTGTTAGTTACGCTCGAGCAGCGTCGGGTTTTTCTCCGCGCCGTGAGGATCAAGGCGCGAAAGAGCTATTCGGATGAATTTGAATGCGAAGCGCATTCACGACCGCCGGAGGGCAAACCTTGCGCGAAGGCGCGAGCGGTCGAGGGAAAAGTCGTGAGGATTGAATAGGTGTGTGTGTAAGCTGACGTGTCGCCAGGATCAGCAGGGCCAAAATACGATTCAGCGCCGTCGTTCGTTATTCCATCAAAATCTCTTCAGGCGTCGCAGACCATCTGACACCACTGCGCGCCGTGTTGCGCCAAATCGCAGAAACAGAATTTCAAACAGACTTTGGAATTTGCCTTAGAATATGGAGGATGCTTTCGTTTGAAGAAGAACGGCAAACAGTCGAAACACAATGTCGGGATGCGCTGGTGAAGTTGTGCTTGCGATTGATTACGGGGGGTGTCGAGTCACGGGGCGGACATGAAAACGACGCGCGGATTAAAGCATCTGAGTCTGGTTCTGTCAATCGGCAATTTTGAAAATGTATTGACCGTTCTGATCTGCTTGGCTAAACTCGCGCGCGTCGCTGGAAACACTTCATCCTCACCCGTCCCTTCGATGAAGTTGTCGCGATTACGCGAACGGTGATTGCCCTGTGTCAGGATTCGAATTCAAATCCTTCGCGTACACTGCAAAGAACCATTGAAGCTGCGAGCTTGCCCGCAGGCCTCTCCCGAAAAATTTTCGATGCAAGACCTCGAACCGGTTTCCAGATTGATTGTTCAGTCAGCGGCACTGTTGCTGCTTTCGGACAGCTTTCTTCGCGCGTGCCTTTTGTGTCTGCGCGCGGCGAAGCCGGAGTGTGAAGAAGCGCCGGAGCCGACCTCGTCGCGGGGTTGCGCGATCCTGATCGCCGCGCACGATGAAGCCGGGACAATCGGGCCGACCGTCGCGGCTCTCAAGGAACATCTGGGCGAATGGCCAGGCAGCAGCGTCTGGGTGGTGGCCGACCGCTGCTCCGACAAGACCGCCGTCGAAGCCGCAATCGCGGGGGCGCAAGTCGCAGAGCGTTCAGAAGGGCGTCTGGGAAAATGCGCTGTGATCGCCTGGTGGTTGCCGAAGCACGAAGCTGAATGGCGGTCGCGCGACGCGGTGTTGATCCTGGACGCCGACAGCCGGTTGATGAAAGGCAGCCTGCGCGCGTTGAGAAACGCGATGGCGAGCGGCGGCGACGATCTGGCCGCCGTTCAAGCTTTCGTCGCGCCGGACGCGGACGCGAGCACGGGCCGTCTGGCCGGATGGTCTGAAGTGCTGATGCAACGCATAGACGACGAAGCCCGTAAACGATGCGGCTGGCCGGTTCCATTGCGCGGAACCGGCATGGCGTTTCGCGGCGAAGTTCTGGCCGCCATCGCCCCGCGTTTGCACACGCTGGCGGAAGATTTGGAACTGGATGTTTTACTGGCTTCGCAGAAGAAGCGGGTTGAGTTCGTTTCGCAAGCGGTGGTTCTCGATCCGAAACCGCAGCAATCCTCCGGCGCGTCGCGGCAAAGAGCCAGATGGTTTCAGGGGCAGTTGCAGGTCTTGCGCGATTACCCGCGTGAAATCGTCGCGGCGTTGATCGGCGGCGGATTCGGAGCGTGGTTCCTGCTGCCGCTGCTGCTGCTGCGCCCCAAAGTCCTCTTCATCGGATTGCGGGCGCTTTTGCTGCTCATATCAATACTGATTCCGTCTCTGTTCTGGATTGCTTTGGCCGGGCTGGCGATGGATGCGGCTTATTACCTGGGCGCGGCGGCGATTGTTGATAACCCGCGCCGCTACCTGTTCGACCTTCTTTCGACGCCGCGTTACGTGGCGATGTGGCTTTACAGTTTCGCGATTGCGATGATCCGGCGCGGCAAGCAGGGGCAGCGAATCTGGCTGCGCGCCGGCAGATGATCAACCACACACGAACACACACACGACAATGAAGATACTTTTCCCATATCTGGCGCGATGGCATTCGGCGAATCGCAGCCGGTATCACCAACTCCTCACGCATCTCTGTCAATTCGGCCATCAGGTCTACGCGCTGACGGCGCCGCCGATGGGCATCAACGACATCAGCGCGACCGACATCGCCAACGGCGACGGCGCATTGCCGCCCGGCTTGACCGTCAGCGAGCTTTACGCGCCCGAAAGCCTGCGCTCGTTCTGGCGCGCGCCCATCAGCCGAACGAAGCTGTTGAAGAAGGGTTTGATCTCGCTGACTTCAATCGGCCAGATTCGCCGCCTCATCGAAAAAGAGCGGATAGATGTTCTGATGGTCTACAACCTGCCGCAGGCGCCGCTGCTTCGCCTGGCCCAGCAGACCGGATGCCGCGCTCATTTCGACCTGGCCGACGACCTGGTGGCGATGATGGAAGTGGAAGACAGGTTCGTGGCGAGGGCTGGCGGAAGTTTTATCGCCAACGTCGTGCAGGAACGCATGATCTCTCGCGCCTCCACCGTCACTGTGGCTTCGAGCGTGCTTCAGGAACAGGTCAAACGCCCGGTTCTGATGCTGCCCAACGGCGCCGACATCGCGGAGCTTGATCGAGCCGATGGCAGCGCGTGGCGTTCCAGCGTGACCGAACCGACGGTCGGCTTTGTCGGAGCTTTTGAATACTGGATAGATTTCGATCTGATTCTGGAATCGGCCAGGAGACTCCCAGCCGTGAAGTTCCTGCTCGTCGGAGGCGGACGCCGGTTGAAACACTTGCAGGAACGAATCGCCAATCTGGGCCTGACCAACATCAAGCTGACCGGAGCGATGCCTTATCGCGATGCTATGAACCACGTCGCGGCGATGGACGTCTGCCTGCTGCCTTTCACCCACGACGCGGTCTCGGACGGATCGTGCCCGCTGAAACTTTTTGAATACGCCGCGCTGAGAAAACCGGTCGTCAGCAC
>JAJVID010000036.1:8397-12879 GCA_022072205.1 Acidobacteriota bacterium
TTGGAAAGACAGCCGCCGCTCAACTCAATTTACTGAATCGAGATCGTTACCGTGTTTGAGCGGATCAGTTTGCCGTCGCTGTCGCTCACTTTGATGAGCAGCGCGAGGTTCGATCCTGAGACGTTCGGCGGAATCTCGATGTTCACCTGTTCGAGTCCGGCGAATCCGGGCGCCGCGCCGGCGAATATGACCTGCGCGTTGGCATTGCCGATTGTCGCCTGGACATTTTCAGCGAAGCCGTTTGCGGTGGAGCCGTCCGAATTCTCGGCTCCGCTCAAACCCGTGCCGAACAGGATCAGGAAGAGTTTGTCGCCGGGTTGCCGTTTAATCGCCGAAGCCAGCGGTTCGTACGATTGCTGGCCGTTGGCTTTGACTCGCAACAGGATTCCGGCGGGCGCGCCCTGTCCGCTCGCGTTGAGCGTGAAGAGGCTGGGAGCGACGACGCCGAGATCGAGCGAACCCTGTGCGACGACATTGCCGCCATTCATCACCGTCACCTGGGCCGCGCCGGGCGACACGCCGTCGGGGACCAGATAGTTGATCTGATTCGGGGAGACGAAGAACAGGCCCGCAGGCTCGCCGTCAACCAGCACGGAAACTCCGGCGAGCGTTGTCGGCAGCGGCAGACTCTTCGCCGATTCGACGCGCGGCGCAAGGTTGACGCCGAAGGCCGCGGTGATCGTCGCAGCCGAACTGGTTGTCAAAAAGCTTCCCGCGTTGACCGAAGCTATCGGCGCGAACGTGACGAAGCTGGCGCCTGCCGGCCCGTGTTCGACCTCGATGAATTTCGCGTCAATCGAACCGTCAGCCAATTCAGCGCCATAAATTTCAACAGTCACGTTGAGATTGATGGCGGCGCGTTCGCGGAAGATCACCGTGCGCTCTTTGACGTGAATGGTCTTCCCGCCGACTTTCCAGTCGCCGATGTAATGCCTCGTGTCGGGCAATTCGGTCAGCGTGCCGATGAATTCGACGTAGCTGCGGTTGATGTTCGCGGCGGTGGTTGGCGGCACGGGACGAACTTCAACTTTGAGCGCGTTGACCGTGTCATCTTTGAGCAGGTAGCCGTAGATTTCGACGACGGCGTTCACCGCGACTTTGCCTCGCCGCTCGTCAATCCTGGTTTTGTCGTTGACGTGAACAGTCTTCGATCCGACCGTCCAATCGCCGATCAATCCCTGCTGCGGCAGTCCTTTGATCTGGCCGTAGAAGTTGATGAAGCCGACCGCGCCGGCGGGCGCGTCCGCGTCGAGTTCGACCTCGATCACGTAAGCGTCAATCGTGCCGTCGGCCCGCAGGTTGCCTTCGACTTCGACGAAAGCGTTGATGCGTGGCGCGCCGTGCTCCTGGCGGACGCGCGTGCGCGCAGCGACGTGAACCGTCTTGCCGCCGATAGTCCAATCGCCAATCAGTTTGTTGTCGTTGACGCTCTGGCCGTCGAGAGTCACAGCGGGCGGCAGAGCGGAGATGAGACCGAAGAACCGGATGTAATTGGCCGTGTCGTTCGATCCGTTCCTGACTTCGATCTTCGCCGCGTCCACCGAACCGTCATTGCGCAGCGTGCCGACGATTTCGACCAGCGCGCCGACGGCGGCTTTGGCCTTGTCCTGATCAATTTTGGTGTTGGTCGTGACGTGCACGACACGTTCGCCGACTTTCCAATCGCCGGTCAGATCCTGCGTGCCGGGCAGCGCGGTGATCCTGCCGACGAAGCGGATGTAGCCCGGCGGGTTCGGCGCCTCGCGCACGGCGATCTTCAGCGCGTTGACCGATCCGTCGGTGTTGAGCGTTCCGCCGATTTCGACATACGCGCCGACCGCGACCTTGCCGCGCTCCTGGCTGATCGCAGTCCTGTCGTTGACTTTGACCGTGCGCCCACTGACCTTCCAATCGCCGATGAATTTCGGATCGGACGGCAGCGCTTCGATCACGCCGCGGAAGCTGACGTAGAGAGTCGGGTTGTCAATGTCGCCTTTGACTTCGATCCTGGTGGCGTTGATCGAGCCGTCGAGTTGAACCAGTCCCTCGACTTCGACCAGCGAGCCGATCATCGGTTCGCCGCGCTCGTTTTTGATAACGGTCTTATCAGTGACTTTGACCGTGCGCCCGCTGATGACCCAATCGCCGATGCGCGTGGCGCCGCTCGGAAGTTTCTCGATCCGTCCGAGGAATTTGACCGGAATGCCTGACACGCCGTCCGGTTTGACTTCGATTTCGAGCGCGTTGATCGAGCCGTCGAGTTGAATCAGGCCTTCGATTTCAACGAAGACTCCGACAGCGACTTTGCCGCGATCCTCCTCGATCTTGGTCGTGGCGGAGACGTGAATGATTTTGCCCGCGACTTTCCAATCGCCTACGCGTCCCGGAGCGCTGGGCAGATCTTCGATCTTGCCTGAAAATTTAATGGGTAATCCGCTGAACGGAGCGAGTTTGACTTCGATTTCAGTAGCGTTGATCGAGCCGTCATTCTGCTTCACGCCTTTGACCTCGACTATCGCGCCGACGGCCACTTTGCCGCGTGTCTGGTCAATTTTAGTGTCTTTGGTGACGTTGACTTTGGTTCGAATGACCTGCCACTGTCCGATGAACTCCGGATTGTTGGGAAGGCTGATGATCGGGCCTGTGATTTCGGTCTCGTTGTCATCGTCGAATATCGCCGCCGCGCCGCTTGTGGTTAAAGAAACAAGCGACAGCGCGGTGATGGTGAGCAAAGCTACAAATCCATTCCACATTGATTTCATAGTTACTGCTTTTCCTCTCTGAGGGTTTTGTTGTTTTTTATGTGGGTGTGAAAGCGGAGCGCCTCCACACAGCTTCAGCCTCGCTTGCAAAAATGCCGCTTATCAATATTTTTCGGGATCTGGGGTTATGCGGCGGACAGGCTCCTGGACAAAGCTTTTGCATTCTCCACGACAAGACATGGGCAAGGAGCGCCGTGGAGTTCGTAAGTGAGACGGATCAGTCGTTATTTCTAATCACTGATCCGGGCAAATTGTCTAAGGCCTGATTGTGTTCAAAGGTGACACGGCCATTGATGATCACAAGCTTGATTCCGGTTGCCTCGCGTCTTGGGTTTTCATAACTCGCGCGATCATTAGTCAGACCGGAGTTGAGCAGCGCCAGATCGGCGAAGGCTCCCGGACGAATCACGCCGCGATCTTTTAATCCGAAGATGCGCGCCGGATACGAAGTCATCTTGCGAACGGCTTCTTCAATCGTCAGCGCCCGATCTTCGCGCACGAACTTCGACAGGATGCGCGCGAACGCGCCGTAAGCCGCCGGATGCGGCAAGCCACGCCCGTAATCTTCGGCGTCTGTGCAGAACGCGCTCAAACGATGCCGCGCGTATTTGGCGAGCAGTTCCCGTTCATCGCGCTCGCCGCTGATTTCAAAAATCAGCATCGAAACCTGCCCGCGCTCCTCGATGATTAAATCCGAAATGGCGTCGAATGGCCGTTTGCCTGTCATCCGCGCCAACTCAGCCAGGCTGCGTTTTTCGTAACGTTTGTTTCGGCGTGATTCGACGTAGCCGATGTGGATCGCGTCCCAGCCTGTGGCTCTGACCAGATTGTGCGGCCAACCGCGTTCGCGCCACGGCGGCCAGGAAGGTTTTTTCCGTTCGACGTCGCGCTCGATGCGCCGCCGTGTCTTTTGATCTTTCAACCTTTCGATAAGCTGATCAACGCCGCCTTCCAAAGCCCAGGGCGGATAGATGGCGATCATCATCGTGGCGGCGGCGGTGTAGGGGAACATGTCGAAGCTCACGCGCACGCCTTCGCGCTCCGCTTGTTCTTCCATCGCCAGCGCGCGATCAATCTTCGGCCAATGCTCACGACCCACAGCTTCGTTGTGCGAGTGATGAACGCGGACGCCGGTCGCGCGCCCGACTTCGAGCAATTCATTAACCGCCGGGATCAGCGTCTCGCTCGATCCGCGAATGTGGCTGGTGTAAATGCCGTTGTGATCGGCCACGACGCGGGCCAACTCTTTCAACTCATCCGTGTCCGAATACATCCCCGGCGGATAGATCAATCCGGTCGAAAGCCCCAGCGCGCCGTCCTTCATCGCCCGCGCGACCATCGCTCGCATCTTTTTCATCTGGGATGACGACGGCGAGCCTTTCGCCAATCCCATCGCCGAGATGCGAACGGGGCCGTGCGGCGCGAGCGTGGCGATGTTGATCGCCAAACCGTTCGATTCGATTTGATCGAGGTATTCGCCGACCGTGCGCCACTTCCAGGCGATTGATTCAGGCGTCATCCAGGCGTTGACTGCGCGCAGGATGCCTTCTGCTTCGCGGTTGGCGATAGGCGCGCAACCCAGACCGCAGTTGCCGACAATGGTCGTCGTGACGCCCTGCGCAAGCTTGCACCGCATCAACTCAATTTGTTTTTTTGGATTGAGCGGCAGGATCAGATCGGCGTGCGAGTGCGGATCAATGACGCCGGGGATGACGGTCAGGCCGCGCGCGTTGATCGTCCG
>JAJVID010000054.1:0-10518 GCA_022072205.1 Acidobacteriota bacterium
ATTCGACTTCGACCAGCTTGTAAACGCCGCCGAGCGCGGGCGCGTCGTACGAAGTCGTAAGATCAGTGCCGACGCCGAACAAATCAATCGGCGCGCCCGACGCGATCATCTCGGCGATTTTGTATTCGTTGAGATCGCCGCTGGCCAAAATCTTCGTCTGCCGCATTCCCGCTTCATCCAATATCGCCCTGACCTGTTTCGACAATTCAATCATATCGCCGCTGTCCAGCCGCACGCCGCGCAACTTCGGCCCAAACTCCGTCGCCATCCGCGCCGCTTCAATCGTGTCGTAAGTGTCCAGCAACAGCGTAGTGCTTTCGGGAAAAACTTTGAAGTAGGCGCGGAACGCGTCAATCTCGCGATCAAAAGCCATCGTGAACGAATGCGCCGCCGTGCCGTAGACCGGAATGTCGAACATCCGTCCCGCCTCGACGTTCGACGTGCCGACGCAGCCGCCGATGAAGGCTGAGCGCGCGGCGTAGATTGCCGCGCCGAAGCCGTGAGCGCGCCGCGCGCCGAATTCGATCACACCGCGCCCTTGCGCCGCCTCGACGATACGCGCCGCTTTGGTGGCGATCAAAGTTGGAAAGTTGATCGCCGCAAGCAGGTAGGTTTCGACGATCTGAGCTTCGATGAGTGGCGCGGTGACGCGAAGCAGCGGCTCGCCCGCGAACGCAATCGTTCCTTCAGGCATCGCCCACACGTCGCCGGTGAAGCGGAAATCGCGCAGGTAGTCGAAAAATGCGGGCGACACGTTGGCGAAAACAGGCAGGCGGCGCAGGTACTCGATCTCGCCGGGCGAGAAGCTCAAGCGCCGCAGATAATCCAGCGCCTGTTCCAGACCGGCGACGATCAGGTACGAACGGCCTTTCGGCAGACGACGCGCGAACAACTCGAAGCTTGCGCGCTCGTCGCGCCCGTTCGCGTGATAGGCCGCAGCCATAGTCAATTGATAAAGGTCTGTCGCCAGGCCTGAAAAACGGGGATTGTTAGGATTCGATTCCATCGCGCCTTCGCTAAACTCCGTCTTAGTGTAGTTTGTACACGAAGTCTACGCGGCGAATGATCGTCTGTCAAAGGGAGTGATAGGCGCGGGCGATCAGTCCGGTTTGACGGAAGGGTTGCGTTCGCTTTTACGCGTAATTTTTACGATTGGCTGAGCCGTGCGGACTGCGCGCAGCTTGACGACATCTCGCCGCATCTCAGGCGATTCGGCGAAGCAGGAATTGATGCATTCAATCAACTGTCTGGCGTGATTGGCGAGCGGCTCGGCCAGGCGATAATGAACCCACAAACCGTCCTTGCGGTCTGTGACCAGTCCGGCGCGCTTCAGATAAGCCAGATGGCGCGAAACCTTCGGCTGGTTTGTTCCGAGCACGTCAACCAGATGGCAGACGCAAATCTCGCCTTCGGCAGCCATCAGGTTGATCAACCGCAACCGCGTCTGATCGGCGCAGGCCTTCAGGAACGTCGCCATCTGCGGCAGCAGCTTATTTCGCGGTGTTTTTTTGTCTGGGTTGTTTTCCGTTCGCGCCATACGCGCGGGATTATAGTCGAAGAAGAAAATTTTTGCGACAAGACTATATTTGCCTTGACGTATGTAGTTCGTGGGGGTATCTTCCCGCTTGCATACGGGTAGCCGTATGTAGTTTCGGTCAGCGCCACTAGCGCGCTGGCTTTCAACAGGAAAAGGAGGCAAACGTTATGACACCGAAATTGCACGTGGCGCTGAACGTCAACAATCTTGAGGAATCGCTCGCGTTTTACCGCGCGCTGTGGGGCGTGGAGCCGGTCAAAGTCCGTCGTGGTTACGCCAAATTCGACGTGGCCGAGCCGGGCGTCAATCTGACACTCAACGAGAATCCAGTCAGGGAAGCCGGAGGTCTCAATCATCTCGGCGTTCAGGTCGGCAGCACAGAGGCCGTGACCGAAATGCAAAAACGCTGGGAAGAGCGCGGCCTGAAGATCGCGCTCGAAGAGAAGCAGACCAGTTGCTGTTACGCCGTGCAGGACAAGGCCTGGGTGGTTGACCCGAACGGTTATCGCTGGGAGGTCTTCGTAGTGCTCGAAGATAATCTGCCGGAAGTCGCCGAGCCGAAAGCGGCGGCGTGTTGTGTGGCAGGGCCGCCTGAGATGGTTCAACTTGGAGGGGGCTGCAAATGAACGCGGCGATCAGTCGCGCCAGAGCGCAAGACCTCGACGAGGTTTTGTCGCTGCTCGCCGAAGTTGATCTTCCGGTTGAAGGCGTGGCGGAACACTTCAGCGGGTTCTTCGTCGCGTGCGATGGCGAGACGGTGGTTGGCTGCGTTCATCGGCGGCCTGCATGAGTCTACGGTTGAGTGAGTGATTAAGCTGCTCGAATCGCTGTATTCATCCTGGCTCGACTGGCTGATGCTCGACACCATTCCCGGCAGTTTGTTTGTGGCGTTGGCGCTTGTGCGGCTGATGCGAACAACATATCAAGCGGCCAATAGAGTGGCGCTAAAAGCTTAGGGGCATGGTGAGAGGGAGGTGATCCCTTTCGTCATGCCCCAATCGTGTTTGGCTTTTTGGACGCGAATTATCCGTTGTTCCGGCCGCCGGTCTGAAATTGATCAGCCTGCAACGCCCTCCTGCGAACTTCGGCGTTTGCCCTCAACTGCTCAATTCGCCGGGATTCCCGGTCTTTCAGTAAATTGTTCTTCAACGTTGTCGTCTTGCTTTGGCTTGCTATCATCAGTTTCTGTTGCGCTCGCTGCATATCTTCTCCTAGTTTTTTTCGTGAACCCATAAGCACAGCCACATTGATGGGGCAAGAGATACATCCGTCATTTCCATCGCCGTGAAGCTGATACTTCAAACATCAATCAATTGTCGTTTAACAACTAAGCACGAAGCGTGCCAGAGATGGGCGGAGTTGCAAGGATTGTCCAATCGGCTTGTCTGCTAATGATTTATCGAAGCGAGGAAATTCGAAGAGCGCAGGATGGGCTGACATTTCCGGATCGGAGTAAACAAACGATGACGGTTCGGGGCAACAAATCGCCTCATCATCGCTGATTATTTACAGGGCCGCGCTGGTGGTGGAGTAACGCGTTGCAGGTGAGGACTCCGAACTTTCACGGCGACGTTGGCGTAAGCTATCATCGTAACCGCACAAGAAATGGTCAGTGGAGGAATTTCGATGAGCAATAGCATATTCGATCAATTGCGAGAAGCGGCGCGGCGCACGGCGCAGGATTTGGATGAACGCTTCGATCTGAAGAACAAGGTCGAGCAGGGCGTCAACGTGGCGGGCGACGTGGCGCGCAAAGCCGGAGAGACGATTAATCAGGCGGCTGGCGTGGCGCGCGAACAGTTCGATAAATTCGATGATCAGTACAGGGTCAGAGAGAACCTGCGCGAGACGGCGGCCAAAGCCGAAGAGACTTTTCGTGAAGGCGCGCAAGCCGCGCAAACCGGGGCCGAACAATTTTCAAAGACCGCCGAGGAGACTGCGCGCGAAATCTTCGGCAGCGCGCAAACTTATTACCGCCGCGCCGAGCAGGCGTACAACGTCGGCGCTAGCGGCGCGCGCGTGACCGAAGCCGCGATCAGCGGTTATCAAAAGGCCCGCGAGTGGATCAGGGAGAATCCGGGCAAGACCGCCGTCGTCACGTTTTCGATGATCGCTGGTGTGCGTGTCGGATCGGCGTTGCCGAACTTGGGCGCGACAATCCTTGGCGCGGGCGCGGCCAACAACTGGTTTTTCCATAGCGCGCTCCCCGTAGTCGGCGTCCGCAAGCTGACCGAAAAATACAATGAGTATTTGAAAGATCAGGAGCGAATGCTGGCCGAGGGGAAGCTGGATGAAGCTGAGCGGGGCCGCATTGAATTTCAGCGCAACCTGACGAAGTACGTCGGCGCGCCTTTGCTCGGAGCGTTCAGCGTCGCGGCTGGGGCTTCGATGATCGGCGCGGCTTTTTCGGGCGCGACCGTTACGGGTTTTCCAGTCAGCCTGATTCTCGGCGCCAATCCTTTGCTGAACGGAATCTGGTTTTTCGCCAATGGCGTGGTCTGCATCAGCGAAGGGTACAAATTTTTCATGATCGCGCTGGCCGACCAGCAGGAGGTTGAACGCGTCGTGCGCGAGATCAAGGGGTTGTTGCCAGCCTAGCCCAGAAAGAGTGGGAGAGCGGAAGAGCGGGAGACAAAAAGATTTGACTTCATCTTCTCCCACTCTCCCACTCTCCCACTCTCCCACTCTCCCACTCTCATTCTCCATTCAAGGCGCGAGTCTGGAAATTCGCCAGACTCCATCGCGCAAGGTATACAGAATCCTGTCGTGCAAGCGGCTCTCGCGCCCTTGCCAGAATTCGATTCTTTCCGGCTTCAGGCGGAAGCCACCCCAGAACGACGGGCAGTTGATCGGCTGATCTTTAAACTGCGCTTCGGTCTCAGACACCTTTTGCTCAAGTTCTTTTCTGTCGGCGATCTCTTCGCTTTGTGGTGAAGCCCACGCGCCAATCTGGCTGCCCCGAGGGCGGGTCTGAAAATACTCGTCGGATTCTTCAGGCGTGATTTTCTCGACGACACCCTCGATCCTGACTTGCCGGTGAAGCGCGTGCCAGTAAAACGTCAGGGCGGCATGTGGATTGCTCGTCATCTCGCGGCTTTTGCGGCTTTCGTAATTCGTGAAGAAGTCGAAACCTCGCTCGTCGCAGCCTTTCAGCAGGATAATGCGAGCGGTTACGCGGCCATCGGGCGTCGCGGTCGAAAGCGTCATTGCTTCTGGGTCAGGTTGTTCGGATTTTACAGCCTCGCCAAACCATTTTTTGAACTGGGTAATCGGGTCGGCGGCGACTTGGGCTTTGGTAAAGGGAAGAGAAACGTATTCGTGGCGCAGTTGCGCAATTTGTTGAGAGATGTTTTCCATATGTTCTCCTGAGTGTTCTCCTGGCGCGTATCCGACGCTGAAGAATCATAGGTCACTGCGGAGAGCCTGCAAATATCGCCGCGTAAATTAAAGTTATTGACCGTGTTTTAATCATTGAAGTAAACTGCGCCGGGTTCGCGGGTTTTCCTCCAGTTTTATCACCGAGCTCGCATCCCCCCAAAAAGTCGTACGATAATTCAAACAAGGCAGTTTGTGCCCATCCATATATTTTCTTCCGCTTTTCACCCGGATCATCAGCGACCCCGATGATCGAGAGTGGAGTCTCGGCTTGTTTGTTATCGGGAAGTAATAGTCAACTGTAATGCTGGGAGTAGTGTGATAGCGGGCCTTGAGCTGGGGCAACGTCATTTCCCTGCAGTTCACGCCAATTACGCAGAATCTGAAAACACTTTTCGGCTCTCTTCGACAGTGGCGTTAGCGTGAGGAGGCAAACTTGCCTTGCCATCCGCTTACGGTTTTCCAGAGCATTACTTTCGATAATCACCTCACGGGAAGGTACTATGTTAAAAAAATTCGGCCAACTACTCGCGCAAAAACGCAAAGAAGCTCAACTTTCAATCCCTGAACTTTCGACAATGTCCGGCGTGAATGAGGCTCGTCTTGCGGCTTGGGAACAGGGCGAGGGTGAATCACCAAATTTCGACATGTGTTACAAAATTGGAATGGCCATTTCATCGAGAAGCGGCCAGGGGTTTGTGCTGCAGGATCTCTGGCAGGCTTTGAGAGCGGACAAAATAATGGGTGATCAGTTGAGCGAGCTTTACTTCGTCAACTCCATGAGTTGAGCGAGCGTTTCTTCGTCACTGAAGAAGAGTTATGACCCGATAGCGCAAAAACGAATGCGACGGCTTTCAAACTGATTTCCAGTATTGAGCCGCCGCATCCGTTTGGCTATTGTCTGGTTATTTAGTAGCGATTGCCGCGCCCGCCACGGTCACGGTTGAATCCGCCACCACGTCCGCCGCCTCCACCGCCAAATCCACGTCCGCCGCCGAATCCACCGCCGCGCGGCCCACGGCTTTCCCTTGGTCTGGCTTCATTGACGGTCAGCGCGCGGCCATCAATTTCGCGGCCATTGAGAGCCGCAATCGCCGCATCGGCGGCTTCGCGTGTGTCCATTTCGACGAATGCGAATCCGCGTGAACGGCCAGTGTCCCGGTCGGTCACCAGATTGGCTGATTCGACCACGCCGATTTGCCCAAACATTTCTTCCAGGTCCTGCTCCGACACGCTGAAGGGCAGATTTCCAACATACAATCTTACTGACATAGATTTTCCTCGAACAGAAACGAAGCAGGCTCACCGGGCGGAAACGGTCTCCGGCTATCGCAATCGTCACTCAGCAAGCAAAACGGGCAAACTGACAAGACAACTAACCGAAGCTGCTTCTGGGATTATTACCTCCTGCTCCCTAACCACCGATTGCGCGAGCCGAAAACTACCTGACGGCGCATCACCGTTGATGCTAGTGAGTAGGCGCTGCTGGAAACCAATCCCGTTGTGAAACTCAAACACACGAGTCCGAAAACTTTCAGGAAGTTTACGTCCAGGCGTTGCTCATTTGAGAGTGGGATATTTCCATCGCGCGCATAATACTCCAGTGACGCTCCAAGCCAAAACAAAATTTCCGGGAATTTGGCCGGAATTCAGGCGATTCACAGCAGATTGAACCCCTCCTGACTGAAGCCTACACGATCTGCGCCAATCCGTTCGCGCAAGGCTTCGAGTAGCGGCAGATGCGCATCAGGCAGCATCCAGTCTGCATAGCCGAAAGATTTCAGGAGTTGCGGCATTCCCAGTTCGGCGCTGCGCCTGCCGCCAGCGCCGTCGCCGTCAATCAAGGTGTCAACTATGGCTCGGCTGGCTCGCGCAGCGATCAACTCGGCGAAGATTTCAGCGTCGCATGGCAAAACCGGGCTGATTGCGGCTTGTGTTCTCAATCCGGCGCGGGTCAATCGTTCGAGCGTCGCAAGGCGGCGTTCGATGGATGGTGACGCTGGAGTGATTTGCCGCCGCACTTCTTCGCGGTTTGTCTCGATTGTGAAGCTGACGGCGACGCGCGAGCCGAGTCGCTGAAGCGCGGCGATGTCTCTTTCGATCAGCGGAGAACGCGTTTGCACAACCAGGAAGCCGAAATCCCCGCTCTCCGCGAACACCTCAAGAATTTCGCGAGTGAGTTTCAATCGCGCTTCGGCGCCTTGATACGGATCGGTCGCCGTGCTCATGAAAATTCTCAGGCTTCCGAATGTTCCTTTGCGCCTCGCCGCTTCCAGATCGCGTTTCAATAACTCAGGCGCGTTGATCTTCGCCTTCACCCATTCGCCCCAGGGTTTGCCCGAAAATCTTTGCACCGGCATCGCGCGCACATAGCAATATGGGCACGAGTTCTTGCCGAACGCGCAGCCCTGATAGGCGTTGAGCGAATGCGTGTAGCTGGCCAGAAAGCCGCCTGTCGGATTGAGGATTGATTTGGCTTGAATCTCTTCGATCATTACAACCAGTGATCTTCTTGATCGCGGAAAAGGGCGGTAGTAGTATCGCCCGCGTTCGATTGTAACACCGTCAAATCAATCTTTCCGCCGGAGAAAAATAGAAGATGATCAGTAAATGGGCGAAAGCGCTGTTGTTGATCGTTGTCGCCGCCACCGTGGTTGCCGCCGCGTCCTTTCAAATCAGCAAGTCGAGGGCGTTTCAGTTCTTCGGCGAAATCGTCCCGCGCATAAACACGCATCAGAAGGTTGTCGCGCTGACTTTCGACGACGGCCCGATGCCGGGCGCGACCGAAGATGTTCTTTCGGTTCTCAACGAAGAGGGCGTCAAGGCTACGTTCTTCGTTATGGGAGCCGACCTTGAAAAGAACGTGGAACAGGGGCGTAAGATCGTCGCGGCGGGCCACGAACTTGGCAATCACACTTATTCGCATGACCGGATGGTCTTGAAATCGCCGTCGTTCATCGCATCTGAGATCGAGCGTACTGATCAATTGATCCGTCAGGCAGGGTATCAGGGAGCGATTCATTTCCGTCCGCCGTTCGGCAAGAAGCTTTTTCTGCTCCCCTGGTATCTGGCGCGGCATTCGCGGAAGACCATCACTTGGGATGTCGAGCCGGAGACTTATCCTGAAATCGCCAGCGACTCGAACAGGATCGTCGAACACGTTCTGGCGAACACGAAATCCGGCTCGATCATCCTGCTTCACGTGATGTATCCAAGCCGCGCCGAATCTCTCAAATCCGTTCGGAGAATCGTCTCAGGTCTGAAGCGCGAAGATTACAGCTTCAGGACGATCTCCGAGATGCTGGCAATAACGAATTGATTTTACCTGGAGGTAAGCCATGTTCTCTCGACGATCTTTTCTGAAAAACGCCGTGACATTTGGCGCAGCGGGCCTTGCCGCAGCAAGCTTCAACGAGGAAGGCCTGGCGCGCGCTCTCGACGCCGTGCGCTTCGTTTCAGGCCGCACGCCTGACGATGTGGCGATGGATGAAGATTTCTGGTTTGAAGTCCAGCACGCGTTCACCGTTGACCGCACGCTGATCAACCTCAACAACGGCGGCGTCAGTCCCAGCCCGCGCGTCGTGCAGGATGCGATGCGCCGCTATCTGGAATACGCCAACAACGCGCCGGTCTATTCGATGTGGCGCATTCAGGATCCGGGCATCGAAACAGTGAGACGCCGTTTGGCCGCCGCTTTCGGTTGCGACGCCGAAGAGATAGCGATCACGCGCAACGCCAGCGAATCTCTCGAAAACTGCCAACTCGGTCTCACGCTCAAACCCGGCGACGAAGTGTTGACGACCAATCAGGATTATCCGCGAATGCTCACCGCGTGGCGTCAGCGCGAATTGCGCGAAGGGATCAAGGTCAGAAAAGTCTCGTTCCCCGTGCCGCCCGCGAGCATTGATCAGCTCTTCGAGATTTTCGACAAGAACATCACGCCGCGCACCCGGGTCATTCACTTCTGTCACGTCACCAACCTGACGGGGCAAATCTTCCCGGTCAAACGTATCTGCCAGATGGCGCGCCAGCGCGGCATCGAAGCCATCGTTGACGGCGCGCACGCCTTCGCGCATTTCCCGTTCAAGCACGCCGATCTCGATTGCGATTTTTACGGTTCGAGCTTGCACAAATGGCTGCTCGCGCCTTTCGGCACAGGACTGCTTTACGTCCGCAAATCGAAGATCAAAGACCTCTGGTCGTTGATGGCTTCGGAAGAGAAGAACGCCGGCAACATCCGCAAGTTTGAAGAGATTGGCACGCATCCGTCGGCCAACGCGCTGGCCATCGCCGAGGCGCTCGATTTCCACGAAGGCATCGGCGCGGAGCGCAAAGCGGCGCGGCTGCGTTTCCTCTTCCACCGCTGGGCCAAACGGCTTGAGGGGCAAAAAGGCGTGAAGATTTTGACCAGCTTTGATCCGAGGCAATCGTGCGGTCTTGCGAATGTCAGCATTGAGGGTGTTGATATGGTCAAGCTTGGCGGCCATCTGATGGACAAATATCGCATCATCACGACGCCGATTGTTCACCCGGAATTCCAGGGCCTGCGCGTCACGCCGAACGTCTACACGACGCTGCGCGACGTTGACACATTCGCCGAAGCGATGGAACGCGTGATTGAAAAAGGCTTGCCTGCCTGAGATGAAGAAGCTCCTGCTCATTAACGTTTTTGCCGCGCTGCTGTGTCTCGCGCCACGCTCCGAATTCTCTTCCGCTGGGACGGAGATCAAAGACATCGTCGAGAGCATCGAGCGCGTCAAGCTGCACGATGGCCGAAATGGCGGCCCGACCTGGTTCATTCCGCGAGTCTCGATGATCCCTGAAAAGACCGGCGCGAAGGCGCTGATGGTTTTGCAGAGCATCTCCGGCTCGGATTATTACGGCCCCGTTCACTGGCGCGAATCAACCGACAACGGGCAAACGTGGAGCGAGCCTCGCCCGATTCCGGGTTTCGGTCGCCGCCAGTTCAACGGCGACATCGAAGAGGCCGTCAGCGATGTCGTTCCGCAGTATCACGCGAAGACGAAGCGGATGATCGCGCTCGGCGAAATCATCTATTACCGCAACGGCAGATATTTTCCCGAACAGCCGCCGCGCTATCCGGTCTACCTCGTGCGTGACGCAAAAGGCGTCTGGTCGGAGCGCAGGAAGTTGGAATGGAACGATCCGCGCGGCGGCGCGATCTATTCGACAGGCTCTTCGCAATATCTGGTTTTGAAAAACGGAGACCTGCTCATCCCCGTCTGCTTCAGGCCGAAAGATCGGGCGGATTACGGCGTCACGACGCTGCTCTGTTCGTTCGACGGCCGGACGATCAAAGTCAAACAAACCGGCAGCGAACTCAACAATCCGGTCAAGCGTGGCTTGCTGGAGCCGCAACTGACTTACTTCGGCAATCGTTACCTGCTGACGATTCGCGCCGAAGACGGTTATGGCTACGTCAGCGTTTCGACGGACGGGTTGCAGTGGTCGAAACCGGTAAGCTGGAAATGGGATGATGGCGAACCGCTGGCGATGTCCACGACGCAGCAACATTGGCTGACGCATTCCGGCGGGCTGTATCTGGCTTACACGCGCAAGGCTGAAGAGAACGTCAACGTGATGCG
>JAJVID010000054.1:10618-12786 GCA_022072205.1 Acidobacteriota bacterium
AATTTTCCGCTGAATTCATTGTCTTGACTCTCCTTCGCTTTTTGGATTGGCTGATGTTTCTTTCAGCAATCGTTCCATCTCCCGCTTCATTTCGGCGAGCGCCTTAGCCGCGCCAGGCTGATGAATCAGGTTCTTCATTTCGTAAGGATCGGCCTTGAGATCGTAGAGTTCATCCATCCCTTCCAGTTCGAGATAGTGAATGTACTTCCAACGCCCGTTGCGGACAGCCTTGTAGCCCATTTGCAAAACACGCGGGAAGACTTTGTCGGAGTAGTATTCGATCAGAAACGAATTGCGCCACGCCGTTCGTTTGCCTTCGAGCAGCGGTACGAGCGAACGCCCCTGCATCGCGCCCGGCGCAGCCACGCCCGCCAGTTCCAGCAGTGTGGGCGCCAGATCAATGTTCAGCGCAATTTCGTCGCGCGTCGCGCCTGCCTTGATGAATTTCGGATAGCGCACGAGCAGCGGCATCCGAATGGATTCTTCATAAGCCAGCCGCCTTTCGACGCTCAATCCGTGTTCGCCGTAAAAGTAGCCGTTGTCGCTGGTGAAAACGATCACTGTGTTGTCGAGTTGGCCGGTCTCTTTCAGGGCTTTCAGGATTTCGCCCACGCCGTCTTCAATCGCCGCGATTGTCCGCTGCCGTCCGAGAATGGCTTCGTCGCTTGTGACCGTGATGGAACCCAGCGGCGGCAGATTGCCGATGCGGCGTTGCAAGGCGGGTTTGTCTTCCGGCGCGCGGCCATAGCTCGGCCTGCGCGGAATTGCCCGGCTCGCATACAAATTTTTGTGGCGCTCGGCGGGAATGAACAACTCCGATTTGGACAGGTCAACGCTGCCATCGTTGTTCTGCGTGACTTCGGGATGAATCGCCTTGTGCGCCAGATAAACCAGAAACGGTTTGTCGTGTCGCCGCTTGATGAACTCCACCGCATAGCCGCTGAGAATGTCCGTGATGTAGCCCGACGGCTTGACCGACTTGCCATCTTCGTTGATGTCGGGATTGAGGTACGCGCCCTGCCCCTTGAAACTCACCCAGCGATCAAAGCCCGGTCGCGGCTTGTCGTCATTGCCCATGTGCCATTTGCCGATGAACGCGGTTTCGTAACCCGATTGATGCAGCAACAGCGGAAATGTCACGAGCCGATGGCTGGCGGCGGAGCGGTCAACGTTGTCGGTGATGCCGTGCGTGTGCGCGTATTGCCCGGTCAGAAAGCTGGCGCGCGAAGGCGAGCAGAGCGGCGTCGTCATGAACGCGTTGCGGAACATCGCGCCTTCCTTGCCGATGCGGTCAATGTTGGGCGTTTTGATGAACGGATGCCCGGCGATGCCCACCTCGTCCCAGCGCAGATCGTCAACCAGAATGAAGACGATGTTGGGCCGAGGCTGTTTGCTCCGGTCAGGCTGCGCCAGACAGAGAGAGGCAAAGAGCGCCAACGTGATTGAGACTGCAATGGTCAGGCGTTTTTTCATTTTGATCTTGCTCCGTTTGGCGCTGAATCAGCCCGTTATCGCTTCATCAGTTCATCGCGGTACACCACGCCGCCTTTCATCACGAAACCGACGCGTTCAAGCAGCGTGATGTCTTTCAACGGATCGCCGGGCGCGGCGATCAGGTCGGCGTATTTGCCTTTCTCGACGCTGCCGACGCGGTCGCTCCAGCCGATGATCTCAGCGTTGAGGCTGGTGGCGGACACAATTGCGGACATCGGCGATTCGCCGAGCGAAACGCGCAAGCTGAGTTCTTTTGCGTTCGCGCCGTGCGGGATCACCGCCGCGTCAGTCCCAAAGCCGATCGGCAGCCCGGCAGCCAGCGCGCGTTTGAATCCGGCGTACTTGATGCCGCTGATTTTGCGCGCGCGTTCGATCTCAGAATCGGGGATGTTGTTTTCCTTTCCTTCGGTCAAAATCACTTCGCTGGTGTAGAGCGTCGGGACGTAAAACGTTTTGCGAGTGGCTTTGAGCAGCGCGACGGCTTCGTCATCCAGATACGAGCCGTGATCCACCGTGCGCACGCCCGCGCGAATCGCGGCTTTGATGCCTGCGGCGCCGTGCGCGTGCGCGGCCACCTGCCGTCCCCAGCGATTCGCTTCGGTGACGGCGGCGGCAATCTCGGCGTCGGAATATTGCTGCGCGCCCGGTTCGATGCCTTTCGACAGCACCGCGCC
>JAJVID010000171.1 GCA_022072205.1 Acidobacteriota bacterium
ACGTACGGCAGCAACTGGCCGTACATCTCCTTCATCTTCGGCCAATCGGCGCCGTGCATGTTCGGCACGTAGAGATAATCGCGCTGGTTGCGCCAGCCTTCGTTGAAGATTTGTTTGAACTCTTCCTTCGGATCGAGGTACATCCGCAGCGAGACGTTGAGACGGCCCTGACCCGCTTGTGGCGGTTGGCGATCAGCGTCAACGAGGAAGACCGAAGGCGCAGGAGGAGCGCCACCCGCGCCGCCCGGCCCGCGTCCGCCGCCGAAACCTCCGCCGGCGCGATAGACCAGTTTGCGGCCATCGGCGCTCACGTCGTAAGTCGCAACGCCGGTGGCGAAAGCCGCGGCTCGGCGGTCGCTCAGGCGGTAACGATGCAGCGTGCTTCCGCCGCCTCCGCCGAACCCGCCGCCACGACCTCCACCCGCTGCGGCTTCGAGGTAATAGACCGTGCCAGCGGCGCCCGCTCGCAACTGTGAATACTGCCGCTCAGGAATGCCCGGCACAGCGATGATGCGCTGCTGCACTCCGTCGAAATCAATCTGGACGTTGACCGGCTGACGCGGGCCGCGCGGAGCTTGCGGAGCCTGATCAGCCTGCGCGCCTTCAGCGGGAGCAGCGCCGCCGCGACCGCCGCGACCGCCGAATCCGCCGCCGCCCGGAGGCGCGCTGCCCACACCATTATCTTCATCGCTTTCCGGCAACAGCGGACTCGGCTCGCCTTTCTTCAGCACGGCGAAATACAACCCGTAGTTCACATCGTGATCGTAGGAAGTCATGTCGAGCCATTGCGAACGCAATCCGAAATCGGTCGAGGCAAGGAACCACAGATATTTGCCGCTCGCGTCCCACGCGGGCCAGACCGAGTCGGCCAGGCCATCGGTGACCTGCTTCGTCTCGCCGGTCTCGACGTTGCTGACGAAGATCGCGTGATAAAGCGATTTCAAGCGGCTCGAATAAGCCACCCATTTCGAGTCGGGACTCCACACCGGATTGAGCGTGCGCTGCGGCACCATCCACGGATCATTGCCGACGGCCTTTGTCTGGCCGCTTGCGACATCCAGCGCCCAGACCTTCAGGTTCGTGTCGGTGTAAACAATCTTCCTGGAATCGGGCGACCACGACGGCATGTAGTAATGCGTCGGGTTCGGCAGCGCTATCTCGCGCGGCGGCGTCAGGCCGTCCTGCGCTTCGATGATCAGCTTGTATTCGCCCGATTTATCGCTGAAATACGAGATGAACTTTCCGTCGGGCGACCACGCCGGATCGCGTTCGGCTGATCCGCTCGAATTGCTCAGATTGCGGATGTCGCCTTTCTCCGCCGGGATGGTGAAGATTTCGCCGCGCGCTTCGACTACCACGCGCTTGCCCGTTGGAGAGATCGCGATATTCGTCATCCGGCTCGCCACATCCTCCCACCGCGCCATCATCCATGGGAAATCGCCCGCAGCCGTGATGTTCACGACGCGCGATTTGCCCGACTTCACATCGAGTTCGTGAATGTAACCGGCCTGCTCAAACACAACCGCTCCGGCTCCGGCGTCAATCGCCTTCACATCGAAATCGGTGAATCGCGTCGCCTGCGACAGCTTCTTCGACTTTGTGTCGTACGACCAGACGTTCGCCACGCCGTCACGGTCAGAAATGAAGTAGACAGCATCGCCCACCCAGACCGGGTCAACGTCTTTCGAGTCCGTCCACGGCGGCGAGGTCAGATCATAAGTTTTCAAATCAACGATCCAGATCGGACGATTCTGTCCGCCGCGATAATTGCGGCGCTCCTCGTCCCACGAATTGTTCATGCGGTAAGCGATGCGCGAACCGTCGGGCGAAATCTTGCCCTGATAACCGCGCGGCAGCGGCAGCGGCTCTTCAACGCCGCCTTCGGCTGGAACAGTCCAGAAGCGCGGCGCGGCGTTCGGCGCCCACGTCGCGCGGCCCGAAGCGAAGAGCACCGATTTGCCGTCGTGCGTCCAGCCCTGAACAACGTCATTGCCCGGATGCCAGGTCAGACGCTTTGGCTCGCCGCCCGTTGATGGCGCGACGTAAACATCGGTGTTGCCCGCGTATTCGGCGCTGAACGCGATCCATTTTCCGTCGGGCGAGAAATGCGGATTGGTCGTCTGGCCCTGGAAGCTGGTCAAACGACGAGCCACTCCTCCCGCGCGTTCGACGACCCAGATATTGTTGGCGTAAGCGAACGCGATCTGCGTCGCGCTCACGGTTGGAGTTCGCAGCAAACGAGTCGGCCCGCCGTTCGCGGTGGTGATGTCCGGCGTCAGATTAGCGAAGATGAGAATTGTGAACACAGCTATGGCGGCGCAGCGCAGCGCCGATGGAAAGGCTCGTTTTGACATGGATTTGTCCTCCGGATGATTTTGTGCCGCTCTTTTATCACGAACATTCACCACAGTCTATGTTTGCGGCGCGCCGGCAATGTCCCCAAACCAGGCTTCATGAAACCTAAAACCCAGGACCTATCGTCCGGGACCTGGAAATTTTTCCTCGAGCCGCTTCCTGATTAAGCAAGCGAAGGAAAATTTATTTTTGGACGAGAGGTCTTGGGTTTCAGCTCCAACGAAGAACACTTCTTTCATCAAGTCGGCTTCGGCGCTCAGCGCTGTGGCTTCGTTTGCGCCGGTACGCCAGACCTGGCCATACGGAACCAGAGCGCCCATGATCTTGCGGCCTTTCATCGAGGGCCGGCCTCACACGACTCATTTTTATTTCAAAGTATCCTATTGAAGTTCTTCTGACGGTCAGTGTCGAAGTCTGGCCGCCATCAACGCCCGATGATAATATTCGCCGCATCTCAACATCACGCAGTTCAACCCTGACGCTCGCAACGGAGATTTATGAAGACGAGGAAGCTTTCTGACGACAGCCCCAGCCCATCCGGCAATAAGGACACACAGCCGGTTTCTCCCTTCGGCACATCGCCCGATCTGGCGGCGCATCTCAAACAGACCAGCTACGACGGGACGCTGCTCAAAGATCGTTACGTGGTTGAAGGCGAACTGGGTCGCGGCGGTATCGGCGTCGTTTATCTGGCGCGCGATACGCAACTGCTGCAACGCCGCGTGGTGATCAAGGTGCTATTGCAGGATTCCGAAAATTCCACTTACACGCCCTGGTTCAAAAAGAAATTCGAGCAGGAGATCGAAGCTTTAGTCCGGCTCGATCATCCGAGCATAGTCGGCGTGCTGGACGCGGGGGCGATGCCCGACGGCAAGCTGTTTTTCGTCATGCAGTTCGTCGAAGGCGCGACGCTGCGGTTGGCGATGAATGGCGAATTGATGAGCTACACGCGCGTCGCCGGCATCCTGCGGCAGATCGCCAACGCGCTCAGCGCCGCTCACGACAAAGGCATCGTTCACCGCGATCTGAAGCCCGAAAACGTCATGGTTCAAACGCTGAGCGGCGGCGAAGAACTGGTCAAGCTGATTGATTTCGGCATCGCGACGGTCAAGGACTCGCAGTATTCAACTTCAGCCGAAAGAACCAAAGTGGCGGGCGCGCTGCCTTACATGGCGCCTGAACAGTTGCGCGGACAGCCCGAAGCCGCGAGCGACATCTGGGCGATGGGCGCAATCGCTTACGAAATGGTCACTGGCCGCCTGCCTTTCGTCGCCGACACGATGGTGCAGCTTCACGAAGCGCAGCGCAGGGGCGTTGAGATCAAGCCTTCTCAGTTTCGCCCCGATCTGCCGGTGGCGGCGGAGTATGTGATTTTGAAAGCGCTCAAGTTCGACCCGCGCGAGCGCTTTACGCGCGCAAAAGATTTCGGCGATGAACTCGCTCGCGCGCTGACCGGCTCGGTGATTCATTCCGGCCAGTTCAAGCCGGGCGAGCAAACCACGTCGCTGACGCCCGAAATGGCGCACGTGCTGTTTATGGACGTGGTTGGTTATTCGCGCCTGCCGATGGATCAGCAGCCGAAGATTCAGCGCGAGTTGCGCGAGATCGTGCGCGGCTCCGGTGAGTACAAACGCGCGAACGAAGGCGGCGAGATGATCAGCCTGCCGACGGGCGACGGGATGGCGCTGGTCTTTTTCCGCGATCCGGTCGCGCCCGTGCAATGCGCCGTCGAAATCGCCCGCGCGTTGAAAGGTCATCCTGAAATCAAATTGCGGATGGGCGTCCACAGCGGGCCGGTTTACCGCGTCGCCGACATCAACACCAGCCGCAATGTCGCCGGAGGCGGCATCAACCTGGCCCAGCGCGTGATGGATTGCGGCGACGCCGACCACATTCTGATTTCGCACACCGTCGCGGCCACGATCAAAGACATCGGCGATTGGACTGAATGGCTGCACGACCTGGGCCAGCACGAAGTCAAACACGGCGCCCAGGTTCACGTTTTCAATCTTTACAAGGACGATCTCGGCAATCCTCAACTGCCCACGAAGACGCTTACGCAAGCCCAGACCGGAACGGTTCCCGGCGCGCCGACGAAGATCGGCCCGACCAGCGACCTGCCGCACGACGAGACGGCATCGAAACCGGCGGCCATTCCCGGCAAGCTGATCGCGGCGACGGCGGCCGCCGTGATCGCCATCAGCGCGTTGATCTGGTTTCTGTGGCTGAAGAATCCGACAATCCAGCCGGGCAGCCAGCAGGGACAACTGAGTTCGCCGGCGCCCGCTGCGCCGTCGAGGTTATTGAACTATTCGCTCAGAGTGCGGGCGAAAGGGCCGAACCAGGAGCCCGTGCAACTGGCCGGGGAGATCATCTTCTCGCCGGGTGATGAGCTTTGCCTCGTCTTCAACAGCCCGCAGGACGGCTATCTTTACGTTGTCAACGAAGGGCCGAACACGGTGAACGGGCTGCCGCAATACAATTTTCTCTTTCCCGATCCAAAGCTGGTCGGCGCCAATGCGCCGTCATTGAAAGCCAATCAACAACTCTTCATCCCTTCCGAACAACCGCCCTGGTTCCCCGTAGATCAAGAACAGGGCACGGAGAAGCACTGGCTGATCTGGTCATCGCATCCTGTCGCCGAGATGGAGGCCGTGAAAAAATGGCTCAACGAAAAAGACGGCGGCGAGATCAAAGACGCGAACGAAATCAGATCGGTGCAGCAGTTCCTCAATCAAAACTATCCGGCGGCTCGTCCCGTCGCCGAAAAAGACGAGAGCCAGACGCATCTGAAAGGCGGCAAGGACGGCTTGCTGATTTACCCGGTGAAACTGGAACACCGCTAGCTTGGTTTGCGATTGGATTGGCAGGCCAATTTGCCAAATTGGTCTGCCCGCGCCGATACCATTCTTTTTCCACTCTTTGATTGACCCCTTGCGCCAAACCCCGTAAACTCCGCGCTGTCAGCCGCGCCGACGGACTCAATCCGACCAGCCCAACCAGGCGCGCTGGCCTTGCGCGGTGGAAATGATCGCGACGATGATAAACACTGGCTCGCCGCAATAATTCAAACCATTCATCCGCCGCTCTGCGCCGATTTTTCAGACCGTTTCTCTTCACAAGCCAGCGGCGCTGAACGGCGTATCTCAGTAGGTTGTCTTCAATCAAACCTCTCGCCAGCGCAGCCGGCTGTTCAGAGCCTGGGCGAGAAGGAAAGAAAAGGATTTCGATATGGGCGCCTCACACAAACTTACACAGCTACTTTTCACACTGCTGGCGCTGGTGACGCTGGCTTCAGTTTCCTGGGCGCAAGTTCCAGTGGTTCTTCCGACATTGGACAAAACCGCTTCGGCGACAGCGCTGGCCGGAAACAACATCACTTATACGGTTACGCTGACCAACGGGAATGTCGCATTGACTACTGTCACAGTGTCAGACCCGCTTCCGGCCAACACCAGATTCGTCTCAGCCGTCGCTCCATCAGGCTGGTCAATCTCGGCGCCTGCTGTCGGCGCCAACGGCACGGTCAATTTCAGCAAGGCGACCGTCGCCATCAGCGAGACTGCGACTTTCACGATTGTGGCCAGAGTATGTTCTGAAGTCGCGTGCGACACACAGATTCCAAACCAGGCTTCGCTTTCGGTCGTCAATCCGCCGCTGAACATCAATTCTCCAACCAGAGTGACGACGGTTCAGGCCCAATCCGATATTTCGATCAGCGGTTCTGTTTCGCCCTCGCCCGCGCTGGCCGGCAGCGACGTAACTTACACGCTGAATGTCACGAACAGCGGCCCGTCAAACAGCGTCAACACGACGGCTACGATCGCGCTGCCGCCCGGCTTTACAGCGATCAGCGCATCGTCGTCGCTCGGTTCCTGCGGCGGCGTGGGCACGGGCAATATCAACTGCAACCTGGGGACGGTTGGCGCGGCCAATCAATGCGCCACGAGTTTTCCGACCAGCGCGACAATTTCCATCGTCGCGCACGCGCCCGCTGTCACCCCGCCGGGTGTTTACGGCGCCAACGCGACTGCCAGCAGCGGGAACTGTCTGCCGGATCCCAACGGCGCATCCACGACCGTCAACCTGCCGGTTGATCAAACGCTGCCGGGGCCAGGCAATTTCTACAACGCCTCTTCGGAAATCAGCACGACGAAAGCGGGATCAATTCTTTTCTTCGCGTTTTACATTTCGGACGCCACCGATCCGAACAGCACAAACACGCGCATCAACATCACCAACACCAATCCGACGCGCGGCGTGGCGGTGCATCTCTTCTTCGTGGATGGCGCAAGCTGTTCGGTGGCCGACGCGTTCCTGTGTTTGACGGCGAACCAGACGAACGGCTTTCTGATGTCGGACGTTGATCCGGGAACGAGCGGCTACCTGGTGGCCATAGCCGTTGACGGTCCCGCCGGTCTCGCCGGAGGCAACAACACCGGCTGCCCGATCAGCTTCAACTACCTGATCGGCACGGCGAGCCTCAAGCTGGTCGCCTCGCCGAAACGCTTCGCCGAGCTTGAAGCTGAAAGCTGCGCGGCGGAATTCGGCAGCCCGCTTCCCGGTTGCGATCCGAATAGTCCGACCGCGACGTTGCCGTTCAATGGATTGTCCAACGGGTACAATCGCCTGCCACGAGTCCTGGCCGCCAGTAACATTCCGGCCCGCGCCGATGGCAATGACACGATTCTGGTGATCACGCGCATCGGAGGAAATCTGGCGACCGGCGCAGCAACCATCGGTTCGCTCTTCGGCATCCTTTACGACGACGCTGAAAATCCGTTCAGCTTCACCATCAACTCCAGCGCGTGTCAGGTGCGAGGCTCGTTGTCGAACATTTTCCCGCGCACCACGCCGCGCTTCGAGACCGTCATTCCGGCGGGCCGCAGCGGATGGTTGAAGATCTGGGGCGCCAGCGACATCGGCATCATCGGCGCGACGCTCAACCGAAACGACAACAAGCAGACAGTGGCCAACGCCTTCGAGGGCGGCCACATGCTGCATAAACTGACGCTGACCAACACGGCCACCGTCACGATCCCGGTCTTCCCGCCGTCCTGCTGAGCATTGGCGGATGCAGGCGGCAGTGAAGTTTGACAACAAGGCAAAGGGAGACTTCAGAGTCTTCTTTTGCCTTTTATTTTTGAGCAATGTGGCTGCGGCTTGAACGCGGTATGCGATTCGGGCTGCCGCCACTGCCCCAAGGAGACAATATGCTCCGCTCAATCTGCCTCTCATTACTCCTGGCGCCTTTGCCAATCGCCTCAGCGTCACAGCAACAACCATCCGTTCTCGAACCCGGCAAGCCGGTCGAAAGATCGCTTGCAAGCGGCGAAACGCACAGCTACCGCGTCACGCTCGGCGTGGGGCAATTTATGCGCGTTGTGGCCGAACAGCGCGGCGTGGATGTGGCTGTCAAAATCCTTTCGCCCGACGGCAAACCGCTGGCGGAGGTCAACCTGAATCCCGACACCAAAGACAAAGAAGACGCTGTCTGGGTGGCCGAGAACGCTGGCGATTACCGGATCGAAATTTCCGCGCCGGAAAGAAACGCGCGCGGACGCTTTCAACTGACGCTCGAAGCTCCGCGCGCCGCGACCGAGCAGGATCGCCAGCGGGTTTCGGCGCAGCAGAATTTTATGGAGGCCGAGGCGCTCTTCGATCCGTCGAAGCCGGCCGCGCTGCGGCAGGCTCTAGGAAAATATTCCGCCGCGCTTCCCCATTGGCGCGCGGTTGGCGACCGGAGGATGGAATCGGTCACGATCCACAACCTCGGCGACATTCACCGGCGATTGAACGAACCCGCCAAAGCTATCGAGTACCTCTCGCAAGCGCTCCAACTCGACCGCGCCAACAACGACCGCGAATCGGAAGCCGCCACGCTCAATCAACTCGGCGTGGTTTACAGCGCTATCGGCGAAACACAAAAGGCGCTGGATCACCTCAATCAGTCGTTGACGTTAGTCCGCGAGTTGAAGGACCGAAAAGGCGAAGCCGCTACGCTCAACGCCATCGCCACAATTCACACTCAGACCGGCGAGAGCCGCAAAGCCATCGAGATTTACAATCAGGTTCTGCCCATTCGGCGAGAGACCAGAGACCGCGCGGGCGAAGCCGTCACGCTCAACGCCATCGGCGAAGCCTACCGCCGGCTGGGCGAGAAGCGGAAAGCGTTGAAGTATTTTCAGGACGCTCTGCCGCTGCGTCGCGCGGTCAGAGACGCCAACGGAGAAGCCGTTACGCTCAACGGCATCGGCGTGGTCTATTCCGACCTGGGCGAAGCGCAAAAGGCCATCGAAGCTTACAATCAGGCGCTTCCGCTCAGGCGCGATGTCGCGTCGAGAGCGGTGACGCTCAACAATCTGGGCCGAGCTTACGACGTGCTTGGCGCGCAGCAGGAAGCGATCAACTATTACAACCAGGCGTTGCAGCTTGCGCGGTCGGCGTCGGCGCGGCGCACTGAAACGCAGATTCTCAATTTCATCGGCCTGTCGCATTGGGCCGCAGGCGATTACGCGCGCGCGCTCGAATCGTTCGATCAGGCGCTGCCGCTCAGCCGTGACGTCAAAGACCCTTCGCTCGAAGCCGCCATCCGGAACAACCTCGGTCTGGTTTACAGCGCGACGCGCGAATGGCGGAAAGCGATTGACGCTCTCAATCAGGCTCTGCCGCTGTTTCGCAAAATCGGCAACCGGCAGGGCGAGGCTTACGCGCTCAACAATCTGGGATTCGCTTACGAGGCGCTGGGCGATCTGGACAAGGCGAAAGAAAATCACGAGCAATCGCTCAAACTGACGCGCGACGTAAACGACCGGCTGCGCGAAGCGAAAGCGCGCTACGGCATCGCGCGCGTCGAAAGCCGCCGCAATCGTTTGAAACAGGCGCGCAATCAAGTTGAACAGACAATCAAGATTGTCGAGTCGCTGCGCGGGAAGCTTTCAAGCCCCGATCTGCGCGCCTCGTACCGCGCCACGACGCAGCAGTATTTCGATCTATACATTGACGTGCTGATGCGAATGGGCAAGCGCGCGCCTCGCAGCAATCTGACCGCTGAAGCCTTGCAGGTCAGCGAACGCGCCCGCGCCCGCAGTCTGATCGAGTTGTTGACCGAAGCCGGCGCCGACATCCGCCAGGGCGTTGACGCTCAGCTTGTCGAGCGCGAGCGCGAGTTGCAGGAGCAAATCAACGACAAGGCCGCTGAGCAGATTCAATCGCTCGGCGATCAGAAGAAGGCCAATCAGGTTGCGGCGCTCGGACAGGAGATCGAACAACTGACCGCCGAATTGCGCGACACGCAATCGCGGATTCGCGCCGGCAGCCCGCGCTACGCCGCGATCACTCAGCCGCAGCCGCTGACCGCGCGCGAGATTCAACGGCAAATTCTCAATCCCTCGACGGCGCTGCTCGAATACTCGCTTGGCGAAGAGCGGAGTTATCTTTGGGTTGTCACGCCGACATCGCTGCGCGGCTTCACGCTTCCGGGGCGCGCGGAGATCGAATCAAAAGCCCGCCGGTATTACGAACTGATCACAGCGCGCAATCAGTCCGCCCCGAACGAATCGAGCCAGCGAAAGCAGACGCGCATCGCCAACGCCGACGCCGAAAGCCGCCAGGTGGCCGCCGGTCTGAGCCGCATCCTGCTCGGCCCCGTCGCTGCGCAGTTGGGCAATAAACGATTGATCGTCGTCGCTGACGGAGCTTTGCAATACGTGCCGTTCGCCGCGTTGCCGAAGCCGGGGACGGAACGACGGGGGGGCGGGGGAACGGGGGGACAAGGAGACAGGGAGACAAGGAGAATCCGCAATCCGCAATCCGCAATCCGCAATTTGATGGTCGCTCATCACGAGATTGTTAGTTTGCCGTCGGCTTCGACGCTGGCCGTGTTGCGGCGCGAGACGGCTGAGAGACCGGCTGCGGCAAAGACCGTCGCCGTCATCGCCGATCCGGTCTTTGAAGCCAAAGACGAAAGAGTGAAGACGGTTGAAATCAAGCCTGATAAGCCGGACGAAAAGAAGGCCGGGACGGCGACAACTGAACCTTCGCGCATCCTGCTGGTCAAGTCGGCGAAAGACGCGGGCGCGATGGACGCTGAGTTCCGCATCCCGCGCCTGCCCAACACGCGCCGCGAAGCTGAAGCTATTCTGTCGCTCGATTCATCCGGCTCCGGCAAATCCACGTTCGACTTCGCGGCGACCCGCGCGGCGGCGACGAATGACGAACTCAGCCAATACCGCATCGTCCACATAGCCACGCACGGTTTTTTGAACAGCCTCAACCCTGAGCTTTCAGGATTGGTCTTTTCGCTGCTCGACGAAAAAGGCGCGCCACAGAACGGCTTCCTGCTCGCGCCCGAAATCTACAATCTGAAATTGCCCGCGACCGATCTGGTCGTGCTCAGCGCCTGCCAGACCGGTTTGGGCAAAGAAGTCAGAGGCGAAGGCGTCATCGGATTGACGCGAGGTTTTATGTACGCGGGCGCGCCGCGCGTCGTCGTCAGTTTGTGGAACGTCAACGACCGCGCGACCGCCGACCTGATGAAGGGTTTTTATCAGGGGATGTTGACCAAAAATCTGCGCCCGGCGGCGGCTCTGCGCGCGGCCCAGGTCGAGATGCTGAAACTAAAACAGTGGCAGGCGCCGTATTACTGGGCGGCGTTCGGATTGCAGGGCGAGTGGCGTTGAGGGTGTATAATTTCGCCGGAAAGGAGCGTGAAGCCATGTCGAACATCACGGTCGAAAACATTCTCAAACAGATCGAGGAACTGCCTTTCTTTGAGCAACGACAATTGAGCAATCTGCTCAACGATAAGTTAAGCAAGACGAAGAAGGAATCGCCGGGGAAGCTTCTGCCGTCAATCCCGATGCCGGATTACACGGACGCGATGCAATGGCTGATTGATAACGCGCGCGAATACGCCGGCCAGTGGGTTGCGCTCGATGGGGCGCGCCTGATTGCGCACGGCCACGATCATCGGGAGGTTTATGCGGCGGCGAACGCTGATGGAGCCTACCTGCCGCTGATTGAATTGGTCGAGGACCCTGACGCTCCTCCATTTGCCGGATTCTAAATATGAAACAACTGGATTTCACCCAGGAATACCTCTACTCAGATGAAACCGATGGAATCAGCATTCCTACGCATCTCAGCTATAGGGGGAAAAGTATCGTCGTCAGCGCCAAGTTGGATACTGGCGCCGCGTGCTGCCTGTTTCGCGACGAACACGCCAGGGACCTCGGTGTGCCAGTCGAAGAGGGCGCATACACAATACTCGACACTCTCGGAGGCCCGCTGGAATCCTTTGGCCACGAAGTCACGATTCAAACCTGTGGCTTGACGTTTCAAGCGTCGTCTATTTCGCCAAATATCCCAATCTGCGACGTAACCTGCTTGGCCGTCAGGGCTGGCTGCGAAAACTCCGGCTGGCTGTCATTGATTACGACAATCTGCTCTACCTGAACGCATACGACTCATAACAATCCCGATTCGGCGCCCGCGCCGCCCGGCAAGAGATGACCAATAGGAGGAAACATGATCCGTCATTCCAAATCGAGCCGATCAGTTTTGTTTGCCGCCGCATGCGCGGCGATGTTTTGCTTGACCAGTCTTCCCTGCTCAGCCTTTGCTCAGGATCAGGACGACACTTCGCGCCGGTTCTGGCCGCCGAATTTCCGTCCGGCTGCGACGAAGACCGCTCCGGCTCCGAAAACCAGCCGGTACAAACGCACGACGCCCGCGCTGCCGAAGGATGATGTGTCGTCCGCTTCGATCCGCAACGCTGTGGTCGGCATCACCGTCTGGCGGTTGCGTCCGGCCAAAGACACCGATGACGCGCGCATCCTGGTGAAAAAAAGCGACAAGAGCTGGGCGCCGGAGCGAGTCGAAGCCTCCACGAAATTCAGCGAAGGCCAGACGCTACGGCTGAGCATAGAAGTTCCGCGCACGGGCTATCTTTACGTCCTTGACCGCGAGCAGTACGCCGACGGGAGCTTCAGCGATCCTTACCTGATTTTCCCGCACGATCCCGCGAACGATGAAAACAAAGTCACCGCCGGGCGCGTCGTCGAAATCCCGAATCAATCGGACGAACAAGCCTACTTCGAGGTAAAGTCATTACGCGAGGGCGGCCAGTCGCCGCAAACGGCTGAAGTCCTGACCGTGATCGTGGCTCCGGCGCCACTGAAAGATTTGCCGAAACGCGCCGCAGGCGACGATCAACCGCTGCGGCTACCGAAGGCCACTGTCGAGATGTGGGAAAAAGAATGGACTGCGCAGGTTGAACAGTTGGAATTGGAAGATGGCGCGGGCAGGGCTTACACGAGAGCCGAGAAGACGGCGGGCGCCAATCCGGCAAAACGCCTGACGCA
>JAJVID010000198.1:0-6249 GCA_022072205.1 Acidobacteriota bacterium
CTGCGCTCCATCGCGCCCGGACGATTCACGCCCTGCATGACAAGCCGCAAGACGGTCAACGTCCATTTACACCCCAGCACATCTTCAACCATCTCGCTGGCCGAAAGGCGATTAGCTTCAGCTTCGAAATTTTTTTGAGCCTTCATTTTCGTGAATATGCACCGAAAAGTAAGTAAGGCGCCGAATTGTGCCCGCTTATTGCAAGATCGGAGATTTGCTATCTTCGACGCGGTTCGCGCCGCAAAGCGCGGACAGATTACCGCAAAACAATCCATTAAGTCACACGAGGAGAATTTTATGAGTCAGGCAATTCCGGGATACACGATGGGCCGCGCCGAAGTCCCGCTCGCGCCAATCACAATGGAAGAATTCGAGCTTTTGAAGAAGACCGTCTTGTTCGGCGACGACGACGCGAAGGCCCTGCGGATGTCTCACGACGTGCTGAAAGATCAAGTGGACGCCGTGCTGGATGTCTGGTACGGGTTCGTCGCGTCGAACCCGCATCTGGTCTTCTTCTTCGGCAATAAATCGGACGGGCAGCCGAACGGCGCGTATCTCGAAGCAGTGCGCAAACGCTTCGGCCAGTGGATTCTCGACACCGCGTCAGCCAATTACGATCAACGCTGGCTCGATTATCAGTTCGAGATCGGACGCCGTCATCATCGCGGCGGCAAGAACAAAACCGACGGCGTGGATTCGGTAGACAACATCAACTACCGCTACGTCGCGGCGTTGCTTTATCCGGTCACCGCCACGCTCAAACCTTTTCTGGCGAAGAAAGGACACAACGCCGAAGACGTGGAGAAGATGCAGCAGGCGTGGATCAAATCGGTTTTGATGCAGGTGATCCTGTGGGGCTATCCGTATGTGAAGGAGGGGGACTTTTAGATCGGTTTGCGATTGGGTGGCGGAGCAATTCGGGCGACAGAGCCATCCGGTCGCAACCGCCTTCGTACTCTTGCGTTCCTTCGATTTTGAAAGCTTACGGTTATCGGCCTGGGACTTTGCGGATCAGTTGCTCAAGCTCAACGGTGAAAGTCTCGACGTTTTGGAACCCTCTCAACTGACGAATGATTCTGCCATCAGGCATAACGAGACGAATGTCGGGAAGACCGATGACGCCTAGTTGTCTCGACAGGCCGGCGTGTTGGTCGGTGTCTATTCTAACCAGCACACAGCGTTCGAGCAGAGCGGCGACTCCCGGGTCGGCAAAAGTAGTCTTCTCCATTCTTTTGCACGGCGCGCACCATTCGGCGCTGAAATCCAGGACGATTGGCTTGTTTTCTATCTTCGCTCGCGCCAGCGCGTCGTCGAGCAATGGCGAACCTTGTGGCAAAGTATCGAGCGGCGACGCCGATTTTTTCGCTCCACTCGAAACGACCTGCGCCGTATAGCCTGCTTCTTTGATCGTTGCGATCAGCAGGGCGGCGTCAGCCTTCGCCGGATCGTAAGTCACCAGAAACTGATCGCGGTCAAGCAGCATTTTGATTTGATGAACAGCTTCAAGCCCTTCCAGGGCTTGTTTGACCTTCTCCGGTCAAGCCATTCAGACCGCGCCACTCTTGCTCTTGTTGAACCCGTCAATGTGAATCCGCGCGGTCTTCAGCTTCAGGTTCTCAGATGAACCTCTGTTGGGAGTTTGCGAGAAGACTCCGGCGGCAATAAAAGCGAGCGTCATAACCAGCGCTATTGTTTGATTCATTTTCGATTCCTTTCAAACTTCGCTACTTTCGATAGCTTATTCAGCGCGCAAAATGCCGAGCGGCTTTTTGATCATCACGTCCCAGCTAGACAGCGCGCCAACCACCATCACCAAAATCGCAGCCACCGCCACGCCGAGCAAATTGACCGATGGAATGAAATGCCAGTTGATTTTCAGCGCATGTTTGCTGACCGCCCACGTCAACGCAATCGCGGCGGACGATCCGAGCAGGCCAGCCAACAAACCGAGCGCGCCATATTCGACCAGCAGCGTGGTTACGATCAGCTTCCGTTTCGCGCCCAGCGTCTTGAGGATCGCCGATTCGTAGAGGCGATGGAATTTCGTCATCGCAATCGAGCCGATCAGGATCAGCAAACCGCTAAGGAAAACAAAACCGCCCACGAACGAGACGGCCAGCGAGACGTTCTGGACGATGCCGCGCGCGATTTCGATGATGTCGCGCACGTCAACCACCGACACGTTCGGGTATTTCTCGATCAAGTCTCTTTGCAGTTTCGCCCGTTGGGTCGAGTCGGCGGGGCCTTTGATCGCGCTGATGAATTTCGCCGGCGCCTGATCGAGCGGTCCCGGACGGAAGACGATCAGAAAACCGGTGCGCGCGTTGCGCCAGTCAACTTCGCGGATGCTGGCGACGCGCGCCGTGATCTGCCGCCCCTGCACGTTGAACGTCATCGTGTCCCCAACGTTCAAGCCGAGTTCGCGATGCAACAACTCTTCGATTGAAACTTCCGGTTCAGCGCCGGGCGGCAAGGCCGAATCCCAGAACTTGCCCGCCGTGACCTTCTCGGAATCCTCGATGTTGTTTCGATAAGTCACGATGTATTCGCGCCCCATCAATCCTACTTGGCCGCCCTGTCCACGATTTTCGTTCGGCCTGACGTTGTCCAGCCTGGCCTCGCCGCTGCTGATTTTGGCGATGCGGGCGGAGATGGTCGGGATGAGTTGCGGCTTCGCGCCCAGGTATTTCGCGGCGATCTCTTCAACGCCGCCGCGCTGATCTGGTTGAATTTCGATCAGGTACATATCGGCTCGCAGCGCGATCATATCAATCGCGAATTCCTGCCGCAGGTTTAGCTGCAACGAACGCACGGCCACGACGAAAAAGACTCCCAGCCCGACGGCGATCAGAATCGTCCGCGTTTGATTGCCGGGACGATAAAGGCTGTTGATGCCCTGCCGCACTCTGAACGATGGAACACGTTTGAAACCGCGCACGAACTTCATCAAGACAGCCGCCGCCAGATTCAGCGCGATGGTCATCGCGGTCAACGCGCCCAGAAAGATGACGCCGATTCTGAACGACCCCGCCTGCCAGCTTGCCAGCGCGATCAAACCAAGAACCACAAGCAGGCTCGCAAACAACCTCACCCAATCGAATCTTCTTTTGCCGGTCGCCGTCAGGCTTCTCAAAACCAGAATCGGTTTTATCCGCCGGATTTCAAGCAGCGGCACGAGCGAAAACAACAGCGAGATCAGCAATCCAACGCCGAGCCCCTGCAATGCGGCTTGCCACGTCAACCCGAACTCGACGTTGAACGGAATGCTGCTTGCGAAGAGTTTCGGCAGCAGCGTCGTCACGACCTTCGCAAACACAAGCCCCATCAGGCTGCCCAATAAACCGAGCGTGAGAATCTGCGCCAGGTACGCGCCGAGCACGCGGGCGTTTTTTCCGCCCAGGCATTTCAAAATCGCAATCGTCTTCATCTTCTGCTCGACGAAAACGCGCGTGACGCTGGAAATCCCGATGCCGCCCAGAACCAGAATGATCAGGCCGATCAGGCTCAGATAATCTTCAACCTGCGTCAGCGACTCGCTCATCCGATCCTGTGAGTAACGAAACGAGCGCACCGACACGTGCGGCTGTTTTCTCAGGTCGCGCTGCAACCCGGCCATCAGCGGCTCCATCCCGCCTTCGCGCGTTTTGAAGAGCGCGCGGTAACGGGCGCGGCTGCCCAGCTTGTTCACTCCGGCGGCGATGGCGTCGTCGTAATCAACAAACACGCGCGGGCCGAAGCTGAAAGCGTTCATCCCGCTGCCCGGCTCGCTTTCGACCACGCCGCGAACGGTGAAATCGGCTTCGCCGATCCTGATCTGATCTCCGATCTTCAGATTGAGCGCAGTCATCAAGTTCTGTTTGACCAGCGCGCCGCGATTTTTCAACAGGTCGTGCGAATACTTCAGGCCATCGGCCAGAACCATCTCGCCGTAAAACGGAAATTGAGGTTGCACGGCTTTCAACTCGACCATCTTGGGCGGCGTGTTCGTGTCGCTCAAGGAACGCAGCATCGTCGCTGTTTCGAGCGTTTCGGTGTGGGCTTCGACCAGCGGCGATTTGTAGTAGCGTTCGAACGTGGCCTTTATCTCCGCGTTCCACGGCGAGCCGGACGAAGCCTGCACGTCGGCGGTGAGCAGTGAGCGCGACTCGCGCCCGATAGCCGCCTTGACGTTCTGCACCAGAGACCGCAGCGCGACAATCGAACCGACACCGATGGCGATGCAGATGAAAAAGAACAACAAGCGGCGCCACGACGCGCGCATCTCGCGCCAGGCGAGTTTGATCACGAACTTCATCTCGCCTCCTCAATGAGGTGGGGAGTTGGGAGTTGGGAGTTGGGAGTGGGGAGTGGGGAGTGGGGAGTGGGGGATAAGGAAGTTAATTCCTCGACTCCAGATTCCCCATTCCCTACTCCCCATTCCCTATTCCCCACTCCCTGCTCCCTACTCCCCATCTCCCTGTCTTCCACAATCCTGCCGCCACTGAGCGAAATCTTGCGGTCGGCCTTGTTCGCCAGATGGTGATCGTGCGTGACCAGCAGCAGCGTCGTGTTGTAAACGCGATTGAGATTGATCAGCAGGTCGAAGATGTGCGCGCCGTTATTCGTATCGAGATTGCCGGTCGGTTCGTCGGCCAGCAATATTTCCGGCTCGTTGGCGAAAGCGCGAGCGATGGCTACGCGCTGCTGTTCGCCGCCCGAAAGCTGCGACGGGTAATGATGCCCGCGCTCGCGCAGTCCGACTTCGTCGAGCAGAACCTGCGCGCGTTCGCCGGCTTTGGAGACGCCCATAATCTCCATCGGCACGAGAATGTTTTCATAAGCCGTGAGCGACGGGATCAGATGAAAAGATTGAAAGATGAACCCGACCAGCCTCCCGCGCAGTTCGGCCAATTCGTCTTCGCCCATCTTCGTGATGTCGTGGCCGGCCAGGCTGACGCTGCCCGAAGTCGGCGCGTCGAGTCCGGCAATCAGCCCCAACAGTGTTGATTTGCCACTGCCCGAAGGGCCGATGACCGAAACGAATTGTCCGCGCGGGATGCTTAAATCGAGCGAATGCAGGATGGTCAGTTGTTCCAATCCGCTGGTGACAACTTTGGAGACATTTGAGAGTTGAATCATGCTATCTTTGGGTCGAATTTGATTTCATCAGACGAGGGATGCGTCAAGGCCAGTACGCCTCTAACGCGGCGCTATTTTAAATCATTGTTCGCTGGCGTACCGACACTTTCGGCGAAAAGCCGGAAAGTTTTTGACTTAATTACGTCTCACTGCGTAAAGATCAGGAGAAGCTCAGGGATGGTAAATAAAAAAGAAAATATATTCAGTTTTGCATTGTTTGTATGCGCGCTGTTGTTGTCTCTTTCCGCCGCCTGCCAGAAATCGGCTGCGCCGAACGATCCGGCTGTGAAGCTGGCGGGTTCCGGTTCGTCTCTTGCGCCAGCTAAAATCCAGTCAAAACCGGAAGCGGCGCCCGTCATCGTCGCATTCGGCGATAGTCTGACCGCCGGTTACGGGCTGCCCGAAGATCAATCTTTCACTGCGCTGCTGCAAAACAAGCTGGACGAAAAAGGCTATCGTTACAGCGTGGTCAACGCCGGCGTGTCGGGCGACACTTCATCGGGCGGAGTCCGGCGCATTGACTGGTCGCTCAATGACGGCGACGTGAAGATTTTGATTCTGGAGCTTGGCGCCAATGACGGTTTGCGCGGCTTGCCGGTGGCCGAGATGAAAAAGAACCTGGCTGAGATCATCGAACGCGCCCAGGCGCGCGGCGTCACGGTGATTCTGGCGGGAATGGAAGCTCCGCCGAATCTGGGTGATGAATACACGCGCGAATTCCGGCAGGCTTATCGCGACCTGGCGAAAAAATACAAACTCGCTTTTATTCCGTTCGTGCTTGAAGGCGTGGGCGGACGCGCCGAATACAACCAGCCAGACGGCATTCATCCCAACGCTGAAGGCGAAAAGATCATGACCGAGAACGTGTGGCGGGAGCTTGAGCCGTTGCTCGCAAAATAAGAAGACGCCATGGGCCATATGCGATATGCGATATTTCATATGAAATATCGCATATCGCCCATCGCCCGCCCCATTTTCCCATTCTGAGATTCGATTTCCCAATCTGTCACGCCCGCTCTTTCGGCTCATTAATTTGCCGAATGGCGGCGCCATCCATATAATCCGCGCCGAATCAATCGGATTCTCTTCTTCAAACGATTTACACACAACAAGGAGCTTTCACGATGCGCC
>JAJVID010000198.1:6349-8771 GCA_022072205.1 Acidobacteriota bacterium
AATTATTCGCAGGTGACGATGCGCAACCTGCTCGAATGGTATCTGCAATGGCATCCGCCGATCATGCACGACCTGCACGAATCGGTGCCGTTTATGTACACCTTCAGCGGGCAGGCGCCGCAACAGCCCGCGCTCGATCCGATCCTGTACGGCGAATTGCCGTGGTTCGCCAACTTCGAGATGTCACAGATGATCAAATACGGAATGCCCGGCGTGTGGACGCACGGCTTTGTTGATATGTGGTCGCCGGGCTATCTGGCTTTCATGTCGTCGAACCACAACGGGATGATCCGAATGTACGAAACGTTCGGCAACGGCGGCGCGAACACGATGAAACGCAAAGTCGTTCCGCCCGAAGGCGCCGGCCAGACTTCGCGCGAATGGTATCGCCCGTCGCCGCCGTACAAAGAAGTCGAATGGTCAATGCGCAACAACACGAACTATATGCAGACGGGCGTGCTGTCTGCGTTGCAGTTGACTTCGCAATTCCCGAAAGTCGTCATCGAAAACTTCTACAAGAAATCGCGCAACTCGGTTGAAGACGGCAAGACCAACGCGCCTTACGGTTTCATCATCACGCCGCAAGCTGATATGACGCGCGTCGCAACGCTCGTCAATTTGCTGCGATTGCAAGGCATCGAAGTAGGCAAGGCGACCGGCGAAATCAAGCTGAAAGAAGGCGCGTTCCCCGCTGGATCGTTCGTCATCAAACGCGATCAGCCTTACGGCCGTTTGGCGAAGATTCTGCTCGAAAAACAAAATTTCCCCGATCCGAACCTGCGAACTTACGACGACACCGGCTGGACGATGGGTTTGATGATCGGGACCGAAGTGAAAGAGATCGCCGACAAGGCGATCCTCGACGCGCCGGTCGCCACAGTTGGCAAGCTCGAAATCAAAGGCGAAATGAAAAGCGGTGAGGCCGCCGCCGCTTACGCCATCATCAATCACGGATCGAACAACCTGATCACGCTGCGGTTCAGATTGAAAGACCTGAAAGTTCAGGCGAACGAGCAGGCGTTCAAATCCGGCGACGCTGAGATTCCCGCTGGCTCGTTCATCATCGCGGCCAATCAACCCGACGCGCACAACAAGGTGAAGGCCGCCGTCGAATCGCTTGGCTTGAACGCGATTGCGCTGTCTTCAACGCCCAACGCGCCGATGCACGAAGTTGACCTGCCGCGACTGGCTGTTTACTCGACGTGGGGCAACACTCAAGAAGTCGGCTGGGTGCGTCACGCGCTCGATAAATTCGAGGTCAAATACGATCTGATTTACAAAGAGCGCGTCAAACAGGGCGCGCTGCGCGACGCTTACGACATGATCCTCATCCCGAATCAGAGCGGCAGCGGCAAACGACTGGTCTTCGACCGCGAGCCTGCGCGCAAGCCGCTGGCTTACACCAAAAGCGATCAATTCAAATCGCACGGCGTTTACGGCGAATCGGAAGACATCACGGGCGGGATGGGATTGCAGGGCGCGCTCGAATTCGAGAAGTTCGTCAACGCGGGCGGCTTGCTAGTCACGCTCGGCGCGGCAAGTTTCTTCCCGCCGGAATTCGGATTGACGCGAAAGATTGACGCGGGCCGCACGTCGCCGCAGTTCTACGCGCCCGGCCCGATTGTCGAGGCCGAGATTCTGCAAACGTCGCATCCGATCTTTTACGGCTATACAAAGAAAACTCTTCCGGTGCGATACGCCAACGGCCCGCTGCTGAACGTGCCCGAACGCGACCGCGAGCAACAAATCCTGATGCGCTTCCCCGGCGGCGAAAAATCCGTGATGAGCGGATTGATGCGCAATCCGAACGAGATTCGCAATCGCCCGGCCATCGTTGACGTTCCGGCGGGCAAGGGACGCGTGATCCTGTTTGCGACCAACCCGTGTTACCGATGGCAGAATCACGGCGAGTTCGCAATGCTCTTCAATACCATCCTGCACCACAACGACATCAGGACGATTGAGAAGAAAGCGGCGCAGACGGCGGAAGTGAAGTAAGATCGCCGCATTGATTGAGGCGATCTGCCGCAAGAATTCGGTAGAGTAGCTGGAGTAAGCATTCGGAAATTACAACAACCAACATTATGGAGGACGATATGCCCTTTCCTTACCCAGGAACCTACACTTTGGCAGTCACCGGACTCGGCTCCCGTTTCAACGGGACGCTGACTCTGACCGTGGACGCCAACGGCAACCTTAATGGCGGCTCGGTCAGATTGAACAGCACCGGGAGAACCCGGAACATCCCGGCCAACCTTTGCAGTTGGAACAACAACGTCCTGTCGTTCAATTTCGCGGCGCCGCACACACTGCCCAGCCCGTTCGCCGGCGGAACGTTCAGCGCCGGCCCGCCGAGGCAATTTTCGGGAGTAATATCCATCGGCCCCGGAGCTGAAGAGGATAGCTGGACGGCGAAAGGTGA
>JAJVID010000198.1:8871-12641 GCA_022072205.1 Acidobacteriota bacterium
CGGCGCCGCACACACTGCCCAGCCCGTTCGCCGGCGGAACGTTCAGCGCCGGCCCGCCGAGGCAATTTTCGGGAGTAATATCCATCGGCCCCGGAGCTGAAGAGGATAGCTGGACGGCGAAAGGTGACTCGGGTGAAGGGAGACCACCAAAAAAAGCCGGCCCAACCAGGAAGAAGACCAAACCGGCCGGGAAGTCGAAGCCGGTGAAAAAAGCGGCGCCAGCCAAAAAGGCGTCAGCGGCGAAGAAAACCAAACCAGCCAAAAAAGCTGTGAAGAAAGCCAAACCGGCCAAAAAAGCTGTGAAGAAAACCAAACCGGCCAAAAAGGCCAAACCGGCCAAAGGCGCGAAGTCAGCGAAAAAAAGGTAGGCTCGAAATCAAGGTGAGACAATTTGCCAAATTGTCCCACCTTGTTTGCTCACCATTTCGGTAACGGTAAAACCGCTGCGCCGAGTCCATCTCTTCCTGATGGCCACAAGCGGAGACGCGTTATGTCTTATCAAATCGCTCATCACTTACGAAAAAGCGGATTACCTCTTCAATGCGTTCTGTGGCTGGCGCTGGCGTCCGGCGCGTTGCCGGCCTCCTCACTTTCTCAGAAGGACGCCACCATGCTGAAGCCGGACGCCGTCATCGAGCGGGAATTGAAGGGAGGCGAAACGCACGGTTTTCAAATCAGCCTGCTCGCGGGACAGTTCCTGCACGCGGTTGTTGATCAAAGAGGAATAGACGTGGTCGTCACGCTGTTTGCGCCCGACGGAAAACAGATCGCCAGAACGGACAGGCCGAACGGCGATTACGGCCCGGAGCCTGTGGTGGCGATAGCGGAAACGCCGGGCGATTACCGGCTGACTGTGAGCGCGCCCAACAAACAAGCGGGCGCGGGACGTTACGAACTGAAAGTCGTTGCGCTGCGCGGCGCCACGCCGGACGACAAAGACCACGTGGCGGCGGAAAGGAGTTTTGAGGAGGCGCAAAAACTACGGTCGCAGCGCACGGCCATTTCCCGGCGAGCGGCGCTTGAGAAATACCAGCAGGCGCTGAGATTCTTTCAGACCGCCGGGGACAGCTACCAGCAAGCTCTTACGCTCAACACAATCGGTCTGGTTTACGCCGAACTGAGCGAGTTCCGCGCATCTCTGGAATATCTCGGCAAGGCGCTCCCACTCTGGCGCTCTCTGGGCGACAAATTAAGAGAGGCGGCGACGCTCAACAATCTCGGCGGGGTAAACGATGTTTTGGGCAATTCGCGCGAATCGCTGGATTATTACGAACTGGCGCTCTCGTCGGTCAAAAGCCGGGGGAACAAATCCCTCGAGGCAATCCTGCTCAACAACATCGGCAAAATACACATGGATCGCGCCGACATGCAGAAGGCGCTGGAGTATTACAGCCGGGCCCTTCCGCTTTTTCGCGCCGTCGGGGACGGGCGCAGAGAAGCCATCGCCATTCATAACATCGGCGTAGCTCACACGAGACTGAATGAATTTGAGAAGGCGCTGGAATTTTATCAACAGGCGATAAAATTCTGGCGGGCCGCCGGGAACAAAGGCGACGAGGCCGATACGCTGAACAATATCGGTTTCGCCTACGCTCTGTCAGGTGAAACACGAAAGGCGCTGGAATCTTACAATCAGGCATTGATCATTTACCGCTCCGTAGGGGACCGTCGCGGCGAGGGAACCACGCTATGTTACATCGGCAGGACCCACTCCTTGCTCGGTGAACACGCGAAGGCGCTGGAACAACTTCAACAATCGCTCCTGCTCCTCAGGGCGACTGAAGACCGCAGGTTCGAAGCGATTGCGCTCGGCGCCATCGGGCAGGTTTACACCGCGCTCGGCCAGCCGGAGAAGGCTATCGAACATCACGCGCAGGCGCTGGCGATCTTCAGGGCCATCGGAGACCGGCAGGGAGAGGCCAGTATGTTGCAGGGCATCGCCCGCGCCGAACGCGACCGGGGCAATCCGGATGAAGCTCTCAAACAAATCGAAACGGCCATTTCGCTCTTCGAGCAAATCCGCGCCCGCGTCACCAGCGAGCAGTTGCGGGCGAGTTACCTGTCGTCGCGGCAGGACGCCTACCAGTTCCACATTGATTTGCTGATGCGGATGAACGCCCGCGATGCTTCAGCCGGCCACGACGCGGCTGCGCTGCAGGTCAGCGAGCGGGCGCGGGCGCGCAGCCTGCTCGAAATGCTGGCCGAAGCCAGCGTGGACATCCGCGAAGGCGCCGACCCGGCGCTGCTCAAACGCGAGCAGGAAACGCGACGGCAGATCAACGCCAAAGCCTCGCGCCTGTTGCAGCGCAACACGCCCGCCCAGGCCGAAGAGTTGAAGAAAGAGATCATTCTGCTCGAAAGCGAGTACCAGCAGATCGAGGCCGCCATCCGCAAAGACAATCCGCATTACGCCGCAATCACGATTCCCGAACCGCTCGACGTGAAAGAGATTCAGCGACAGGTGTTGGACGACGACACGCTGCTGCTCGAATACTCGCTCGGCGACGAGCGCAGTTACCTGTGGGCGGTGACGAACACATCGGTCGCGAGCTACGAATTGCCCGCCCGCGACCAGATCAACAAAGCCGCCCGACAAGTCACCGAACTGTTGAACGCGCGCAGCGTCCGCATCCGCACTGAAACTCCGCAGCAAAAAATCGAACGCATAGCGAAGGCCGACGCAGAATTGCCCGAAGCCGTTCGGCAATTGAGCCGGATGGTGATTGCGCCCGCCGCCGCGCAACTCGGCGACAAACGCCTGCTGATCGTCGCCGACGGAGCGTTGCAGTACGTGCCTTTCGCAATGCTGGCCGAACCGGAGAGCCGGAGAGCCGGAGATAAAGAGAATCCGCAATCCGCAATCCGCAATCCGCAATCGTACGCGCCGCTGGTCGTCGGGCACGAGATCATCACGCTGCCGTCGGCTTCGACGCTGGCAGTAATGCGAAATGAACTGGCCGGACGCAAACCCGCGCCGAAAGCGTTGGCCGTGATCGCCGACCCGGTCTTCGCCCGCGACGACGAGCGATTCAAAACCAGGACGATCAAAATCGAAGACAAAGCGGCGGCGCAACCCGAAACGGTCGCCGACACGCGCATCATCGAGCATCTGGCCGAATCGGAAACCGCTGCGACTTCCGGCAGATTCACGATTCCGCGCCTTCCCTACACGCGACGGGAAGCCGACAGCATTCTGGCCGTCGCTCCGGCCAGAGCGAATCTGAAAGCGCTGGATTTCAAAGCCAACCGCGCGACGGCCACGAGCGGCGCGCTCGGCCAATACCGCTATCTTCATTTCGCCACGCACGGATTGCTCGACAGCGAACGCCCGGGCCTTTCGGCGCTGGTTCTGTCGCTCGTTGACGAGCAAGGCAAGCCGGTGGACGGATTCCTGCGCGCGCACGAAATCTACAATTTGAACCTGCCCGCCGAGCTTGTCGTGTTGAGCGCCTGCCAGACGGGACTCGGCAAAGAAATCAAAGGCGAAGGGCTGGTCGGATTGACGCGCGGGTTTATGTACGCCGGCGCCGCGCGCGTGGTCGTCAGTTTGTGGAACGTCAACGACAAAGCCACATCGGAGTTGATGGCCAAGTTCTATCGGAAGATGTTGAAAGAAGGTCAGCGGCCGGCGGCGGCGCTGCGCTCGGCGCAAGTCGAGATGTGGCGGCAACAGCAATGGCAATCGCCGTATTTCTGGGCGGCGTTCGTCTTGCAGGGTGAATGGAAGTGACCTCTTACCCCGCTTGCGTTCCCTCGGCTGATTGTGGATA
>JAJVID010000133.1:0-6733 GCA_022072205.1 Acidobacteriota bacterium
TTTCCCGGCTGATACGTGCGCTCGGTGTGTCCCTTGAGTTGCGCGCGGTAGAAATACACTTCGCGCAGATCGCCCGTGCTGTACCGTTTCGCCTGATCGTTGAAGTGGCGCGACGACGGGTTGCCGCTCTCGCCGCCGGCGCTCACGGCTTTGGCGCGCACCGTCTTGCCGAATTCGACGACGGCCACGAAGCTGTTGCCGCTGGTTCCGTACCATTTCTTCGACCCCTTGTACGGACGCGCGCCGAACGAGGCCAGCGATCCCCACACGGCGGACGTAAAGCCCACCGGAATGCTCGCCCCGGCGTCGCTGAACGGATGCGCGATGTCGGCGCTCAGCCGCTGAAAGCGATTGATCTCGCCCCACGGCGTTTTCCAGCTTCCGAAGTCAGCCGCGAGTTTGTCCGACGCCGCCGCGAGCGATTGCAGCAATTGTTCAGCCGTCGCTTCGCTGGCGATGTAATTCGCCGCTGTCAGGCCCCCGCGTCTCACTCGGCGCTGAACGTCTTCGGCCCAGAACACGGCGAGCGAAGTCGGAACGGACGACACCGCCCAGCGCAAATCCCACGCGCGCAGCAGCGCAATCTGTTCCGCCGTTTTCGCCTTGAGCGGATCGGACGCGGGCGTCTCGTCCCACGCTTTGACCAGCGCGGGAATCGGTTTCTCGAACCAGGGCAAATAACTGTCGTAAGCCGCCGCGATCAGCGAATCGAGCGTGAAATCTTTTTTGCCTTGCAACACTCTGATCGCGTGATGCCCGCGCGCCGATTCAACGCCCGAATCAACATAGGCCGGATAATCGCTTTGCTTCCGGCTGCTCGCGCCCGCCGCCTGCCACGGCCAGTCGTTGGCGTTGTAGAGCCAGCCGCTCGCCGGATTCAGCAAGTTCGGCGACTCGTCCACCGACAGCAAGCCGCGCCAATCGGTCGCCGGATCGCTGCCATCCACCGGCTTTGTCCAATCGAATTTGGGATCGCGCTTCGGAATAAAGTTGCCGTGAAAATAAGCGATGGCGCCGTCGGCGTCGGCGTAGATCGTGTTGTTCGATGAATTGGCGTGCAGTTCCATCGCCTGCTTGAATTCTTTGTAGTTCTTCGCCTTGGTGCGCGTGTACGATTGCGTCAACGCCTTCACCGGCTCGTGCATCAAGGCGATGCTGACCCATTTGCCATTCGTCGCAGCGATGACCGGGCCGTGCTCGGTGCGATAGGTGATGAAGGTTTTTTCGGCCATTCCCTGATCGGTTTTGTAGGGAACCTTGATGACTGAGACGGTGACAGGCCGCTCTTCATTGCCGTGCTTGTAGAAGTAGCGGTCGCCTTTCTTGACGATGGTTTCGAGATAGCGGTCAATGGCGTCAACGGCGCTGGAGGTGTGCATCCAGCCGCAGCGTTCATTGAAGCCCTGGTAGATGAAGAACTGTCCCCACGTCGCCGCGCCGTAAGCGTTCAAGCCTTCGCCGCTGACCATCTGCAACTCGGACCGGAAGAAAAACGACGTGTGCGGATTGATGAGCAGCAGCGCGCGCCGCGCCGCCGTGTTCGATGGCGCAATGGCGATGCCGTTCGACCCGCTCGGTTCAGGCTCGGCGAACATCGCCTGCTCTTCTTCCTCATTCGACCTGCTTGTGATCTGGCCGGCGCCGTAAAAAGCCTGCAACTGATCGAGGTTGATGGTTTCGATGTCGCCGCCGATGCTGCCTTCGGTGAACGAAAGCGCCATCCAGGGTTCGAAGCGTTTGATCACTCGCGGTTTTACTTGCGGATGTTTCGCCAGATAAAAATTCAGCCCATCGGCCCAGGCGTTCATGAGCGTCTTGAGCCACGGCGGGCTGGCCTCGTAATGCTTCTGCAACGCAGCGGGGTCAATGAACAGTTTCATTCGCAAATCCCGCCACACGGCTGCTTCGCCTTCGGCCTCCGCCAGCCGCCCCATCGAGTTGAGGTAGTTCGTCTCGACCCGGTTGAAATCGTCTTCGGCTTGGGCGTAGATCGCGCCGAAGACCGCATCGGCGTCGGTCTTGCCGTAAACGTGCGCGATGCCCCAGTCATCGCGGATGATCGTGACGTTGCGAGCCTGCTGCGCCCACCGCTGCGATTCAGCCGTTTGCCCGCTCGTTGACGCGCCGGAACTGAGCGCGAGCGAAAACGCGAAAACGAAAAACAGTTTTTTCATTGAAAGATTCTCCCGTAAGGAATTGGCTCCACCCAAAACCTTATTTCTGGAACCACGTTGCGTAAACATGCTGTGTGTCGAGGTACTCCTTGATTGCCTTTATCCTTCCGTCCCGAACCGTCAACAAGAAGTGATACTGTTGGTTGTAAACTCGACCATTCTGAAGCTCGCCATAACTCTCGGCTTCCAGAGCTACCTTGTCATCCTCTGCGATCAAATTCTTCACCGTCATCTTCAGCCCGTTCGGTAACTGGCTGGCCATATTGCGCAGGAGCCGGGCGATCCGCTCTTTACTGTATTGGCCTGCCGCCGGCATCTGATCAGTTTTGCCAGCGATCCACCAGGTGGCATCGTCGGCCAGCAAATCCAATGCTCCGACAATATCGTTAGCGGTGAGACGGCCAATGAATTGCCGCGCCAGATTTTTGTTTTCTTCTATGCCCATTTAAGAACCTCAATCGGCTGCGCACTCATCAGCCGGCTTGACTATGATTTCTCCTGTTTGACGAGTTGCGCGCCTTCGTTGATCCATCGTTTGAGAATGGTTTCTTCATTGGCGGTTCGTTTCGCGATTGATCGCGTGGCTTTGTCTATGTTGATCGTGGCGGTCATCAACGTCTCGCTGAAATAGCCCGCTTCGCAAAGCACGTTGCCGTCGGGGTTGATGATCTTGCTGTTGCCGTGCGATTGCGAATCTCCGCGCATGTTGTTGGGATCGGCGGGCGCGTTCGCCATGACCAGATAAATTCCGTTTTCCGTCGCCCGCGAAATCGGCATGGCGCGGTAAGCCGAGAGCTTGTGCTCTTCGAGCAGGCCGCTTTCGTTGCTGCTGTAATAACAAATCTGCGCCCCGGCAATCGCAGGCAGCCGCACCAGTTCGGGATAACGAATATCGTGGCAGATGATGAAACATGACTTGACGCCCGCCACCGTCCAGACGGGCAAACGCGCACGGCCCGGCGTCGGCCAGGCTTCGGCTAAAAATGTTTTCGAATAGCGCCCGCGCACCTCGCCACCTTTGTCCGCCACCAGCAGGCTGTTGAAGACTTTGCCTTCTTCCCAATGCGCCGACCCCAGCACGACGGCCAGTTTAAGCTTGCGCGCGGCGGTGAGAATGACATTTTCCGCCGCCCGGAATTCTTCGGGATTGGCCTGTTTCCAATAATCTTTTTCGCAAGTGTAGCCGCAGACGGCGGCTTCCGGGAAGGCGATGACATCCAGATTTTCTTTTGCGGCGGTTTCCAGCCAATGACAAATTTTTTCGGCGCTGCGCTTCGGTTCGGGGAAAGTCAAAATCTGGCAGGCCCCGACGCGCAATTCCTTGCCGGAACGAGAGCGAGTTGTCGCGCCAGATTGTGAATTGGCTGATTGTGAATTGGCTGTTTGAACAGCCGAGCTAACGGCTCCCGCCGAAGTCAGCGCAACAAAAGAGCGGCGGCTCAATTTGTCGTTCACGAGATGTCCCTCCACTGTGAAATCCGGATGGCAAAAGTGTTTTACTCGGCCACCACGCGCGCGCCGTCCTGCCAGAAGCCTTGCATGGATTCATAGGTCACTTTGCGCGCCAGCGCCTTGTCGCCAGCGAAAACGGCCTGAGCGATTTTTTCGTGTGAGCCGGCCTGCGCCTCGATGTCCACCTCCGTGTTGTGCAGGACGCGCATCGTCCAGAACGCGAACAGCGGCACGGTGATTTGCGTCAGCGCTTTGACCAGAAAAGGATTGCCGGTGTAATTCCACAAAGTCTTATGGAATTCGAGGTCGTACTGATAAAACTCGTTGACGTTGCGCGTCGCCGCCGCCCGCTTGAGCTTATCGAGGACGGCGGCAAGCTGCTCCGGTTGCCAGTTCGCGCGGTTCTCCGCCGCCAACTCCGCCGCGAGCGATTCCCATTCCATCCGCAGGCGGAAAATCTGATCCACCTCCTGCCGCGTCAAACTGGTGATCACGCAGCCGCGATAAGGGCGGCGCTGGATCAGCCCTTCGGCTTCCAACTGTTTGAGCGCCTCGCGCACGGTCGGCTGGGCGACGCCGAACTGCCGCGCCACAGCCGTCTCGACCAATTGCGCGCCGGGTTTCCATTCTCCGTTGACGATCAACTCCCGGAAGAGTTCGGCCAGACGCTCAGGCAGCATCGCCGACCGCTCGACCAATCCCACCAGATGCTCAGGCACGCTCGAAATCGCCCGCTGCCGTTTTTCATCCGCTTCATTAGCCCTCGAATTCTTCATGTATCCATCCTTTGAATATTTTCTCGCCATAGGAATTTGTCATTGAACGATCAACGATGATTGTTTATCATCGCCCAAATTCCTGTCAAGATAGTTTTAAGCGCAGGACTGGTTTTCACACTTCGCAACCAACTGGAGACAAATTGTATGAACCGCAGGGTTTTTCTCAAAGCCGTTGCAGTTGCGCCCCTGATTGTAAGGGGACGCGCGCTGGGGGCCAACAATCGCATCCGCGCCGCCTTGATCGGTTCAGGCGGACGCGGAAAAGACCTGGCCAGATTTATCAAAACGCTGCCGGATGTCGAAATGGTGGCGGCTTGCGACGTCTTCGAGCCGCGCGTGTTGGAAGCCGCGCAGATTATGGGCAGCCAGGCCGAGACGATCAAAGATTATCGCCGCGTGCTGGATCGCAAAGACATTGACGCCGTCATCATCGCCACGCCCGACCACTGGCATACCACGATGACGCTGGAAGCTGTGGCGGCGGGCAAAGATGTTTATTGCGAAAAACCGGTGACGCACGACCTGACTGAAGGCGACAAACTCATCGCCGGAGTTGAACGCTCTGGCCGCATCGTGGCGACCGGCACGCAACAGCGCAGTTGGGATCATTACATCCTCGCCAAACAGATCATTGACTCCGGACGCCTGGGCCAGATCACTTTCGTGCGCACCTGGTGGTTTCAAGACTACGTGCGCACCAGCAAGCTTTCGCCGATTGATCAGAGCAAGCTCGATTGGGAGCAATGGCGCGGCCCCGCGCCCAAACAGCCGTTTGAGCTGACGCGCTTTCGACGCTGGCGTTTGTTCTGGGATTTCGGCGGCGGCGTGTTGACCGATTTGATGGTGCATTGGATTGATGTCGTGCAATGGTTCCTGGACAGCCCGTCGCTCAAATCCGTCCACGCCAGCGGCGTCACGCACGCGGTCAAAGGTGTCGAGACGCCCGACACCGTCTCGGTCACGATGGAGTTTCCGCAGAATTACACAGCGATCTATTACGGCTCGATGGTCGGCACAATCGAGGACGGCGGGATCATCTTTCGCGGCACGAACGGTATGCTGGAACTGACGCGCGAAGGCTTCAAGTTTTTCCGCGAAGGCACGGTGGATAAAGAAACGCGCGAGGCGCCGGCCGAAATCGCCGTCAGGAAGACCGGCGACGGAACCGTCACCAATCTGGCGAACTGGCTGGATTGCATCCGCAGCCGCAAGACGCCCAACGCCAACGTGCGCGCCGGTGTCGCATCCGCGCGCACCGGACATCTGGCGAACAAGGCGATGCGGGAGAATCGAATTATCGAAGTGTAACGATGCGCATTCATCGCAGAGGCGCAGAGAACATAGCGGCAACGCAGTATTTCCTTCCTTTTTCTGCGACGCCTCTGCGTTCTCTGCGCCTCTGCGGTGAATGGGGCATCAGCCACAACGGAGAAAGCAATCAACTCAGCTTTCTGTTCCGGCTCAAGGAGAGCAAATGAAAAGTTTCAGGTTCGCTTCCGCGCCGCGCGCGACCGCGTGCTGGTTCGCGCTCATCCTCTTGTCTGTTTCGGTCGCCGCGCAGCAGCCGGTCAGAACCGCGCCGGTGGAGTTGCAACCGCTGACGGCCCACGTCAAGCGATTGGTCGAGGCGCTCGATTATCTGGGCGCGCCGCTCGCTCCGATTGACAAACAAGCGTTGGCGCAGGCCCTCAACGAAACCGACGCCGGCTGGGCCAGCCGCGCGATTCAGGACATACTCGACAAGTACCGCCTGATTGACGTTTACATCAACCCGGAAAGCCGCGTGCGCGTGACGCAGGGCGTAGCGAGTCCCGAACTCGTCCAGAACGGATGGCGGACGTTTCTCGTCAAAGTCCGCAACGAAGCCGGCGTGACCGCGCCGCTGGTCATTGACAGCCCGAATGCCCTGCCCGTTTACGCCCGCTCGAAGAATAGCCCTCAAAGCCCGCTCGGACACCGCCCCAAACCCGGCATCACACAGAGCGATGTCGCCAATCGCTGGCTCGACGCCAGCCTGTACATCAAGCCGCCGATGCGTCCGCAGCTTTCGGGTCTGAACGTCGAATACTTCATCCTGCAACTCTACAGCCGCGACGCGGGCAAGCGCGAAGCGCGTTTGAATTTCAACGCCGGTCAGGGGACGCAGGACATAGGCTTTCGCAACGAAGCCGACATTCTCTTCACCTGCCATCCCTCGACCGACGTGACCTTGCGCGTGCTGGATGAGGAGGGCAAACCGACCACCGCTTCGTTCATCATTCGTGACGCGCAGGGGCGCGTCTATCCTTCCAACGCCAAACGCCTCGCGCCCGATTTCGGCTTTCAGCA
>JAJVID010000133.1:6833-10502 GCA_022072205.1 Acidobacteriota bacterium
CGCGCATCGCCGGCGAGACCGATTTCCCCTGCATCTTCGGGCAACGACTGGGAATGGGGCGCAGCTACGTGCAACTGGACGGGCGACTCGATTTCGACGCCTGGCTGCAAGGCTTGAAGGATGGGCGCGCTTACGTTTCGGAAGGCAAAAGCCACCTGATGGATTTTCGCGTCAACGGATTGCTGGTCGGCGCGCGCGGCAGCGAGATCAAGCTGGACAAAGCCGCGACCGTGCGCGTGACCGCCAATGTCGCCGCGCGGCTGGATGAACAGCCGAACGAATTCATTCGCGGGCGCCGGTTGGATCAGGGGCCGTACTGGGATGTCGAACGCGCGCGCATCGGCAATACGCGCGAAGTCCCGGTCGAAATCGTCGTCAACGGACATCCTGTCGCAAAGAAAAACATCATCGCCGACGGCGCGGTGCGTGAACTGGCATTTGAAATTCCCATCGAACGCAGCAGTTGGGTGGCGTTGCGAATTTTCCCTTCGGCGCACACCAATCCGATCTTCGTCATCGTCGGCGGCAGGCCGATTCGCGCTTCACGAAAAAGCGTCGAATGGTTGCTGAAAGGTGTGGATCAATGCTGGAGCCAGAAGGCGCCGCAAATCGCCGAGAAAGAACGAGACGCCGCTGCCGCCGCTTATGAACACGCGCGGCAGGTTTATCGCCGTCTGCTGGCCGAAACAGAGCAGTACTGAATCAGCCCAAATCATCGTTGGCGCGCATTGGAAAACTGAATTTCGGGTTCCCCTTCTCTTTTCAAGATAGAGCGAAGGTGATACGGTTCGACCGCTGTTTCTGGGCCAGTCCCTGCGGTTGCGATCAATCAGAATTGAGGCAGAATTGGGGCAGAATTGAGGGAGAGTTGAGGCAGAGTTGAGGCTCGAATTTAGACCTGTTTTCAAATGCGCGTGCGGATGAACCAGGAATTCAACGCAAAGGGTCAAAGGGTTAAAGCATCAAAGGCGCAAAGGGGCAAAGTCCGGAAAGAGAGCGAAATTCTCTCCAGTCCTTTTTCATCTTTGATCTTTTGACCCTTTGGCTCTTTGTGTTTTCCGCATACCGATTCGCAAGCCGATTTAAGCCCGAAATCGAGGAGATTATACCCATGTCAACAATCCGGCGTATTTTTGCGTCCCGCGCCGCCCGCGTCGTGTGGGCATTCGTTTTTTTTCTGTTCGCATCTTCCGCGCCGACGACGCGCAGCGCGGCTGTAAATCGCGCCTTTGAATTTGAAACGAACGAAGTCACACAGCCCGCGCTCACAGTAGCGGCGGATGGCCGGTCGTTGGTGTTCAATTTGGTCGGGCATTTGTTCCGGCTGCCGGCCGGCGGAGGCTCAGCCACGCAATTGACCTTCGGCCCGTATTACGACAGCGAACCGAGGTTTTCGCCTGATGGAACGCGGCTGGCGTTTATCTCAAACCGCGACGGCAGCGACGGCAACATCTTCGTGATGGAGTTGGCGAGCGGCAGGATTTCGCAGCTCACGCGCGATTATCAGGCCGGCGCGCCGGTGTGGAGTCCCGACGGCAAGACCATCGCCTATGTTTCTTATCTGCGGCGCGAAGAATATCCGGCAGGTCGCGCGCCGGGCTTTGGCGGTGGCGGCCCGGTGATGGGCAGGCTTTCGACGATTGCGGCGACGGGCGGCGAAGCGCGGCGTCTGACTGAAGCGCGAGCCTTCGGCCCGATTTTCTATCTGGCAGATGGCCGGCTGGCCTGGCTCAATCCGCCGCCGCCTCAGATGCCGCGTCCGGGAGCGCCACCAGCGGCAGGCGGCGAAACCACGATTGATGCGATTGCTGCTGATGGCGCGGTGTCGCGCTTCGGCGCGGTTCCGGGATCGGTTGGCGCAATCGCCTTGACCGCCAAACGAGACGGCTTTTATTTCATCAGCGGCGGCAATCTGCGGCAGTACAACTTCGGCGAAAGGGAAGCAAAAGTCGTCGGAGCCTTCGCGGGCGCAGGCGCGCGAATGGACATCGCTGCGGACGGCCAGACACTTTACGCCGCTGCGGACGCCAAACTCTGGCGCGTCAATCTGCCCGGCGGCGCGCGCGAACAAATCGTCTGGAACGCTCGCGTCAAAATGGAAACCGCCACGCGCGCCGTCAAAAAATGGGTTCCCGCATCGAGTCCGACTGTCGCCATCAGCGCCGTGCTGACGCCGAGAATTTCGCCCGATGGTCGCACGCTGGTTTTCATGGCCGCCGGGATGTTGTGGGAACAACCGATGAATGGCGGCCAGGCCAAACGGCTGATCGAAGAAGACGCTTATCAACTTGAACCGGCGTTTTCGCCCGATGGCAAACAACTCGCGTTCGTTTCTGACCTGCACGGCAAACGCGAAGTGCGCGTTTACGATTTCGCCACGCGCCGGACGCGAACGATTGCCAGCGTGCCCGGCGCTTCGTGGGCGTTGTTTCCGAGCTGGAGCGGCGACGGCAAAAGCATTGTCTTTCAGCGCACAGATGGGATTTCCGATCCTTACCGCTTTGTCCGCGTGAACGCGCAAGACGGCGGCGCGCCGGTGGAACTGGCGCAAACGCGCGGCAGTTGGACTGGGCGTCCGCATTTTTCCGCTGACGGCGGCGCGTTGTATTACACGGCGCGCGTCGGCGTGATGGCGAACGTGTACCGGCTGGCGTTGAGCGAGGGCGCGAAGCCTGAAGCCGTTACCGATCTGGCGCGCCACGCTCACGACGCGCTGGTGTCACCCGACGGCAAATGGCTGGCCTTTCGCCGCAACAGCGAAATCTGGCTTGCGCCGATGGGCGCGGGCGTGTTGAAGGATCAGGCGTTCCATCGCTTCAGCGCCGAAGGCGGACGTTCGTTCGCCTTCACGCCGGATTCCGCCGCCATCGTTTATTCCGAAGGCGCGCACATCTGGCGCAAACAGGTTCAAGCCAGTCAGGTGACGGAAATTCCGCTGCGGTTGACGCTGCCGCGCGCGACGCCTGCGCCGCTGCTCATCAGCCGCGTGCGCGTGCTCGACCTCAAGGCAGGCAAATTCAGCGACGAAACTTCGATGCTGATCGAACGCGGACGCATCCGCTGGATCGGCGCGGAAAACGGTCGCGCGATTCCTGCAAACGTCGTGCGAATTGACGGCGGCGGACGCTACGCCATTCCCGGCCTGACGGATTCGCACACGCACACCGCCTGGGCAAATCAACAGATCACCGAAGACTCGTTGATCGCTTACGGCATCACTTCGGTGCGCGACACGGGCAGCCGACTCGACATCATCAACGCCTTGCGAGATCGCGGCGAAGCGACCGGTCTTCCCGTTCCGCGTTATTTCGCCAGCGGCGACATCTTCGAGGGCTTGATGCCGCTCTGGGGCGATGCCTTTCTGGAAATTCACACCAAAGAAGAGGCGCGCGATTACGTGCGACGAGTGAAAGATCAGGGCGCGACGTTCATCAAGGTTTACGCTTCGCTGCCCTGGTATCTGAAGAGCGAGGTTGCCGCTGAAGCCAACCGCCTTGGGATGCCGACCGTCGGACACGGGCTGTCGCTCGAAGAAATCGTCCGCAGTATTAACTTCGGCATCACGTCGCTGGAACACAACGCGGCGAACACCAACGACGACATAGTCAAACTGCTGGCCGCTTCGGGGACGATACTCGATCCGACCATCACCATCTTCGGGCAAGGCAC
>JAJVID010000133.1:10602-12486 GCA_022072205.1 Acidobacteriota bacterium
TGACCACAATGAACAAGGACAAACGGATGAGTGTAAACAAGCAAATCGTACAGAAATACATGGATGCTTTTACGAAACTCGATCACGAGGAGGTGCTCTCCTGTCTGACCGATGACGTGGAGTGGATCATCCCAGGCATGTTTCACGTAACGGGAAAGGCTGCTTTTGACAAAGAAATCGAGAACGATGCGTTTGTCGGAAAACCAGCGATCACCGTCACTCGCATGTTCGAAGAGAACGGGGTGGTCATCGCCGAAGGAAAGGTGCGTTGCGCTAAAAAAGATGGTGGCATCTTAGACGTGGTCTTCTGCGATGTATTCGAGATGAAAGACGCGAAAATACAGCGGTTGATTTCGTACTTGATGGAAATCAAAGGATAGATGACCTCTACCTGCGGTCAGACCAGAGGAAAACGAAAATGAATCGAAGCTTGCCAGGTTTGATCCTGTGGCTGTTCGGCGCGACTGTCGCCATCTTATTTCTCGCCAGCTCTAAAGCACCGGCCAGCCAGCTTACGGTTCAAGCGCGGCAGTCGGCGGCGACTGCTTCGCAACTGCCGGAAAAATTCGCCGACCTGCCCGGCGTGCGCATTTGTTATCTGGACAGCGGCGGCACGGGGCAGCCGGTGGTTTTCCTGCATCCGGGCACTGGCAGCCGTCGCGTGTGGGAGCATCAGATTCCGGCGTTCACGGCGGCTGGTTATCGCTTCATCGCTTACGACCGGCGCGGGCATGGCCGCACGGAGGTTGATCCGGCGGTCGCGCCCGGCAGTTCGGCTGACGATCTGAAAGCGTTGCTCGATCACTTGAAGCTCGACCGCATTCATCTGGTCGGCTCGGCGGGCGGCGCGATTACGGCGATGGATTTCGCGCTGTCTTTTCCCGAACGGCTCCGCAGCCTGGTCATCGCCAACAGCATCGTCGGCGTGCAGGACAAAGAGTACACCGAGATGGGAAAGCGGTTGCGCCCGCGACAGTTTGAAGAGTTGCCGCCGGAAATCCGCGAGCTTGGCCCGTCGTATCGAGCCGCCAATCCCGACGGCGCGCAACGCTGGATAGACCTGGAAAAAGTGAGCAAGTCGGAAGGGCCGCGCCCGGCTTCGCAGAAGGCGCGCAACCGCATCACCTTCGCCGCGCTGGAAACGCTGCGAATGCCGGTGCTGTTGATGACCGGCGACGCCGATTTGTATACGCCGCCGTCGGTGCTGCGAATGTTTGCGCCGCACATCAAACAGGCGAAAGCGATCATCATCCCCGAAGCCGGGCATTCGGCTTACTGGGAGCAGCCGGAAATCTTCAATCGTCACGTGCTGCAATTTATCCGCACGCATTCAAAGAAAGGAAATCAGCAATGAAAACTATCGTGATGGCAAAAAGAGCGTTCGTCGTTGCGCTGTTGCTGAGCGTCGTTGGTTTCGGCGCGGCGATCAGCGCCGAATTGATGCAAAAACAGAAAGGGAAAAAGACCACGCCGGAATCATCCGCAAAGCTTCGTTTCATTAACCGCGCGCCTGCCGGTTATTCGCACGTCGTTGAGGCGCGCGGCGGACGTACGCTGTACCTCTCCGGGCAAATCGCGGTTGACGCGCAAGGCAAGCTGGTAGGCGCGGGCGATTTTCGCGCGCAGGTGAAGCAGGTCTTTGAAAATCTGAACACTCGTCTGGCTGAAGGCGGCGCCACATTCAAGGACGTGGTCAAGCTCAACTTCTATCTGACCGACGCTTCGGAGATGCAGGCGCTGCGCGAAGTTCGCGACAGCTACATCAACCTGGCAGCGCCGCCCGCCAGCACACTGGTCGTGGTGAAACAGCTTGTCCGCCCGGAATACCTGCTCGAAGTTGAAGCCGTCGCCGTGGCTGGAGAATGAACCCGGCGTCCCGGCGAG
>JAJVID010000038.1 GCA_022072205.1 Acidobacteriota bacterium
CCCCAGAACTCGTCGAAGCCGTGCAGTGTCGGCAGGAATTCGTTGCGGTCTCCAAAGTGGTTCTTGCCGAACTGCCCCGTCACATAACCTTGCGATTTGAGCGCAGTGGCGATGGTCGGCGCCTGCGCAGGCATGCCGATTGCCGCGCCCGCTTGTCCGACGGTTGTCAGTCCAGTCCGGATCGGAAGTTGGCCGGTGACGAAGTTGGCGCGCCCGGCGGTGCAACTCGCCTCGGCGTAATAATCGGTGAAGCGCATGCCTTCAGCGGCCATCCGGTCGAGGTTCGGAGTCCGACCCGCCATCATGCCCTGGTGATATGCGCCGATGTTGAACCAGCCGATGTCGTCGCCCATGATGAAGACGATGTTCGGTTTGGTTTGAGTTGATGCGTTCTGTGTTGCCATATTTTCCTCCTTCTAATTGGTAGTTGAGTTTAGTTATGAAACGTAGTTATTGATTCGCGTCTGCGCGCTGTTCGCCAGCAGCCTGTTTCAGTTGGGCATAGGCCGTCCGGTAATCCAGGTCGGCCTGGAACATCTCGGCTTCAGCTTTCGCCAACGCGGCCCTGGCATCAGGATCGGAGGCTTGATCACGCGCCATCGCGGCCCGCGACAATGACGCCACCTGCCGCGTCAATTCGAGAATGCGCCGCGTCCGATCCACTTCCGTGATGGTCTTCTGAGCGCCAGCGGCCACTTTCGCGCGAACCAGTTCCAGATTGGCTTCGGCCATGTGAACTTGTGTTCGGCGCTCCTTGATCGTCCGCTCACGTTTGCCGAAGTCGAACAGGTTGAAAGTGGCGACGACGCCGATGAAAGAGAAATCGGTAGGCAGGGCTGGTATCGCTGTTTGATAAACGTAACCGCCGAGAATGGCCACGTCAGGGACATATTCCAGCTTCGACAGACGATGCGCGGCGCGAGCTTTGACCAACGTCTGCTCCGCCTCGACAATCTCCGGGTTACTGGCGATTGCCTGCCGCGCCGCTTGCGCGGAAGAGATCGTTTCAGCAACCGGCGGTGGCGCGGCCAATTCCAATCGAGTGTCAGGCGCGAGGCCAATCAAAGCGGCTAGAGAGTTCGTCAACTCCGTCACTCTGGTGTTTGCGGTCAGCAGTTCTTTGTGGGATTTCAAAAGCGCTGCCTGCCGCTCCGCCATTCCTCCCAGAGGCGTTCCTGGGGCGCTCGCGATCTGAGCCTGACGTTCCGCAATCTCGACATTGGCTTCGGCCTCCGTTTGCCGCCTTTGGGCGATCAACAGCTCGAAGTAAGCCTTCTCGACATTCATGACAACCTGGGCAGTCGCAGCGGCGGCTTTAGCCTTTGCGGTTCGCTCATCGGCCCGCGCGATGTTGACAGCCTGATGAACCTTGAAAAGCGGGGTGACGGGTTGCGCCACCGTCACGGCGACAACGGTTTGATCTTTATTCAACAGTGGAACTGCTCTGGCCAGAGTCGGAAAGATGATTCCGCGCGGGAATAATTGAAATGTTGACCCCATGAACTTGTTGAAATGTACGTTGGCGAAGGTCGCGCCGATCTTGGGGAAATAGTCGGCCTGCGCGGCCTGGCGGTGATATCTGGCCGCGTCAACATTGAGCCACGCAAGCTCGGCGACCTTGCCGGCGACCGCCTTCGCCTGAGCCTCTTCCAGCGTGATGCGGACAGCGACAAGCTCGCTGGTGGTTTTCTTCTGCGCCACAGCGGTCGAGGCTGATAGCAACACACACCACGCAGCCAGAGAGAATGCGCAAAAAGTCTGACTACCGATAAACACTATTCCTCCTATTTTTGCGGGAAGCTGACTTCGTGGTATCGCTTCAGTTCTTTCCTGAACCGCCAGCGCCGGATCGTGGCCAGCAACTGCGATACCAGTCCGAGTCATTACGTCCTGCTTCACACTGCGCTGGTAGCCGCGCTCCGCCCACGCCGGCGCCGGATCAGCGCATAATTTGCTCAGACGTTCGTATCAACGACGCACTTGCGCTTCGCGTCGTTTTCCTCGCCGCGTTGATCAAGTCTTGTCGTTGATTGTGGATTGCGCGTAGGCGGAAATGCGGATGTAGAGGGAAAAATGGACGCAATCGCGATCAGAAGTTGAAGACGCGCGATCTTCGATGCAGCCGGAACAATCACTTCGGGCGCCATAGACATGCTTCTCCAATGCGTCTCAAAATCGAATTCCTAGACCCTCTGTCACCTGAGCCGGATTACAGGGAGACCTTGATTAAGCGATGGCTGTTTCAATTAGACTTGAGGCCTTGCCAATCGAACCTGTATTCAGAGACACCTTCCTCGTATGAATGATTCAATTGGCAAGGCCTCAGGTCTCCCCTCTGACCAAAACGCTTCAGAAATTAATCGTCAGCTCTCATTGATTCTTTGCGAGGATAAGTTGCGGAATGGAGGCAGTAAATCAGGTGAACAATGTATTTTGAAATAGGGAATTTCCTTAGCTCATTGGCGCCAGCGCTGACTGAGTTCAAGGCTCGACGAGTTTGTTGCGAATCGCGTAATGAACGATGTCGGCGATTGAATGAAGATCGAGTTTGCGCCTGATCGCGCTTCGGTGAGATTCCACAGTCTTGTGGCTGATTCCGAGCGTCGAAGCGACGGCTTTGTTTCCCTTGCCCTCGGCCAACAATCGGATCACCACGCGCTCCCGCTCCGTAAGCGGGCTGAAGACCGAGGCGTCTTCGAGTTTCTGCCCGTTTGAGAGAAATACATTGAGTAGCGTTTCAGAAACGATTGGCGTGAAATAGGGCTGATGCTGTGAAAGCGCTTCGATGGCTTCGATGAGCCGCTGTCCCGGCTCGGACTTCAGGACATATCCGCGCGCGCCTGCCGCAAGAACGTCACGGATTAGCTCCGCAGTTTCGTGCGCCGTGAATACAAGCACCTCAACTTCCGGCAATTCCCGCCGTACTTGCCGTGTCGCTTCCAGCCCGTTTAGTTCCGGCATCAGCAAATCCATGATCACAACATCCGGTTTCAACTTTAGCGCCAAATCCACTGCGGCGCGTCCGTCAGCCGCTTCTCCGCAGACTTCCCAGTCTGCGCGCAACTCCAGAATTCTGCGCAGCCCCTGCCGGACAACCTCGTAATCATCAGCCACCAAAATTCGGATCATATTCTTTCTTTGAGGAGGGAGCCGTTTATGTCATCTTCAATGCAAACTTCACACCCAACGCCGAAATCATCAAAGAGCAAAGCTGGCGCCACGTTCATCCAAATTCATACGGATTCACTTGGGCGAGTGTCCATCCAGTCTTCCAGTCAGGCTGGCGATGGCTGTCGCCAGTTCATCCGGCTCGACTGGTTTGGTGACATAGTATTGAAAGCCCGCCGTCAAAGCTCGCACGCGGTCTTCGGGTCGCGCGTAAGCCGTGAGCGCCAGCGACGGCACGGCGCCGCCCCGGCTGGGAGGCAGCGACCGGATTTTGCGCATCAACGCGTAACCATCCTCGCCCGGCATCCCGATGTCCGCGACCAGCGCGTCGGGCAGGCTGGTGGTGATCGCCTCCAAAGCCTCCGCCGCTGAAGCCGCCGTCTTCACCTCGGCGCCATAATCTTCCAGGACATGCTTCAGCAACTGGCGCGTGTCCGCATCGTCGTCCACCACCAGCAAGCGCGCGCCGTCAAGTTGCGATTCAGCCCCGCGCGATGTGAAACCGGCAGTCCCCTGTATGGCATTGGTCTGAGGCGCCGGCGCTTGTTTCGCAGTCAACGGCAATCTGACGCTGAAAGTCGCGCCGCGTCCTTCACCCTCGCTTGTGACGGATACGGTTCCACCATGCAGTTCGGCGATGTGGCGCACGATGGACAGCCCAAGCCCCAGGCCGCCGTAACTGCGCGTGATCGAGTAATCCTCCTGGCTGAATCTGTCGAAGACGTGCGGCAGATACTCGCGGCTGATTCCCTTGCCGGTATCGCTGACCGCGATCTCGACCTGGGAATTCACGCGCGTGAGATGCGCCGTGACCTTCCCTCCAGCGGGAGTGAATTTGACTGCGTTCGAGAGCAGGTTCCACACAGCTTGCTGCAACCGGTTGGCGTCGCCGGTGATGGCGGCCACATCCGGATCGAACGTCGCCTCAAGCTCGATTTGTTTGGCCGTAGCCGCCGGGCGGATGGTGTCGAGCGCCCGCTGGATGATCGCCTTAAGCTCTACCGGGCCGAGTTCGAGGCCCATCTTGCCGGTGATGATGCGTGAAACGTCCAGCATGTCTTCGATCAATTGCTGCTGCGCGCGGGCGTTGCGCAAGACTATATCGAGCATTCGCGGCGTGTCTTCAACCTTGTGCTTACCGCCACGCATCAGGTTGGTGTAGCCGACGATGGCGTTCAGTGGCGTGCGCAATTCGTGCGAGAGGACGGCCAGGAATTCATCTTTGGCCCGGTTGGCTTCTTCCGCTACCTGGCGCGCCGCTTTTTCATTGGCGAGCAACCGTTCGCGTTCGACTTCAGCCTGCTTGCGCTCTGTGACATCCTGCGAGATGCCGAACATCCTGAGCGTCTGAGCCTCGGCCGATTCTGCGTAAACGACCTGGCCGCGAGACGCGACCCACCGCTCATCTCCGTTGGGGGCGACAACCCGGTATTCGCATTCCAGCACCGAGCAGTTTTGCACGGCCTCCTGAACGCGAGCTTTGATGCTCGCGCGATCTTCGTGATAAACATTGGCGGCGGCGTCTTCAATGCTGTTGATCTGATGATCCGGTTCAAACCCATGTATCATCTTGCTCGCCTCGTCAGCCCAGAACCGCCCGCTGGGCAATTCCACCGCCCACGCGCCAAATCGCGCGCCATCCAGCGCGAACCGTAACCGCTGGGTGACGCCGCTCAGTTCAGCCGTGCGTTCGGCGACGCGGCGCTCAAGCTCAATGTTGGACTGCCGCAATGTGGCTTCGGCGCGCCTCCGCCTGCCGAGTTCGTTCCTGACGGCCAGAAACGCCAGCGCCGTCAACAGCACACCCATCGAGCTTCCCGCCATCAGGATTATCTTCGCGCGGCGCGCGCTCGAGCTTGATGCCGCCTCACGCACTTGCAGCACCCGACTCACTTCAGCCTCCATCTCTTTGATGACCCGGCGAATATCCTCCATCAGCGCCTGCCCGCTGTCGCGTTCGATCAATGCCTGCGCGGCGTTGAATCCGCGCTGGCGGCGCGTTTCGACAATCTCTTCGGAGAGTTTAAGGCTCCGTTCTTTGAGCTGCTCTAGCTCATTGAGCTTCCGCCTTTGTTGCTGATTGCGGGCGGCCAGCAGGCGCAGCCCGTCGAAATCGCGGGAAATGTCGTCTCTCGCCTGATAATAAAATTTCAGATACGGCTCCTTGCCAGTCAGCAAATAGCCGCGATGCCCAATCACTATGTCTTTGAAATCGGAGAGGGTTTCTTCGAGCAGAGCTATCGAGCGTTCTGTCTCCGCCACCCGTTCAGCGGTTCGGGTCAGATTATTCAAGCTGCGGTATGAGGTCACACTGAGGCTGATTAGCAGAGCCAGTCCAATTAAGAAGGTCAGGGGAGTGTATTTTTCAAGAGATAATCTCATTACGCTATCGCCTGCTCTCCAAAACGCGAGCCTCAATTCAGTATTCCGGGAGCAACGACTCCTGCCGCGACAAAAAAGGGATTATCTACACGGCTTCAGGCAATATAGACGACGGGGTTTGTGGCTGCAAGATTCCATCTGGTGAGGGGATGCGCAATCACGTTGGCGTGCCTGTCAATAAAGGCTTTTCGCGAAATTAAGCATTCATTCACGTCACCAAAATCGCGAGAACCGCGCGGATCAGCGCCTCGATGATGGCGAAAGCGGCTATTTAACGCACACGGAAATCGGCAAGGATAGGCAGATGATCCGAGGCGACCAGCGCCGCGCGGCTGCGATGCAACTCGGCGCGCTCGAGTTCAAGTGTTTCGTCGAAATAGATGTGGTCGAGATGCATGAAAGGCAGAACGCCAGGATAGGTGCGCGCGCGCCGCAGGTGTAGACGAATGTCCCCGCTGCGAAAGTGCTCGGTCAGCACCCGCGTGACCAGCCCGCGAGTCCATTCGTTAAAATCTCCCAGCATCACCCGCGGCCCGGGGACGTTGGCGTCGCTGAGAATGGATTCGCTAATCAGCTTGCGCGCCTGATGCCGGCGCTCGACGAACGATGTGCCGAGATGCACATTGTAAATATGCATCCTGCTCTCTTTTCCCAGATCAACATCCACGCGCAAACAGCCGCGCTCTTCACGCCCGGCCACGCTGATGTCGTGGTTCTCCGATCCGAGCAGAGGAAAGCGGCTGAGCACCAGGTTGCCATAAAGGCCGCCTCTGAGCGCGCGGTTATGCCCCATGCAATAATTGAAGCCCAGTTCGCGCGCGATGAAATGCGCCTGATCGTCTTCGCTCTTGCGCCCCTGAATGCAGAGCACTTCCTGCAACGCGATCAGATCGGCGTCAATCTCCTTGAGGACATCTACAATCCGGGCCGGATTGAGCCGCCGGTCAATCCCGACGCATTTGTGGACGTTGTACGTGACGACTCGAAATTTGTTTACTTCCTTCATTACAGCTTACGGAATCCGCGCGCGGCCCTGTCCCTCTCGCATAGCGCCGGCGTTTTTATGCGATGTCGAATCGGCGCTCTGCGCAGTTTCCAACCTGCGCTCTTCCCTTTTGCCTTCACGGTGCAAATGAAAAGCTTTGATGAACAACGAGGCCGCCATCCAGAAGCCGATTGCGGCCAGCAGCCAGGCGACGATTCGCGGCAAGATGACTGCAAGAATCGAAGCGGCCATCAACAACAATCCCGCGCCGCCCATAATCCGCGCTTCGGCAGGCCCAAGCACGCGGCGATTGGCGATGGCGGCGCCGACCGACCGGCCGATCTGTATCGCTCCGGCGGTTGCGCGGCTCGAACTCCCGCCACCCATCCGTTCGCGGAATCGGCGAGGCCTCGGCGTCGAAGCCGGAGCGAGCCTGCGCCGCGCTGTCAGCGCCATCTCGGTCGCATTGTTCAAATCTTCGAGATACATCTGTTCCATCTGCTCGCCGATCCGGTCGTCCTCGATGACCACGTCGAGTTCCCAATTGTTCATCCAGCTTGCCGGGTTGAGGTTGGTCGAGCCGATTCTGGCCCAGCGCCCGTCAGCGACCGCTGTCTTGGCATGAATCATCGGGCCGTTCCATTCATACACTCTGACTCCGGATTCGAGCAGCGGGCGATAGCCCGAGCGCGACACCGCGCGCACCACCGGAAGATCAGTAGCCTGCGGAACCAGCAGGCGCACATCCACGCCGTCGCGCGCCGCCGAACTGAGCGCCTGGATGTAAGTCGTAGTCCCGGCGAAATAAGCGTCAGTCAGCCAGAGCGTTTCGCGCGCCGCAGCGGCGATCATCTGGTCGAGGCGATACAGCCCGGTCGAGTTCGGCGAACTCGCCACAACGCGCAGCGCCACATCGCCGTTTGCTGGAATCAAGTTGATGTCAGGGAATTCTTCGGCGGGGATCGGTTGACCGCAGGCCGCCCACATCTGAGCGAAAGCGCGTTCGAGTTCGGCGACAGCGGGGCCTGTAATTACGACTCCGGTGTCGCGCCACGGTTCCACGCCCCTGCGTTCATCGCCAGTCCACATCAATCCAACGCATAAGCCCGCGACAAACCCGATGCGCGCGTCAACGGTGAGCATTTTGCGATGATCGCGGGCCAGCCAATCGAACGGGTCGAACAGTCCGGCCAAACGCGGCGGATTGAAACATCGCGCCTCGACACCAGCGGCGCGCAAACGCCGCCAGAATCTGTTGGAGGTCGCGTTGAACGCGCCCATCCAATCGTAAATCAGCCGGACGCGAACTCCGGCTCGGGCTTTCTCGATGAGCGCATCAGCGAAGATCTCGCCCTGCGCGTCTTCGTGAATGATGTAGCTTTCAAAGTGGATTGTGCGCTGGGCCGATTCTATCGCTTCAAGCCAGGCCGGGTAATTTTCAGTGGCGTTTTTGAGGATACGCGCGCTGTTGCCGGGAATCAGTCTGGAACCCGTAGCGCGCCAGAACGCCTGTTCAGCAAGGATACTGATCGAAGACGCCAATTTGTTCACGCGCCGATTCGGTTCGTGATGTGATTGAACATGATTATCCATCCCGCAGATAGTTTAGGCGCGGATTTGATCGAATGCCAGTCGCTAAAATTCATATGAAGCTCACGCGGAGATTTATTGGCTGTGCGGCCAAGTTGACGGGTGGGGATATTCAGCAAATCTCAACTCGATTTCGCTTCGTATCTCCACCCGTCCGAAACGGGAGCGAAACTGAGCGCCCTCTTCCAGCTCCCATTTCTGATTTTGCGAGCCATTCAATTCACGGCTCGGCAGTCCCGATCAATAGCAATCACTATACCGCGCAACCCTCTACGGAAGACGCGACACATCTGTTCCGTTCAGATCAGGCGGGCTAGTCTCCGCAATATTTCCGCTTTGGGTTGCACACCCAGCATTCGATCAACCTCCTGCCCGTCCCTGAAGACGATCAATGTCGGAATGCTGCTGACTTTGAATCTGTTCGGGACCATCTGATTTTCATCTATGTTGAGCTTGGCGACTCGCACGCGCCCTGCCAGTTCCGTCGCAATCTGATCAATCACCGGCCCGAGCATCCTGCACGGCGCGCACCACGGCGCCCACATATCCAGCAGCACCGGCAGCGGCGACGCCTCCACCTGACTCGAAAAATCAGCGTCAGTCACAGTTATCGGTTGAGCCGAACCGTAGATGTCCGCGCCGCATTTGCCGCAAACCGGTATCAGGTTTTCCCGCAACCGCTCATCCGAAACCCGGTTGTTCGCGCCACAACTCGAACAGCGAACAAGATGCGATAAAGCCGTACTGTTCATAAACCCTCCCTCACCACCTGCAATAAAACTTCCAAAGGCCAGTAGTCGAGCAAGCCTTATGCCCTCCACATTGAAAATAAAAGCGCCCGCCATCGAACAGGCAAACAACCCACAATACGCACGGCACGCCCGTTGCCTCTTTGAAAGCCGCATAAATAAGCGATAAAACGCGGTCAAGGAGGTGAAAGATGATCAACCAATTGGGCGAACGAGAATCGCGCGCGCTGTTAAAAGAAGAGGTGACGGGACGTCTGGGTTGCAGCGATCACGGCAAGCCTTACATCGTGCCGGTTTATTATCTGTTCGATAACGAGTGCGTCTATGTGCATTCACTGCCGGGTCACAAGATTGATGTTCTGCGCGACAATCCGAACGCGTGTCTGCAGGTGGATAAGGTCAAGGATGATTTTCACTGGCAGAGCGTGCTCGCCTTCGGCTTTTACGAAGAGGTCAACGATGTAAATGAGCGCCAGCGCGTTCTAACGAATATGTTCAAACGTCTGCCTTACCAGACTCCAGTCGAATCGCAGACGAAACAACCGGAGCCGGACACCATAGTCTTCCGCATCCGCGTGACGGACATCACGGGAGTTTATGAAAGCTAAGCGGCCTGTTTTTGTTCCCGCGCGACCTCGACGGAACAGTGAGCGCGCGCCGCCACCGCGGATGAAACGCTGCCAATCAGAAAGCGTTCGATCCTGCCCATTCCTCGTGCGCCGAGAAAAATGCAATCCGCGCCCCAGCTTTCGGCCTCGCCGATCAATACTTCTTTCGGAGAGCCTTCTTTGACGACGGCCTCAGACTTCAACCCCGCCGCGTCGAGGCGGGCGACGGCGGCGTCAACAGCCACCTTGATCCTGGCGTTTTCCGCTATGAACCAATTGATGAACTGCCCGGACGCGCTCGAAAACGCGGATGATGGCGCAATCCACGCGGCGTTGACAACACGGGCTTCGCTTCCGCGCGGCCAGTCGCGCGCCGCAACAGAGCGCACAGCGGCCTCAGAACCTTTCGATCCGTCAACAGCGACCAACAATCGAACCGGCGTATCAGGCTCTTCCACACGCCCGCGAGAAACGCGCACCGAACAATGCGCCTCGTGCAATACCTTCTGCGAGACGCTGCCGAAAAAGAACCGCCCCGCCGCGCTGCGACCATGTGACCCAACAACGATCAGGTCGGGCTTCCACTCATCCGCCTGCTCGATGATCGCCGTCGCCGGAGAGCCTGCGCTCAACTCAACATCCACTTCCCATTCCGGATTCATCGAACGCAGCCTTGTGACGGCTCGCATCGCCAGCGCCGTATATTCATCGTCGTGGTCAACATGTTCCGCAATCTCCAATCCCGACGCCGGCGGCAGCCAGCTTTCGATCACCGATAAAACTTTGATCCATGCGCCGCCGGGCAAACCCGCGCTGCGCAAATCATCAATTGCGGCGTCCGCGCTTTCCGAACCGTCGTAAGCGACAATAACTTTCATTCGGTCTGCCATATCTTCACCTCACGCTGGCTTTCTTCTTCGAATTATCTCAACCGAGCAATGAGCGTGCGTCGCTACCGCGTGCGAAACCGATCCGAGCAGGAAGCGCTGCCACCCGCTGTAACCATGCGATCCGATCACGATCAGATCAGCCCCCCACCGTTCGGCCTTATCCAAAATCGCATCCTTGGCAGGGCCGTATTCAATCTCGGTAGTGATCTCAAGCTTGCTGGCGTTGCAGACATCAGTGGATTCGATCCGCTCCGCCGCTTGATTCACCGCTGCTTCCGCTTGCGCTCTCGCCGCGCCCTCAAGCTCTCTGAAATAGTCGTCAGGCAACACCCAGGTTTCAGTCGTGGGCATATATGGATTTTCTATCGCAGAGAGGATCTTCACTTCACTGCCTTCAGGCCAGGGCCGTCCCGCAACCGCATCCACTGCGACCTTGCTGCATTCGGAACCATCTGTAGCCAATAGAATTTTCATAGCCGACCTCCCGAATCTGCCCTTTCTCATTGTCAATCATTATCTGCAACTGCAATCGCCTTGCCAGAATGGATGGGACTTACGCAAAACCACGAGAAATCGCCACCGCAGCACAAAGCCACAGAGCGAAGAAAGGTTTTACCCGCTCAACACTCTCGCTCTCTGCGCCTCCGTGCCTGCGGCGGCGAATCTTTGCTTGAGTCCTGACGGAATTTACCTACGCAGGGATGAGCGGAGACATTCTCAGGTGAGCGAAATTACGCATTGATTGCGCGTGATTCCGCAGCGTTCGGCAACGCCGCGCTTGCTGGCGCTACGATTGCCCTGATAATGTTTAAACGTAACTGCTCAAAGAGGGTCGAAGGAGATTACGGAACATACGGAAAAGACTGAACAAACGGAAAGGGCGTGAAGAACGCTCCGCCTATTCTGTTTTTTCCGTATATTCCGTAATCCCCCGCCTACCACGCTGAGCAGTTACGAAAAAACACCTAACAGCAACAAGAGGATTGTAAGCCGATGTCTGATCACAACCCGCCCTTCGCCGCGACCACTTCAAACCCACCAGTCAATTTTTCCAGAGACCTGCTGCTGCGCGACGGCGCGGTGTTGCGAGTCCGCTCGATGCGCTACGACGACCGCCAGGCTTTGAAAGATTTGTTCGCGCGCTGTTCGCCCGAATCAATTCGCTTCCGCTTCCTGCATCAGGTCAAGGAATTGACTGAAGACATGCTCGACCGGCTGACCGACGTTGACGATTCGCGCCACATCGCGCTCGTCGTCACGCAAGGCGACTCAGGCAAAGGGCGGGATGAACGCGTCGTCGCCGTCGGACGTTATCAAGTCCTGTCCGGCAGGCCAGAAGTCGCCGAGGTCTCCTTCCTGGTCGAAGACGCGATGCAGCGTCGCGGCATAGGCACGCTGCTGTTGGACGCGCTGGCCGAGCTAGCGCGCGAACGCGGCGTCACGCGTTTTTCCGCCGACGTGCTGGCCGACAATCGCGTGATGCTCTCGGTCTTCCGCAAAGCCGGTTACGCGCTCTCGGCGATGACCAGTTATGGCGTCACTCAACTGGAATTTCCAATCGCGCAGACCGAACTGGCGCAGGCGCGCGCCGAAGCTCAGGAAGCCGAAGCCGAGCGCGCGTCGCTCGCCTACGTGCTCGCGCCGAAGTCAATCGCGGTCGCCGGCGCCAGCCGCAATCCGAACTCGGTCGGAGGAGCGCTTTTTCAAAACCTCATCCGCTGGCGCTTCGACGGAGTGGTCTATCCCGTCAACCCGAAAGCGAAATCGGTCGGCGGTGTGCGCGCTTACGCCAGCATCGGTGAATTGCCGGAAGTCCCCGAATTGGTCTTCGTAGCGGTTCCAGCCAACGCCGTGCTCGACGTGGCGCGCCAATGCGCGACGGCGGGAATCCGCGCGCTGTGCGTGATTTCGGCGGGCTTCGCCGAAACCGGAGCGGAAGGAAAAACCGCGCAGGACGAATTGCTCAGCATCTGCCGCTCGTCGGGAATGCGGCTGGTCGGCCCGAACTGCATGGGCCTGGTCAACGCAATAGGCGAAGTGCGAATGCT
>JAJVID010000207.1 GCA_022072205.1 Acidobacteriota bacterium
GTTGGTCGCGAAAAAACAAATCACGCCAGCAGAACTACTCAACGCCGTTCGACAACGCGTTGAGGCGCTCAACCCGAAGCTCAACGCCTTCTGTCACCTCTTCTTCGACAAGGCCGAGGAGCAGATCAAAAATGAATTGGGCAGCGGGCCGTTTCGCGGCGTGCCGTTCGCGCTGAAAGATCTGGGCCAATACCTGAAGGGCACGATCACATCGGCAGGCAGCAGAGTCTGGAAAGATCAGGTCGCCAGTTACGACAGCACACTCGTCACGCGGTACAAACAGGCCGGGTTGGTGATTTTCGGCAAGACCGCGTCGCCGGAGCTTGGCTTGACGATGACTACCGAATCAGTTCTTTACGGCCAAACGCATAATCCCTGGAATCTGGAACGCACGAGCGGCGGATCGTCGGGCGGCTCATCGTCCGCTGTCGCCGCGCGTATTCTGCCGATGGCGCACGCGAGCGATGGCGGCGGCTCGATTCGCATCCCGGCTTCGTGCTGCGGATTGTTCGGATTGAAGCCGACACGCGGGCGCGTGCCGATGGGGCCGGCGCAGTTCGAGGGCTGGAACGGATTGTCCGCGCATCACGCCGTGACGATTTCGGTGCGCGACAACGCGGCGTTGCTGGACGTTTCATCCGGGGCCGAACTCGGCTCGCCTTATTTTCCGCCGCCACAGCAACGGCCATTTTTGAAAGAGGCCGGCGCCGATCCTGGCAAATTGCGAATTGCGCTGATTGTAGATTCGCCGACCGGCACGCCCGTTGATTCCGAATGCAGGACAGCCGCAACGGATGCGGCGAAACTCTGCGAAAGCCTCGGCCACAAGGTTGAGGAAGCGCGATGGCCGATTGACGCGCCGATAATGCGCGAAGCTTTCCTGGCTATCATCAACGTCTCAGTCGCCCGGACGCTGGACGATGCGGCGAAAACGCTCGGACGGGACGTGACCGACAAAGACGTGGAACCGGTGACGTGGTCAATGGCTCAGCAGGGGCGCAACGTGAGCGGCATCGTTTATTCGCGCGCCATCGGCACGATTCACCAAATCGGTTTGACGATGGCGAAGTTTCAGCAGACGTACGACGTGATTCTGAATCCGACGCTCGGCAAACCGCCTGTGCCGCTGGGCGCGCTGAGTCTGTCGCCGAAAAACATGCAGTCGTTTACGAAAGAGATCACCGAGTTCGGCCCATTCACGGCAATTTACAACGTGACTGGACAGCCTTCGATGTCCGTGCCGCTGCATTGGACGCCGGACGGTTTGCCGGTGGGCGTAATGTTTTCGGCGAGGTTCGGCGACGAAGCGACGCTGTTTCGTCTGGCCTCGCAGCTTGAAAAAGCTAAGCCGTGGGCGGAGCGCAGACCGAAAATCTGAACCAAAACGAGTAATGGAAATGCTGAAAGATTTGATTCACCACAAACAATACGCGAACGCGTCCTTGCTGAAAGCCGTTCGACAACATGAAACGGCCGCCAACGATGCGGAACTGCGGAAGCTGCTTCATCACATCATTCTGGCCGACCGGTTCTGGCTGAGTTTGATTCTCGGTCTTCCGTTTGCAGTCGAAGAGGAATCGCGGACGCCGGAATCGCTTGATGCTATCGCGGCGCAGTATCGTGAAACTCATGCGCGGGAGATAACCTGGCTGGCTCAGGCCAGCGAATCCGACCTGGCCCGCTCCCTGGAGACGCCCTACATATCTGATTTCAGTTGCTCGGTGGCTCAGGCGCTGATGCAGGTCTGCATGCACAGTCACGGTCACCGCGCCCAGTGCTCAGCCAGGCTCCGGCTGTTGGGCGTTGCTCCCCCGAACATGGATTTTATTCTTTGGCTGAAAGATCGCCCGGCTCCAGACTGGGAATAATTGGCGCACAGGCGCGTAGATCATCATTTCAAACAATTCGGAGTTTAACGAAAGGAAACGATGCAGGAATTCAAAGATCAGGTAGCGGTCATCACCGGCGGCGCGTCGGGGATTGGACTGGCGATAGCTAAAAGGCTGCTCGCGGCAGGCGCGCGCGTGGCGATGATTGATATAAATCCTCCGGTGGTTCAGTCGGCGGCGAAGTCGGTTGGCGAAAACGCGTTCGCCTTCGCCTGCGACGTGACGAATGAAGATCAGGTCAAAGAGGTGATTGGCCGGATCGCTGAACAGTTCGGGCGCATTGACGTTCTGGTCAACAGCGCGGGCGTGACGGGCAAGACAAACATCAAAAGCCACGAGGTCGAACTGAGCGACTTTCGTTTCGTCTTTGAGGTCAATGTTGTCGGCTCTTTCCTGACTGCGCGGGCGGTTTTGCCGCACATGCTCAATCGAAATTACGGGCGCATCCTGCACATCGCTTCGATTTCAGGCAAAGAGGGCAACGCGGGGATGCTGGCTTACTCGGCTTCAAAAGCCGCCGTCATCGGAATGGCGAAGGTGCAGGGCAAGGAGTACGCCGAGAGCGGGATCACGGTCAACGCGCTGGCCCCGGCAGTGATTCGCACCGCGATGGTCGAAGCGCTGCCCGAAGAGCAGGTGAAATACATGACCGACAAGATTCCGATGAAGCGCTGCGGCACGCTGGAAGAGATCGCCAATCTCGCGGCGTTCATCGTTTCGCCGGGAGCGAGCTTCACGACCGGATTCACGTTCGATATGACCGGCGGCAGAGCCACTTATTGAGAGGCCGTCGAGATGAGCAAGTTGAGACGGTTCCTTTCGGACTTATCCACGATGTTTTTCATGGGCGTCGGCATCAGCACGACGCGAACGAAGCAGAGAAAGCTCGATTTGCGAAAACTGGTGTCCGGTAATGGCTGGAGGCTGATCAATCGCGACGCGGCGAATGTCGAGTACAAAGGCCAGCAGGCGGTGAGGCTCGATTCGCGCCCGGACGCGGGGCTTGCGTGGATCGAGGGCCTGCGGTTTTCGGTCGGCAAGATTGATCTGGACATCGCCGCCGTGAAGCAGGACGCCGGCATAGCCTTTCGCATTCAACACGAGCGCGAATTCGAGGCGATCTGCTTTCACGTTGGAGAGGAGGCGCAGAACGAAGGCGAAACGCAGGGCGTGGATGTGAGCTATTTTTCAACCCGTTCCGGCCAGACCGCGAGCCGTCGGACGCGATTCGATCTGCCCTACAGCCGATCCGGCGAATGGTTCAAAGTGAGAGTTTCGATCTCCAGAGAGGTCATCGCCGTTTTCATCAACGGCAGCAACGTTCCCGCGCTGAGAGTGGACAATTCCGCGGGCGGAGAAGCTTACGGCTCGGTCGGTTTGTGGGTCGGCGCCGGCTCAGCCGCGCTGGTCGCTGACCTCAGAATCCAGGAGGCCAGAAGCGAGATTGAAAGGCAGGTACGCAGCATGATGGGCAGGAGGATGGCCGATGGGAGTTAACCCGGCTCGCAGGGCGGTAAGGAAATTTTGCATCTCGATTGAATGATGGATTATGGGCGAGCGTTTGAAAGATAAAGTTGCGATTGTCACCGGAGGCGCGGCGGACAGCGGATACACGGCACAATGAAACCGATTACGACAGTGATAGGAGAACAATTATGCGTCGAAGAATTTTCCTGCGAAACAGCGCAATCACATTGACCAGTCTCTGGCCCGCTCAGTTGATGGCCGCATCGAATCAGACGCGCATTCGGGTAATTACGCGTGGCGACGACCTGGGCTGCGCGCGCAGTCTCAATCGCGCGGTCAAAGAGTGTTACGAGAAAGGCATTCTCAAAAACTGCTCGGTGCTTGCCGCCGCTCCTTACATCGAGGAAGCCGCTAAGATGCTGGCAAAAGCGAAGGGCCTGTGCTTCGGCCTGCACTGTGACCTGACCTCCGAGTGGGACAACGTGCGGTGGAAGCCAGTCGCGCCGCCAGAGAAAGTGCCTTCATTGATTGGCAAAGACGGAACGCTGTATCAGACAAACGCCGAGGTCTGGGCTAACGCCAAAGCCGACGAGGCGCTGATCGAGTTGCAGGCGCAGTTAGACCGCGCGCGCAAACTTGGTTTCAATATCAAATACGCTGATTTGCACATGGGCACTGTGCAGCGGGTGCCAGGCCTGGCCGACAAATTCGGCCCGTGGTGCCGCAGTCAGAGCATCATTGACGCGCGAGGCGTTGGCGGCCGTCTGCCTTTGTCCACGAAGTATGGCCCCGATCGCGAAAAGCTGGGCGATTATGTTGAACAGTTGATTGCCGCGCTCAAAGCCGCGCCGGACGGCGAGTATTTGATCGTCGGTCACACGGCGTACGACGACGCGGAGATACGCAACCTGGGGCATCCTGGCTATCCAGGCTCGGCAGTCGCGAACAATCTGAACTGGGAACGGCTGGGTTTCGTTGACCCGCGCATCGTCCGCTTCACCAAAGAGAATGGCGTTCAGACGATCCGCTACGATGAGACGCAGGCTGCGAAGGAACAGAGCAAAGGGTTCACGCAAGCCAAACAGAAAGGTTGAGGCCAAACGGCAAACCGATGTTTTGATTCGATTGAAGCCGCCCACTGAATAAGATCAGTCGAAGTCAAAACAAATGATGAGGCCTGAAGAGTTGCGCCCGAAATTTTCCGGCGTCGCCGCCTTCCCGATCATGCCGTTTCGCGGCGGCCTGTCGCTGGATGTCGAGGAGTTGCGTCACAAGGGAGTTCAACGTTTTTTTCGACCAGGAACCAGTACGCGATTATTCCGGCGGCCAGAATCACTCCGCACAACGCCAGCGCCAGCGCGAACGATCCGGTTAAATGCACGATAAATCCGGTCAGCATCGGCGCGAGGATTCCGCCCAGATTGCCGCCGAAATTCTGAATGCCCGAAACTGTTCCGACGATCTTTTTCGAGCTGACGGCCTGCGTCAGCGTCCACGTGTTGGGCGACGCGATGCCAAGGCCGCTCAGGCTGATGGTCAGCAACCAGACGGCGGTCATTCGGTCTTCGACAAAACCGGCGGGCACAATCAGGCAGCAGATCAACATCCCAACGGCGATGAAGATTTTGCGAACTCTCTTTTCTTCAAAGCCGCGCCGGATCAGCCAATCGCTGAGCGCGCCGGAAATCAGAATGATCACCGACATCGCCATCAGCGGCATCGCGTTTAAGATTCCCATTTCGATCCTGGTGAATTTGAGTTCCTTCTCCAGATAACTGGGCAACCAGTTCTGGAAAACGAACCAGACGTAATCGTAGGCGAAGAAGCCGAGAAAAATGCCCAGCACGCTGCGGTTTTTCAGCAGCGCCAGACTTGCCAGAAACGATGCGCTGCGTTGCGGCGCCGCTGTCGAAGCCGGCTCCGCCGGCTTTTCTTCCCATCTTTTCAGAAAGCTCAGCCAGGGAGCGAGCCAGATCAGCGACACCGCGCCGACCACCACGAAAAACCAGCGCCAGTCGTAACGCGTCAGAAACCATCCGCCGAAGATTGAAATGAGCGCGCCGCCGAACCTGACTCCGGCCAGATAAAGCCCGGTGACCATCCCGCGCTCGCGATCCTGAAACCAGTTCGCGGTGGCGCGCGCGCTGGCCGGAAACGCCACTGCCTGGCCCGTTCCCACCAGCACGCGCAGCAGAATCAACGTGACCAGGCCATTCGTCAGCCCCGTCATAATCGAGATCAGTGACCAGAAAGCGAAGCCGAACGCATAAGCCCGCCGCACGCCGAAGCGGTCAACCAGCCAGCCGGACGGAACCTGCATGAACGCGTAGACCCAGAAAAACGCCGAGAAGAGCACTCCCATTTTCGCGGGATTGAACCCCAGATCTTCGGACATCGAGGTGGCGGCGACATTCAACGCGTTGCGCTGCGCATAACAGAAGAGCATCGCGACGACCAGCAGCGCCACCAGTCGCCAGCGTTGCGGAGAGTCTTTCAGCGCGGGACGAATATCCTTCGCCGCTTCATTCGCGGCTGCGATTTCAGCATGTGCCATCGTCGCCTCACAATCGCCTCAGTTGTTCGTAAACGTGATCAGCCGAGCGCGAGGCCAGCGCCATCACCGTCAGCGTCGGATTCTTCTCTGAATAATCAATGAAGCCGCTGCCATCCGCCACGTAAAGATTCTCGACATCGTGTGATTGCAGGAACGGCGTCAGCACGGACGTCTTCGGATCATTGCCCATCTTGCACGTGCCCACGTAATGCACGCTGTCAACGCCCGGTTGTTTTTGAGTCGAAGTGATCACGCCGCCAGAAGCCTCTACGATCTCGGAAATCTTCTCGGTCGCGTCTTTGAAGATCGCGCGGTCTTCAGCCGTAATGTTGAAATGAATCTTCGGCGCGGGCAGTCCGTATTTGTCTTTCACGCGCGGATCGAGTTCGACGAAACGATCGGGCGACGGGATCATCCCATTTTGCGAATAGAGGCTGATCAGCGCGGGATAGCGTTCGCGCGCTTCGCGTTTGAAATCGGATCCGAATCCGGCGGTGTTTTGCGCGAAGGCCGTATTGCCCGCGCCCATCCGCGCGCCCGAATCAACGATGATGTGATAGCCCTTCGGAAAATCGGGATGCGGCTTGTCCCAGTAAAACGACGCGATGTAGGCGTGGCTGCTCTCAGTCCCGTCGTCGTTCATCACGTCGCGTCCCCTGAGCGATTTCAGGTAACCTTGAACCGATGATGTCGTGTGACTGATCAGGTTTTTACCGACCAGTCCGCTGGAATTCGCCAGACCGGTTGGGAAGTGACTGGATTTCGACATCAACAACAATCGAGAGGATTCAATCGGCCCGCAGGCCAGCACGATGTAACGCGCTTTGACTTCATAACTCTTCAACGTCCGCGCGTCGAAGTAGCGCACGCCAGTCGCCCGTTTCCCGTCTTTGCTGACCATGACCTCTGCGGCGTTGGCGAACAAAACCAGCTTGAGCTTGCCTGTCTTGATGGCTTCCGGGATAGACGTGTTGGCCGACGTGAATTTCGATTCGCTGTCGCAACCGCGCATGCAATGGCCGCAGTAATGGCAGGCGGCGCGCTTCGACCAGTTGCGCTCGGTCAGGATGGCTTTGCGCGCGGCGATCATTCGATACCGCTTCGGGTCAATCTTCTCGCAGCCTTTTTTGACTTCATAAGCCGCGCAGTTCCAGGGCAGCGGTTTGAGGAAGACGCCGTCGGGAACGTTCGGATGATGATCATAATTGCCGGTCACGCCCATCAGCTTCTCCATCCGGTCGTAATAAGGAGCAAGCTCTTCGTACTTGACCGGCCAGGCGGCGAAATCGTACGGGCTGTTGCGCCAGCTCAATCCCGCCCAGAGCAGCGTCTTGCCGCCGATGGCTTTCATCAGGAAATAATCGAAACGCGTATTGCCGTCGCTGACGAACGGCTCTTTCCTGGGATCAACCCTGAGATGCATTCGCGGATCCCAGCCGATTCCGTTCCTTGGCGCTTCGTAAGGCATCGTATGGCTGTAAAAATCCTTCGCTGGATCAACCCATTTGCCCGCTTCGAGCGCGACGACCGAAGCGCCGCGCTGAGCAAGTTGCATGGCGACGACTCCGCCAGCCGCGCCGGAGCCGATCACACAGACATCGTAAATAGTGGAGTTTTGTTTCATGGGGCCATTATTGAAGAAGGGGACGGTACGGCGACCGTGAGGGAGCGGTGGCCTAAGCGACCCACCGCTCCCTCACGGTCGCTGCGCCGTACGGGTGTTTAGAAGAGCAGCTTCAATCAGACTTGCCACCCGCGCATGTTCATAGCGGATAGCTGATCAGGTGGGCGGAATATAGAGCAAGTCTGAAAATGAAACAATGGTTTGACCGCCTGACCGAAAGGGAAATTTCGCCGCCAGCGCGGGCGGCATCCGCGAGCATCGCGATTACAATCTCGGTGACGAAGATGGCTCGACAGATTATTACTCAGCGTCCTTTCTTGACGATTCGCCGCGCGCGAACTTAAACTCCGTTCTTAACAGCGATCATCAATTCAACACAACGTCCGGCGCGATTTCATGCTCGACAAGTAATCCCCAATCGCGCTCGAACTCTTCAAATCAGGGAACCTTGATATGCCACACAATCTCTTCAACACGCTTCAGGAATTCGATCTAGGAAATGGAAAGAAGGGCAAGTTCTATTCGCTGCCCGAACTCGAAAAACAGGACGTCGGGCCGATTTCAAAACTGCCCGTCAGCATCCGCATCGTGCTCGAATCGGTGCTGCGCAATTGCGACGGCAAGAAGGTCAAGGAAGACGACGTGCGCGCGCTGGCCAACTGGAAGCCGAACGCAGAGCGCACGGCTGAGATTCCATTCGTTGTCGCGCGAATCGTCCTGCAGGATTTCACCGGCGTGCCGCTGCTGGTTGATCTGGCCGCGATGCGTTCGACGGTGGCCGGACTCGGCAGGAATCCGAAGATCATCGAGCCGCTCGTGCCGGTTGATCTGGTGGTTGACCACTCGGTTCAGGTTGACGTGGCCGGAACGCCGAACGCGCTTCAGAAAAACATGGAGATCGAATTTCAACGCAATCGCCAGCGCTACGAATTTCTGAAATGGGGGATGCAGGCTTTCGACACGTTCAAGGTCGTTCCGCCCGGCATCGGCATCGTCCATCAGGTCAATCTGGAATACCTGGCGAAAGGCGTGTTGGAGAAAGACGGCGTATATTATCCTGACACGCTGGTCGGAACCGATTCGCACACGACGATGATCAACGGACTTGGCGTGGTCGCGTGGGGCGTCGGCGGAATCGAAGCCGAAGCGGGAATGCTGGGGCAGCCGGTCTATTTCCTCACCCCGGATGTCGTCGGCGTGAACCTGACCGGCAGCTTGAAAGAAGGCGTGACGGCGACCGATCTGGTTTTGCATTGCACCGAGATGCTGCGCAAGGCGAAGGTCGTCGGCAAGTTCGTCGAATACTTCGGCGAAGGCGCGGCTTCGTTGTCGCTCACAGACCGCGCGACGATTGCGAACATGGCGCCCGAATACGGCGCGACGATGGGATTCTTCGGCGTTGACGAAGAGACCTGCAACTACCTGAAAGCCACTGGCCGCAGCGAAGAGCAGGTCAACGCTTTCAGAAATTATTTCAAAGCTCAGGGACTGTTCGGCATTCCGCGCAAGGGCGAGATTGAATACAGCCAGACGCTCGAACTCGATCTGGCGACGATTACGCCGAATGTCGCCGGGCCGAAACGCCCGCAGGATCGCATCGAGCTTTCATCGCTCAAAGAAAATTTCGCTGATCTCTACCGGAAGCCGGTCTCCGAAAACGGCTACAACAAATCGCTGGACGAATTCGGCGTCCGCCATCTGACGACCACGGCTTCCGGCAAAAGCGTTGACCTCGGTCACGGCGACGTGCTGATCGCCGCGATCACATCCTGCACCAACACATCGAATCCGAGCGTGATGCTTGCGGCGGGCATCCTGGCGAAGAAAGCCGTCGAGAAAGGATTGAGCGTCAACCCGCGTGTTAAAACTTCGCTCGGCCCCGGCTCGCGCGTGGTTTCTGATTACCTGGCGAAAACAAAGTTGCAACCATTTCTCGATCAACTCGGTTTTAACGTGGTCGGTTACGGATGCACGACCTGCATCGGCAATTCAGGCCCGCTCGATGCGAAGATCGAAGAGGTCGTCACGAAAAACGATCTGATCGCGGCGAGCGTGCTGTCCGGCAACCGCAACTTTGAAGCGCGCGTGCACCAATCCATCAAAGCCAACTTCCTGATGTCGCCGCCGCTGGTCGTGGCGTTCGCGCTGGCTGGCCGCGTTGACATCAACCTGGCCAAAGAGCCAATCGGCAAAGGCAGTGACGGCGCGGACGTTTACCTCAAAGACATCTGGCCGAGTTCGCAGGAAGTCGGCGCGGTGCTGAGCGCGGCGATGGACGCCGCCACTTACAAACGGCTCTACTCCGATTTCACTTCTGAAAATCCGCTCTGGAACGAAATCCCGGCGTCAACCGGCAACGTTTACGAATGGGATGAATCGTCAACTTACATTCAACAACCACCGTTCTTCGAGAATTTCGGAATGGAGCCGGGTGTCATCGCGAACATCACCGGCGCGCGTCCGCTCGGCATCTTCGGCGATTCGGTGACGACCGATCACATCAGCCCGGCGGGTTCGATCAAATCATCTTCGCCGGCAGGGAAGTATCTGATCGAGCGCGGCGTCGCGCCGGCTGACTTCAACAGCTACGGTTCGCGTCGCGGCAACGACCGCGTGATGACGCGCGGCACATTCGCCAACGTGCGCATCAAGAACCTGATGGTTCCCGGCGTGGAAGGCGGCGTCACGAAGCATCACCCTGATGGCGAGCAGATGAGCATTTACGACGCGGCGATCAGGTATCAATCTGAGGGCACGCCGCTGGTCGTGATCGCCGGGCAGGAGTACGGCACGGGCAGTTCGCGCGATTGGGCGGCGAAGGGAACTCGCCTGCTTGGCGTGAAAGCCGTCGTCGCGCAAAGCTTCGAGCGCATTCACCGCAGCAACCTTGTCGGGATGGGCGTGCTGCCGCTGCAATTCAAGGAAGGCGTCAGCGCGCAAACGCTCAACCTGGACGGCTCTGAAACCTTCGACGTGGTCGGATTGCACGGAGGCATTAAGCCGCAGCAGGACGTGACGCTGGTCATCCACCGCGCCAGCGGCGTGAAAGAAGAGATTCCCGTGAAGCTGCGCATTGATACGGCGATTGAGATTGATTATTACCAGCACGGCGGCATTCTGCCTTACGTGCTGCGACAGTTGATCGTTCAGGCCTGATCACGCGGGCGAAACAAACCATCGTCGGAGAAAGCGCGAAAGCCATTGCCGGCTCTCGCGCTTTTTGATTTTATTCGCGTCAGTTTGATGACCTCCTCGGCCCGCTTACACAAAATTTGACCGCATCCAATGAGAGGCTGGCCTGGTTCGTATTCAAAATGCAGGCGCGTGTTTTTTCATCAAAATTCATTTTCTTCCAGAACCTGTGTCAACGTCTCTCCGTTATTCACGCTGCGAAGGAGAGGTAGCGAGAGTCATCGCGGCAGCGTCGTTTTGCCTGATGGCTTTTGGCGCCTTAAATACAGATCAAACCACGGAGAAGGAGATTTTATGTTGAAAAGATCGTTTCAGATGCTGGCTGTTTCAGTGATTGCGCTGTGCGCTTTGACCGCAAGCGCATCGGCGCAGGCGGTGGCGGTTTCAACCAGGGTCAATGTTGATTTCGATTTCTACGCCGGTAAAAAGCTGATGCCTGCAGGCGAATACGAATTCAGACTGATGCCGAATCATCAGACTACCCGGCTCGTTCAAATCCGGCAGATTGGCGGCGACGCCTTCGCGACCATCTCAAGCGTGTCGAACCTGAATAGAAAGGGCGCCAAACCGGGCGACGTCGTCTTCAACAAATACGGCGACCAGCATTACCTCGCTCGCGTGCAACTCGGTGATTCAACCTACGTCCACGATGTGATCAAGAGTAAGAGTGAACGCAAGCTGCTGAAAACCATCGTAGCCAACAACAATCAGGCCAACAATCCAACCACCGGACAGTAATTCACGACAGGCAGGAGAAGGCTTACAAACGAATGCCGCGAGCAAACCTGATCGAACCGATCAGCGTTTGCTCGCGGCAGGATGTTTATGGCCTCCTGCGCCATCGCCTTCCTTGACCGATTTAGCCGCTTCGCCTACTCTCGAATCGGAACCACGAGAACAATTCAGATCGGATTCGTGTGATGAAAGCGATGATTATCTTGATTGATTCGTTAGCTGTGATCATCCTGATCCTGGGCTGGTGGTGCGCCTTCAGCAGCTATCCGCGATTGCCCGACAAGATACCGGTGCATTTCGGGATCACCGGACAAGCCGACGGATGGGGCGGACGATGGATGATCTTTCTGTTGCCGGTGATCGGCGCTGTGATCTTTATGTTCAATTTCTGGCTCTTCAATTACGGCGCGGAAATGGGCGGCAGACCGATCCCGCCAGCGGCGCGGCCAGCGATGCACGTTTTACTGCTCGAACTGAGCGTCATCTTCACCTACATCACGTGGCGGATGAGTGAGAACGCTTTCGGGCGCGCGCGCGGACTCGGCGTCTGGTTTCTGCCCGTGACCTTGCTCGCCATCTTTGCGACCTGCGGCTGGATAATTCTGGTCGCGCGCGGTAATTGAAATGAGCGCGAGATACGAAAAAACTTCAGGCTTGCGCGTCGCGTTGATCGAGCCGGAAATTCCGCCGAACACCGGCAACATCGCCCGCCTCTGCGGCGCCACGTTCACGCCGCTGCACCTGGTCGGCAAACTCGGCTTCCGCACCGATGAAAAAGCCGTCCGCCGCGCCGGACTGGATTACTGGGACGAAGTCGAGATTCATTACCACCGCGACATCGAAGCTTTGTATCAAACCTTGCCTGCCAGCCGCTTCCTTTATTTCTCGACCAAAGCCGAACGCGTTTACACCGACTGGCAATAC
>JAJVID010000099.1:0-9277 GCA_022072205.1 Acidobacteriota bacterium
TTCGGGTTGTGTTTGGCGAGCACCTTCGTGATGGCCGCCGTCAGGGTGGTCTTGCCGTGATCAACGTGGCCGATCGTTCCCACGTTGACGTGTGGCTTACTACGATCAAATTTCTCTTTCGCCATATTCGTATCGCTCCTAAATTTCCTAATGTAGTGCGCGGAATCACTCCGCCTGGATAAATCTCAAATCCGAGATTCGAGATTTAAGACGCTATTTGGACGCGCCTTGAACCTTAGCAATGATCTCTTCGCTGACGCTCTTCGGCGCTTCTTCGTAACGATGAAAGTGCATCGTCGAGGAGGCGCGTCCCTGCGTCATCGAGCGAAGATCGGTTTCGTAGCCGAACATTTCCGCGAGCGGAACCATCGAGGTGATGATCTGCGTGCCGGTGCGCGAAACCATTCCCTCGATTCGTCCACGTCGTGAACTGATATCGCCGGTGACCGATCCCATGTATTCTTCGGGAGTAACGACCTCGACCTTCATCACCGGTTCGAGCAACACCGGGCTGGCCGCTTTGGCGGCGTTTTTGAAAGCGATCGAGCCTGCGATCTTGAACGCCATTTCGGACGAGTCAACTTCGTGATAGCTGCCGAAGGTCAATCTGACTTTGACATCCACCATCTCGTAACCCGCGAGGATGCCGCCCTCCATCGCCTCGACCACGCCTTTTTCGACTGCCGGGATGTATTCTCTGGGGATCACGCCGCCAACAATCTCGTTGATGAACTCGAAACCCGCGCCTGGCTCGTTCGGTTCGATCTGCAACACGGCGTGTCCGTATTGGCCGCGACCGCCGGTCTGGCGAGCGTATTTCTCTTCGCCCTTCGCCAGTTTGCGAATCGTTTCGCGGTAAGCGACCTGCGGTTTGCCAACGTTGGCCTCGACGCCGTATTCGCGCTTGAGGCGGTCAACGATGATTTCCAGGTGCAGTTCGCCCATTCCCTGGATGATCGTCTGGTTGGTTTCCTGATCGGTGTGGACACGGAACGACGGATCTTCCTGAGCCAGCCGGCCCATCGCAATGCCGAGTTTCTCCTGATCCTGCCGGGTCTTCGGCTCGATGGCGAGCGAAATGACAGGCGTCGGGAACTCCATCGCTTCCAGAATCACGGGATGCGATTCCGCGCAGATAGTGTCGCCGGTCGTAACCTGCTTCAATCCGGCGATTGCGACGATTTCGCCCGCGTAAGCTTCCTCTACGTCCTCGCGCTTGTTGGCGTGCATCTTCATAATGCGGCCAACGCGCTCTCTGTTGTCCTTCGTGGAATTGAGGACGTAGGAACCCGATTTGAGCGTGCCGGAATAGATGCGCGTGAATGAGAGTTGACCGACGTGTTTGTCGGCCATGATCTTGAAGACGAGCGCCGAGAACGGCTCTTTGTCGTCGGCCTTGCGTTCGACTTCCTCGTCTTTCTTGTTGATTCCCTTAACCGCCGGAATGTCAATCGGCGAAGGCAGGTAATCAATTACAGCATCGAGCAGTGGTTGGACGCCTTTGTTCTTGAACGCCGTGCCGCAAACGACCGGCACGAGTTTGATGGCGATGCAGCCTCGGCGAAGCGCAGCGCGAATTTCGGCTGTGCTGATCTCGACGCCTTCGAGATATTTCGTCGCAATCTCGTCATCCGCGTCGGCGATGGCTTCGATCATCTGTTCGCGGGCTGCGGCGGCCGCGTCTTTCAAATTGCCGGGAATGTCTTCGACTACGTACTCTGCGCCTTTGGCCTCATCCTTCCACAGGATTGACTTCATCTCGATCAGGTCAATCACGCCTTTGAATTGATCTTCGGCGCCGATCGGCATCTGAATGCAAACCGGATTGGCGGCCAGCCGAGTGCGGATGGTTTCAACCGCGTGATCGAAATCGGCTCCGGGCCGATCCATTTTGTTGATGAAAGCGATGCGCGGAACATTGTATTTGTCGGCCTGACGCCAGACGGTTTCAGATTGCGGCTGGACGCCCGCGACCGCGTCGAACACGGCGACTGCGCCATCGAGCACACGAAGACTGCGCTCGACCTCGATGGTGAAATCCACGTGGCCGGGAGTGTCAATGATGTTGATCCTGTACTCTTCGCCGTTCCGCTTCCAGAAACAGGTCGTCGCGGCGGAAGTGATCGTGATGCCGCGCTCCTGTTCCTGCTCCATCCAATCCATCGTGGCCGTGCCTTCGTGCACCTCGCCGATTTTGTAAGAGACGCCCGTGTAGTAAAGAATTCTCTCGGTGGTCGTCGTCTTACCGGCGTCAATATGGGCCATGATGCCGATGTTGCGGAACCTGCTAAGTGGTGCTTGCCTTGCCATAAAACTTCTCTACTTCATCGGCTCGTGAGGGAGTCCTTCACGAGCCGGCTATTACCTCTTCTCCTCTTCTCCGTTTTTATATTTTTACTACCAGCGGTAGTGCGCGAACGCTTTGTTGGCCTCAGCCATTCGATGCACGTCTTCGCGCTTCTTAACTGCGTTACCTTTGGCAGCCGCGGCGTCCATGATTTCAGCGGCGAGTTTGTCAACCATCGTCTTCTCGCCTCGGCCACGCGCATAAGACACCAGCCAGCGCATCGCCAGCGCGACGCGGCGGCTGGCGCTGACTTCGACCGGAACCTGATAGTTGGCGCCGCCGACGCGCTTCGATTTGACTTCGACCTTCGGCTGGAGATTTTCAACCGCCTTCTTGAAAACCTTAAGCGGGTCTTCCTGCGACCGCTCTTTGATCTTATCCAGCGCCTTGTAGATGATGCCCTCGGCCACCGACTTCTTGCCGTCCCACATCATCGTGTTGATGAATTTGGCGACGAGCGGGCTGTTGTAAACCGGATCGGGCAGAATTTCGCGTTTCGGGACTTCTCTTCTTCTTGGCATATAAGTTTTGAATCCGCGATCTCAAATTTGAGATTTGAAACTTGAGATTACTTCTTCTTACCTCCCTTAGCCGCTGCGCCCGCCGCGCCCTCTTTCGGACGCTTCGCGCCGTATTTCGAGCGCCCCTGCTTGCGATTGGCGACGCCGACCGAATCGAGAGTGCCGCGCACGATGTGATAACGAACGCCCGGCAGGTCTTTCACACGGCCTCCGCGCACGAGCACGATTGAGTGCTCCTGCAGATTGTGGCCGATACCGGGAATGTATGACGTAACTTCGATCCCATTGGTCAAACGCACGCGCGCGATCTTGCGCAAAGCCGAGTTGGGCTTTTTCGGGGTCTGAGTCTTCACCTGGACGCACACGCCGCGACGCTGCGGACATGATTGAAGCGCGGGGCTTGAAGTTTTGTACTTGACCCGTTTGCGGCCTTTACGAACTAACTGGCTAATCGTCGGCATAGTTTTAGTCGTTGTGACTTTCTTCTCGAACAGGCGCGCGTAACGTCGCGCCCTCTCCTGAGAGCATTGAATCTTTCACAAACGCCAGAAGGCGCGCGCGCCGGAGGCGTCTGTCGCTAACTGATCGAAAGCAGTGATTTTTTGGGATGTCCGCGAAGTCGTGCAGATATGGCGTCCCAAATCGCCGAGTTTTTCTGTGGCGTGATTTCAAAGTGATTGTTGCGCGATGGCAACTTTAAAGGGGATTCACTCAGACGGGAAGTCATTCGACTCGTCTACCGAGGGAATCACAACGCCACAATACATTCTCAAAAAGATTCACCGGAATGGCCCAATTCCAGCCTTTCCATCGAACCCGGCAGCGCCTCTGCACTCCAGAGACCCGCAAGCGCCACCTGCTTAGCGAAGCCACTGCTTCGCAAAGTCCGGCAATATATGTACCACAACAGAGTTTGTCAAGCAGGGTTTCGGCTTCCGCTCAAAAAAACTCGCCCGTTCGCCGGCGCGGCTCCTGTTGTTTGGAGCGCTTTCATTAGCCCAAAACCACACAAGGCGCATAAAACACCGTGATTTGGCTGTCAATTAAGACTGGGACGAGGCGCTTAATGTCATCGGCCTGTCCTGCCTTTCATCGCGCATAATTGAGCGCCACCCGTATCGTGTTGCAATGCGCCTCAACTGTGTCGTTGATGTCTTTCGCGTAACCGCCACCCATCGTCGTCACAACCGGAATTCCGCGTTCACGGCAGTTCAGAATTACAAATTCGTCTCGCCTTCGCAGTCCTTCAATCGTCAACCCCAATTTCCCCAGCCGGTCCCGCTCGAACGGATCAACACCAGCCTGGTAGAAAACGAAGTCCGGCTTGAACCCATCAAGAATTCGCGGAACGTGTTCGCGCAGGATTGCCAGGTACTCTTCATCGCCGACACCGTTCGGCAGATTAATGTCGAGCCTGCTCAACTCCTTCCGAGCCGGAAAGTTCTTCTCGCCGTGCATCGAGAAGGTGAAAACATCCGGGTCATCCTGAAAAATCGCCGCCGTGCCATTGCCCTGATGCACATCGCAATCAATCACGGCGATGCGTTCGGCCAGTTTGTCGCGTTGCAGAACTCGCGCGGCGATGGCGATGTCATTCAACACGCAGTATCCTTCGCCGTGATCGGGAAAGGCGTGATGTGTTCCGCCAGCCAGATTCGACGCAACGCCATCACGCAGAGCGTTTCGCGCGGCGATGACCGTCCCCTGCGCCGAGGAGCGCGAGCGGCGAACCAATCCTTCAGACCATGGAAAACCTATGCGGCGAATTTCCTGAACGGTCAACTGTCCGCGCGCGCAGCGAAACCAGTAATCCGGCGTGTGAACCAGCAGGATGTCTTCATCCGAAGCCAGCGGCGGCTCGATTAAATTCCAGTACGTGATCGAACCTTCGGCCAGCAGCCGGTCGCGCGCCATCTTGTACTTCGGCATCGGGAACGGATGTGACGGCGGGAGTGGAACCGCGTAACGGTCGGAGTAGCAGACACGCATCAGGCTATTCGTCTTTGATCGGAATCGGTTTGCGGTTTTCATCCACCGCGACGTAAACGGCCTCGGCTTCCATGACGCGAACGATCTGGTCGCTGTCGCGGTAACGCATCGCCTCGACGATCACGCCGACCGTGACTGATGTCCGGCCCAGCTTGATCGTGCGGGTGTAAAAGCTGACGACGTCGCCCACGAAAACCGGGGCGATGAATTCGATCCCGCGCATGGCGACGGTGACGAAAAGTTTATCGGCATGCTTGCGCGCCTCGATCCCTCCAGCCTGATCAAGGTGTGAGAGGATCACGCCTCCGAAAATCGTGCCGCCAGGATTGGTGTCGCGCGGCAGCATTGAGACGCGAATGGCAAGTTCCCCGCGATTGTTTCGCTCGTTATCCATAGGCCGGGTATCGTAGCCCGCGTTGGCGCGATTCGCCAAATTGAGCCAGAATCGGGGCGTAAATTCTCAAACTGAGCGGGAAATTATGAGATCACAGACACAGGAATTCTTCTCTTACCTTCAGGACAAAATCTGCGCCGCGCTCGAAGAGACCGACGGCAATGCGCGTTTCCGCAAAGACGACTGGCGGCGCGAAGGCGGCGGAGGCGGGCGCACTCGCGTGATGGAAGAGGGCGCAATCTTTGAAAAAGCCGGCGTCAATTTCTCAGCCGTCGAAGGCGTGTTGCCCGAAGAGTTCGCCAGGAAAATAGAGCTTGGCGAAGGGCGCGAGTTTTTCGCCACCGGTATTTCGCTCGTGCTGCACCCACGTAACCCCTACATTCCGACAGTTCACGCGAACTTCCGCTACCTGGAAAAAGGCGACGCGAGTTGGTTCGGCGGCGGCTCCGATCTGACCCCCTACTACCCGTTCCGCGAAGACGTGATCCACTTTCACCAAACGTTAAAAGCGGCCTGCGACAAGCACGATCCTGATCACTATCCCCGTTTCAAAAAGTGGTGCGACGAATATTTCTTTATTAAACATCGCGGCGAAACGCGAGGCGTGGGCGGGATTTTCTTCGATTATTTGCAGGGCGATATGAACAAGCTCTTCGCTTTTGTGAAAGACGCTGGCGAAGCCTTCCTGCCGGCCTATCTGCCGATCCTCGAACGCCGACGCGATCACGATTACGGTCAGCGCGAACGCGAATTCCAATTGATCCGTCGCGGGCGGTATGCCGAATTCAATCTGGTTTATGATCGCGGGACGATTTTCGGATTGGAAACTCGCGGGCGAACGGAATCAATCCTGATGTCGCTGCCGCCGCTCGCTCGATGGGTCTACGATTACAAACCGGAACCTGGCACGGCTGAGGCTAACGCCTGGACTTATTTCAAACCGCAGGATTGGCTCGGAGCCTAAATGGCTAGACCAGTCTACGAAAAATTGAAGCCCGCATACGAAATTCTGGATAAAACGGCCCCCTCGGCCTAAGCCGTTTTAGCTGATTTTGCCGCTAAATCAGGGCTTTTCGTGTAGATAACCGCCCACCAATCCCTTTCAACAATCGTGGCATCAGTCTTGCTCATATCGGCGTTGCGCGCTGGACAATCTCCGGCGCCATTGTCTTCCAAGTTTTCATCCCAGCAAAGCTAGCCTTTAAAGGAGAGATTGAAAAATCTCTCCTTATTTTTTTTGCGTCGTTCAATCCAACCCGGCCAAAGCGCGGAGTTGCTCCTCATCCAGGTTGTACGTGCGCCAATCCTTGAGGTGATAAGCGCCATGTCCCTCGTAAAACTTCATCGCTGACGTGTTCCAATCAAGCACGATCCACTGCATCCGCACACATCCGCGCTCGATGGCTTTGCGCGCGCAGAACTTGAACAGCGCCTGCCCCACGCCGTGGCCGCGAAATTCAGGTTTGACGAAAAGGTCTTCGAGATAGAGTTTCGGGCGTGCCCAAAAGGATGAGTATGTCTCTAAAACCAGCGCGTATCCGGCGGCTTGCCCTTCGACTTCGGCCAGGAAGACCGAGAAGCGAGGCCTTTCGCCGAAAGCGTCTTCCAGAAGCCTCGCTCGTTCCGCTTCGCCGGGTGGATCGTAACTTTCGTATTCCGCCAGCCCAGCCAGAAGCGAGAGGAAAATATCGGCGTCATTCGCTTCCGCTCGTCGAATGATGACTTCGGCTTTCGCGCTCATGATCAAACTTCCGCCAGCGCCAGCTCAAAATCGCGGAGCATGTCAACCTCGTCTTCCAGACCGACGGAAATCCGCACCAACCCCTCGTTGATGCCGGTTGATTCCCGCAATTCCTGCGAAAGCTGAAGGCTCCACATCGAGGCCGGATGCACGACCAGCGTCTCGAATCCGCCGAGACTGGCCGCGCGCGTCGCCAGTTTGAGCGAAGAGATAAACTTGTCCGCCGCCGCGTAACCTCCGCGCAATTCGACGCTCAACATTCCGGTGAATCCGCTCATCTGCGATTTGGCCAGTTCGTGTTGAGGATGCGATTCCAGACCCGGGTAATAGACTTTTGCGACTTTCGGGTGATGCTCAAAAAACTTCGCCAGCGCCATTCCGTTCTGATTGTGGCGTTCAACGCGCAGTCCGAGCGTCCGCAAGCCGCGCAGCAACAGCCATCCGTCGAACGGGCTGAGCGTGGCTCCGGCGACCAGGGCGAACCGCCAGACGCGTTCGACAAACTCTTTCGATCCGACAAGCGCGCCAGCCGTCACGTCGTGATGGCCCCCGATGTATTTCGTCGCGCTGTGAATAACGGCGTCAACGCCAAGTTCGAGCGGACGCTGGTTGATCGGCGTCGCAAACGTGTTGTCGCAGATGGTCGTGACGCCGCGATCTTTCGCCAACCCGACGATGAAGCGCAGATCGGTAATTTGCATCAGTGGGTTGACCGGCGTTTCAACGTAAATCAGCTTCGTGTTGGGACGCACGGCGTCAGCAAATTCGCTGTTGCTGGCCTGATCAACGTAAGTGATTTCGATGCCCCAGCGCGGCAGGAACTCTTTCATCAGCGTCGTCGCTCCGGCGTAATGATTGCGCTGGGCCACAACGTGATCGCCGGATTCGAGCAGGCATCCCATCGCAGCGAAAATCGCGCCCATCCCGGAACTGAAGACCTGAGCCGCTTCCCCGCATTCCAGCGCAGCCAATGTCGCCTCGACCATCGCGTGATTCGGGTTGCCGTTGCGCGTGTAGAATTCCGCCGGTTTTGTAGCCGTTGCGACTTCGGCGAAATCTTCAGCCGTCTCGGCGCTAAACGTGGTCGTTTGCCAAATCGGCGGGCTGATGGCGGAAGTGTTATTGAGCGGTTTCGCGGCGTAAACCGATTTGCTCTGCAGTCCTTCAAGCTTGGCGAGTTCGAGTGGATCGAATTTTTCTTTTGACATCGTTTTTTCAGTGTTGCGCCAGATGAGTGAATTTGAGAGTTACAAGGGCCTGCTTGACGGCGTTGACCGCGTCATCGAATCTGGATTCGTGAACAAGCACCGCGTCCGTGCGGTAAGTCGAAATGCTCAGGATGCTGATGTCGGCGTCGGCCAGCGCGCGGCTGATTTCGGCGATGAAGCCGACGACTGAAAAATCGAGCACCGTGTCGAAACGGATCATCCGGCGTCCCTCCTGCACAGCCGCGCCGGGAAAACGCGCCGCCAGTTTACGCCAGACATCTTCGGCGACAATCAAAGTGATTTCCTCCTTGTCGCGCGTCATCGAAACGAAGTCTTCGACTTCACGCAAACAGGCGACCACCTCGCTGTAACATTCGAGCGGGAGGCTCACCACGGCGAATCGCGTTTCCGGCAGGTAGAGACTTATTGACATACAAATCACTCAATCACGGCGTAAGCCCGAACCGGGAACGTCCCCACGCCGCGAAACTTCACGGGGACGCAGTGAAAACGAAACCCGCGCGCGGGCAACTCATTCAAATTGCAAAGGTGTTCGACAACCGGAATCCCCGCGCCGAGCAACAGCGTATGCGCGGGCCGCAAGCCATCCTCCGCGTCGTCAATGTTGACCGAATCAATTCCGACGAGCGCGGGCGCGGCTTCGACCAGAAACTCCGCCGCGCGCCGAGTCACGAACGGAGCGTCTTCGCCGTATCGCAGCGTGCGCCAATGCGCGTCCCAGCCTGTGCGAATCAAAACAGCGCGGCCTCGCAAATCCAAGCCTTGAAAATATCCGGCGTCAATCGCGCGGCCCTCACGCCCGGTCGCGTCCAGCGCCAAACCTTCGACATCGGCCAGACGTTCGAGCGGCAACCCGGACAAGTCAATTCCACTCTCGAACCGATGGAACGGCGCGTCAATGTAAGTCCCGGTGTTGGCGATCATCTCGATGCGCCCGATCTGAAACGTCGTGCCCTCGGCATAGCGCCCACGCGACGCCTCGCGGCTCAGGTAATCGGAAACGACCGGAGCGGGAAGGCCCGGATAGGTGATCATTCCCGCTTCGATCTCGTGGCT
>JAJVID010000099.1:9377-12373 GCA_022072205.1 Acidobacteriota bacterium
GGGATTGCGGCGGACATAATCACCGGCTCGCCCGTTGTGACCAGCACGTCGTCTTCGATGCGCACGCCGATGCCTTTGTATTTTTCAAACGCCGGTCGAACAGCCGCGATGAAACGCTCGTTTTCAGGCGTCTTCGGCAATACGTCGAGCGCATCCGGGCGAATGTAAATTCCCGGTTCGACCGTGAAGATCATTCCCGGCGCCAGAGCCTTGCCGGGCACGCCGACATCGTGGACGTTCATTCCAAGCCAGTGGCTCGTGCCGTGCATGAACCACGTGCGATATTCGTTGTTGTCTTTCGACGTAATCAGGCCCAACCGCAGCAATCCCTCTTTGACCACTTCGGCGGCGCGCCCGTGAACTGAGTTTTTCGGGTCATTGCCGCTCATGAAATTGCCAGGACGAGCGTTCTTGAACGCTTCCTGCTGGGCGTCGTAGATGATGCGGTAAATCTCGGCCTGCTCTTTGGTGAATTTGCCGTTGATCGGGATGGTGCGCGTGATGTCGGCGGAATAATGATCGAACTCAGCCGCGCAATCCATCAGCAACAGATCGCCATCATCGAGCCGATCCTGGCTGGTGATGTAATGCAGCGTCGTCGCGTTCGGCCCCGCGCCGACTATGCACGGATAGCCCCAGTTGTCGGCGTTGCGGCGGCGATAGGTGTATTCAAATTCGGCCTGCATCTCGTACTCGTGCATTCCGGGCGCGACCGCCGCGAAGACGCGATGAAAAGCTTCGCCGGAGATGTCAACCGCGTGCTGCATCAGCTTCTGCTCCCACGGCGATTTGATCTGGCGCAACTCGGCGAAAATCGGAAACGCGGATTTGACCTTCAACCCTGCGGACGCCGCTTTCACTCCCTCGGCGAATTCGTACTCCTGCCGGTATTCGCGCAGATCGCGGTTCGATGACGGCGCGAGCAGGTAAATCTCGGCCTGATCCGCCTTCGCCGCTTCGATCAAAGTCCGGAATTCGTTCTGCCACTGCTCGGCCAATTTCGCGTCCGGTTTCGACGTTGCGCCAAGTTTGGCGACGGCTTGCTCCGCGCGCGGCGCGATGAACGCGAGAAAGCCGTTCAGCAATCGGCTGTCCCAAATTTCTTGCACGCCGCTGCGCGCGCGGGCTTCATCGGCGCTCATCATATGTCCCGTCCAGGTCTCGCGTCTGGGATCGCGTTCCGGCATAAACAATATCTCGCGCGTTCGTTTCGCGCCCGGAATCAGAACCAGCGTCGCGCCGTCCTGCTTGACGCCGGTCAGGTAATAAAGATTGTTCTCCTGCCGGTAATGGTAATCCACGTCGTTCGTGTAAACGCGCGGCTCCGTGCTGAACAAAACCATGATCGCCTTGTCGCCCATCCGCTTCATCACATCTTCGCGGCGCGCTCGCAATTCGGCCAGGCGGTCAGCTTCGGTGATCTTCGGCGCGGGCGGAGCGATACGCCAGATTTCAGGCACGGGAGCGACAGCCGCCGCCCTGTTTTGCGAATTGGGCCAGGCGGCAAGCAATATCAAAGCGATAGTCAGCGCGACAGACACGGCGCTGAAACGAATACGATGGGAGTTCGTCTTCATCATTCACCTCTGTGCTATTCGGTTTGTTTCAGGAGATCTTGATCAGCAGCCACAACAATAACACGTGGAACGACCAGATCGTAAGCGCGAACGGCAATTGGAATTTGATCACGCCGTATTGATCGCGCATGTTCAAAAGCGCCGCAGGCACGATGTTGAAATTGGCGGCCATAGGCGTCATCAGCGTCCCGCTTGATCCGGCGGTCAGCGTGATAATCGCCGCCATCGCCGGGTTCACGCCGAATGGTTTGATAATCAGCGGAACCAGCACTCCCGTCGCAATCACCGGAAAAGCCGCGAATGAATTGCCCATCACAATCGTGAACAAAGCCATCCCCAGGCAGTTGGCCAGCACGAGCAGAAACAGGTTGTCCGGCGCGATGACGTGTTGAATCCCCTGCGCGATCAGATTGCCGACTCCGGCGGCAGTGAAGATCACGCCGAGCGAGGCCAGCAGTTGCGGCAGGATATTGACCGCGCCCATCGCTTCATTCAGCCGCCGCCCTTCGTTCATCAATGCGCGCGCGCCGCCGCCAGTGAGTTTCAGGCAAGCGAACATCGCGGCCAGACCGCCGAAGCCAAGCCCCACGAGCGCGCCGCGGTTCACATCCATCCCGAGCCAGCGAAAGATCAAAGCGAAGGCGAAGGTCACAATCGGAATGGCGAGCACGGGAATGAAGATGCGATTGCCCAGCCGCCGCGCTTGTTCGGATTGAGCGGCCTCATCAACCTGATGATCGCCGCGACCAACCCGCCCCAGACCGTCAAGCGCCACCAAAAACAGCACCAACAAGCCCGTCAGCCAGTACGGCATCACGCTTCCAAAAACGAAAATGATTCCGAGCGTCAACCAGAAACACCCGCTGCCGACGCGTCGCGGATTCGTGCGATCAACGAAGGTCAGCCAGGCAAAGACCAACAGAACAATCCCGGTCAAAACATAGACCGCGTCCAAGCTGAAGATGGAAGCCATCATCGCTTTACCTCCGCGGCTTTGCCCAAGCTGCGGTCGAACCACGAAAACTGGATGATGGCCAGAATGATCGAGGCCGCGACAACCGGCAAGGTGTACCTCACCAAATCCCACACGCCGACCGTGAAGCCAAGCCCTTGCATCACGCCGAAAACCAGCAGAATTCCGGCCTGCACCGGCGACAGATTCTGGCCGTAGAAGTTGCCGTAATTTTCAGCGGCGGCGTTCGCGGCTTTGATTTTTTCAACCGCTTGTTCAGAAACGCCCGCGTCATCAAACCGCGTCCGCGCCGCGCCGACCGACATCGGAAAGATCAACGGGCGCACGAACGACGGATGGCCATTGAGCCTGATGCCCATCAATCCGTGCAGCACGCGAAAGAGTTGATAAATGATCTGCAATCGCCCGACGGTCGCCACGCGAATCTTGCGAATCAGATTCGCCGC
>JAJVID010000116.1:0-6955 GCA_022072205.1 Acidobacteriota bacterium
GGCGTTCACGTTCGCGCCAAATTCGGCGATGTCACTTCCGACCGCGCGCGCGCGCTGGCCGACATCGCGCGACGCTTTTCAGCCGGCGAACTGCGGGTTTCGATTGAACAGAATCTTTTTCTGCCCTGGGTGCGCGTGGAAGATTTGCCTGAACTCTATCAGGCGTTGCGGCGGATTTCGCTCGGCGACGCTGGCGCCGAAACCGTCGCGGACGTGACGGCTTGCCCCGGAGCCGACACCTGCCGCCTGGGCATCGCTTCGGCGAAAGGGTTGGGCACAGCAATCTCTGACGCTTTCTATGATGGCCCGCTCACCCGATACCGCGAGGCGAACCGCGACCTGCGAATCAAAATCTCCGGCTGCCCGAACGGATGCGCGCAGCACGCCGTTGCGAATATCGGCTTTCACGCGGCGGCGCTATCGCAAGACGGGCGAAACGTTCCCTCGCATCTGCTCTTCCTGGGCGGCGAGGCCAATCACGGCCATCCGCAGGCCGCGAAGGTGTTCGGCAAGTTCCCCGCCCGCAACGCCATCAAAATCGTCGAGACGCTGTTCAATCTGCACGATTCGGAAAAACTGCCCGGCGAGGATTTCAACTCATTCATCGCGCGCGTCGGCGATCAGCGCGTGAAGGAAAAACTCGAGCCGCTGCGGGCCATTCCGTCTTTCGACGACAACCCGGAGTTTTATGACGATTACGGCCACGAGAACGAACGCTTCACCGTGCGTTCCGGCGTGCGCGGCGAATGCGCGGGAACGACCATCGCCGAAGTAGTTCCGGTCTTCGCCAACGCGCACGAACGACTTCAGCAGGCCACAGCGTATTTACATCACGGCAATTTTGAGCAGGCGCTGCTCGAAGCTTACGAAGCGGCTGCGGCGGCGGCGCGAGTTCCGCTTTATCAGCGACTGCTTGATCCCTTCACTTCTCTCGAAGCTCTGTGGGAGTTCGAGAACCTGTTCGTACTCTCTGGCCAGACGAACGGCTCGTGGAGCGACGTCTCCTCCAATTTCGAGAGCCTGAAGTCAGGCGACGCCGACGAAGTCACAGCGCAGGCCGCGATTGAGACAGCCCGCGAATTCGTCGGCTACTGCGAACAGTTCTCTGCGTCGCAAGGCGTTTGACGCGCAAAGAAGTGGGGCAATTTGGCAAATTGCCCCACTTCAAAAAATTTCCAGATCATTCCCGAAAACAACTCTGCCCTGGTAACCCTGCTTTATCTCATCCAGCAACTGCTCCGGCGTCGCGCCCCACAGCAATTGGTGATACAGAATCAGCAAACCCGGCCTGGCTTTCGTCGCAATCTCTGCCAGTTCTTTCGACGAGGTGTGGAAGCTTGAATGGTAGCGCTGCCATTCGGGCGGGCGGCGAGCGAACCCGGCGGTCGAATAGACTTCGTGGATCAACACGTCGCAACCGTTGCAGGCTTCGATGACGCTCCCGGTCGGCGCGCTGTCGCCCGAAATGACGATCACTCGGTCGGGCGTTTCAAATCGGAATCCGAGCGCGTGCCGCCACGAACCGTGTTTGACCGGGAAGGCTTTGACGGTCACGTTTTCGTCGCGGTAGACCACGCCCGTTTTGATTTCGTGAACGTTGACGACGTAACCGCGCGGCATGCTCGGCTCCAAACCATGCAGGCGGATGTTGATGTCTTCGGCGTAGGCTTTGAGGATGTGATCGGTCATCGCCTTGATTCCGGGCGGGCCGTAAATTTCAAGCGGCGCGTCGCGTTCGAGCACCGCCGGAGTGAGGATGAAATCAGGAAGCCCGGCTGAGTGATCGGAATGCAGGTGCGTGATGAACAAGCGGCGCAATTTTTCAACGGCCAGACCTTTCACTCCTTTGCGCTCGGCGGCGGCGGCGCGGCGAACGACGCCGGGACCGCAATCAATCACGTAAGGCGTGTCGTTGACGACGATGGCCACCGCCGGGCCTGAACGGTCTGGATCGGCGTTCGGCGTGCCCGCGCCGAGCAAAGCGATCTGTGTTTTGCGTTGCGCTGGCAACGACGGGTTTGACAAGCTCTGACTGTTGATCGGCCAACAGATCAGCAATAACGTCAGCAAAGTGATTTTTCGCATGGTTCGATCTCCCGGCGTGAAGTTGGATGCGAAATTTAACACCGTTTGATGCGCCACGCGAAGATTCACGTAAGATTGGGCGGATGCTCAATTCGATCTGGCAGACCGCCGCGCAAAGATTGCAATCGGCAATCCGATGCAGAAGATGTGCACGATTATACCGAGCAGCGGCGACGCGAATGAGAAAGGGGGTTTCCGGATCGCCGACAGCGGCACAACGATGATCTGCATGGCGAAATAAACCACCACGCCGTAAATCGGCCCGCAGATCGCCGGTCGCCGGATCAGCGCCGGAAGCCTGAGACTCGCGCCGTAATAAATTGCCGTCCAAATGAACGCGATCAGAAAATGAAGCAGCACGCCCAGCAGGAAAGTTTCCCATCCGCCCTGAAAAGAAGCGCGCCCGATCAGCCCGCTGGCGACGTACTGAAAAACGCGAATCGGACCGCTCCCTCTCAAACTGGAGAGCGTCGCGGCGGCCAGGCCGTCCAACACTCCAACGGCCAGGCCGCCATAAACAATCGCATTGAATGCGCGCGGGCGTTCGAGCGCAGGCGCATTATCTTTGGGAACGGCAAGAGCGTTATCAATCATATTTTTTTCTCCGGCATGTATTTCTTCAGGTGATTGGTGAGAGGGGTCTGGCGTTCAAACATCGAACGGCAAGCTCCATTTCCAGACAAGCCGCATCAGTCCGGTTGGCGTTGAGCGTTGAATACGGCGTGCCGGAGGCCAGCGTCGTGACCGCGCTCAGCTCCCAGCCGCCGAGCAGGCGATTCATCACGCGATTGCCGGCGAATGTCTCCGGCACGATATAAACGCCGCTCATCACGAACCGATGCGGTACGGCCCTTCGCCGTTGGTGACGATTTCGCGCGCCGCGCCGGTCGAAGCGTCGGTCGCAGTGGCTCTGGCTCCGGCAATCGCCGCGTCCTGCTGGTCGGTGACGACGCCGGAGATCGAACCGGAATCGGTCAAGGTTGTTAATCACGGTTGCCGGGCCTAAAATGCTCAGCATCGAAACTGGCGGTGGCGAATCGCATAACCAAACTTCCGCCACCGATCTCGCGGCTGCGCTGGGGCATTTAACAAAACACATTCCTGTAAGTCTTGAATAAACTCTCAAAAATGGCTGAGTGAGTTCCAAGCGACTTGCGAGCGGCTTCCGAAGAAGTCCCATTGTGTTGTTATGGATAAACAAAGCGATCATGCGTATGAATTCGGCCCGTTCCGTTTGGATATGGACGAGCGGCTGCTGATGCGCGACGGGCGGGTCGTGCCGCTCCCGCCGAAAGTCTTCGAGACGTTGCTTGCGTTGGTTAAAAACAGCGGGCGCATTTTGAGCAAAGACGAGTTGATGCAGACGCTCTGGCCCGACACCTTCGTCGAAGAGAGCAACCTGACTCAGAACATCTCGCAGATCAGGCGGGCGCTAAGTGACGGCGCATCCGGCGTTCAGTACATTGAAACGATTCCCAAACGCGGCTACCGCTTTGTCGCGCCGGCTCAGCAGGACTCTTCCAGTGAAAACGGTTCGGTCATCGCCGAGTTTGGCAAAGGCGCCGGCGCTTTCGATCTCGCGCGCGACAATGGCTCATCAAATGGTTCTTCCAACAAAATGAACGGGGCCGCGCAGCCGATGACCGGGGCGTCATCATTGGCTTCGGCTGCGGGTAATGGAGAAGTCATTCATCCGGGCGCCCGCATTAATCCTGCTTCGCTGAATCCGAAAAAAGTTCTGGCGGTGGCAATGACGCTTGTCGTCAGTTCAGCGTTGACGATCTTCATCGCGTCTCGCCCGAACAATCATGCCGAAACTGTTTTTCGGCATATCGCTCCGTCGAAGCTGACGACTTCGGGCAAGGCCGGGCCGGCGGCGGTGTCGCACGATGGAAAGTACGCCGCTTACGTAGTGGAGGAAGGCGATCAGCAAAGCCTGTGGATCAGGCAGGTGGCGGCGCCGAGCAACGCAATGGTTGTCGCTCCGGCGGCTGTGAAGTTCAGGGGCGTGACATTTTCGCCCGACGACAATTTCATCTATTACGTCATGCGTTTGGATAGCGAGCAGGTCGGCGGGCTTTACCAGATACCAGTCCTGGGCGGCACGCCTAAAAAGATCATCTCCGACGTTGACAGCCCGGCGACGTTTTCGCCCGATGGCCGTTACTTCGCCTTCGTGCGCAACTACCCGCTGCAAAGAGAAACTTCGCTGATCACGGCCAAACTCGACGGCTCTGAAGAGCGCAGACTTGTGACGAGAAAAAGGCCGGAGATGCTGTCTGTATTGGGGCCGTCGTGGTCGCCGGACGGCAAATTGATCGCCTGCGCGGCGGGCGTCGTGACTGGCGGCGAATCTTCGATGCGGGTCATTGCCGTCAACGTTGAAGACGGATCGGCGCGACAGATCGGCGCGCAAACCTGGACGGCAGTCGGCCAGGTGGCGTGGCTGGGCGATGGCAGCGGCGTTGTGTTGAGCGCGTGGCGGCGGACTTCGGCTGTGTACGGCGACCAGCTCTGGCTGCTCACTTATCCCAAAGGCGAGGCGCGGCAAATCACCAACGACATGACCAGTTACGAAGGCGTCAGCCTGTCGGCGAATTCCGCCGCGCTGGTCACCCGCCGGATAGATCGCGTTTCGCAGATTTGGATTGCGCCCGCCAGTGACGCGGGATTCGACGCCGGCAAATCACCGGCGATTCAATCCGGCTTCGGCGACAATTACAGCGAACGATTCGGGCTGGATTGGACGCCTGATGGAAGGCTGGTTTACGCCACACACGCCAGCGGCAACCTTGACATCTGGATCACGACCGCCGACGGCAAGCAGCAAAAACAACTGACGCGAGATGCGCTGACAGACATCGCGCCGGCAGTCTCTCCTGATGGCCGTTACATTGCGTTCGTTTCAGAGCGAAGCGGATCGAGCAGCGTCTGGCGAATGGATATTGACGGCGGGAATCTGAAACAACTGACGCGCGGCAAAGGCGATTTTTCTCCGGCGCTTTCACCCGATGGACGATGGGTCGTTTATTCATCGTGGAGCAGCGGCCAATCGGCGTTGTGGAAAGTTCCGATTGACGGGGGCGAGCCGGCGCAAATCAGCCAGAAGCTGATGGCCCGCCCGGTCGTTTCGCTCGATGGAAAGTGGATCGCGTGCTATTACCAGGATGAGAAGGACAACAAAAACAGAATCGCGTTGATTCCTTTTGCCGGAGGCGAGCCGGTTGTTATCGAACGAATGGCGCTGCCCGAATCCGGAATCATGCGCTGGTCGCCGGACAGCCGCGCGCTGACTTACGTCGTCACGCGGCAGGGCGTCTCGAACATCTGGAGCCAGCCGATTGACGGCGGCGAACCGAAACAATTGACCAATTTCAGCGCCGATCAAATCTTCCGGTTCGCGTGGTCGCGCGACGGCAAGCGTCTGGCCTGCGAACGCGGCGTGACCATCAACGATACGATTTTGCTCAACAGCGTTAAGCCTGAATAGCGCTGGCCGAAACCTCGAACAATTTCTTCGAGAATGGGAGCGCGATACTTCCAGCGCGCGCTCCCAGGAACGACGCTTCAATTTCTCGGTCTCACCTTTTTCGCCGGGAATTTCGGATCGGATTTCACTTCTTCAATCTGTTTGTTGTGGCGAATGTTGTGCAGCGGGATGTAGATCAGCCATTGGTAGGCGTTGAGCGTGTTGAAGACCGGAAAGGGATGATCCAGCGTGTGCGCCTTCAACGGCAGTTTGGTTTCTTCGGCGAACTTCAACGTCTTCGCGCGGCCTTCTTTCAATCTGGCGAGCACTTCGTCGCGCGACAGCTTGCCCGACGGCACGATGCTTTCGGGCGCCGAGGCTTTGCGGTCGCGGCTGACCATCACGCGTTCCAGAAATTCCGTCTTGCCTTTGGTCTTCGTCTCCCATTCGGGATTCTCTTTTTCCGCCAGAGCTTTTTCGACTGTGCCGAACAGCAACCCTTCGGCCAGCGAGATGTGTTCGGCGACTTCGAGCACAGACCATTTTTCGGGCGCAGGTTTGAAATGCAACTGCTCCTCGCTCAAACCCGCCATCAGATCGAGCGTCTGCTTGTGCGATTCGTTGAGCAGCTTGATGACTTTGGCGCGGTCTTCCGCAGACATATTCGGGTCCTCAGACGCCAGCGTTGTGTGGCACGCGAAGCCGACGCACAACACGAGCAGCAATCGAATGGTTGTTTTCATTGATTTCATCAGCGTTTCTCCTGTTTGATGGTTTGTTCGGGCGGGAACATACCACAGGCCGGAGCTTATTGTCCCGACATTTGCGCCGCTGCTTTCGCTCTGGCCTTCCTGAAATTCACGCCGAGGAAATTCATCCCGCTCACTTCCCCGTCGGCGCCCAGCGTGAAAGTCGCCTGCTCGGTCTTCAGCGCGTCTTCCATCGCCGTGAATGTGTCGTAGTGGAAATGATCGAGCCTGCTTTTGAAATTGCTCCACCGGATGACAAGCTTGTTTTCGTCCAGCAGGACTTGAGCCTGGCCGTAAGCCGCGTCCTCGTAAATTCCCGAATAGGCCGCCAGTTCGCGCGAAGGCTTCGTGTTCGCATGACGCTTGCCGAAGCGCGCCAGAATCGCCCTTGCCTGCTCGGCGTCGAACTTCTTGGCCTCTTCGCCGATGTAGGCGTTCCAATCTTTCTTCGGCAATCCGAGCAGCAGGTCAACGATGTTGTAGCAGGTGGCTTCGGGCATCTGCGTGCCGGTCAGGTTCGCCACCACTGCGACGCCGATCTTCGATTTGGGAACGAGAACTATGCTCGTGCGAAAGCCGTCAATCGTCCCGCCGTGCATGACCAGTTTGTGACCGCGATAATCGTTGATGAACCAGCCCAGGCCGTAGCTCA
>JAJVID010000116.1:7055-12365 GCA_022072205.1 Acidobacteriota bacterium
ACTGCGACGCCGATCTTCGATTTGGGAACGAGAACTATGCTCGTGCGAAAGCCGTCAATCGTCCCGCCGTGCATGACCAGTTTGTGACCGCGATAATCGTTGATGAACCAGCCCAGGCCGTAGCTCAGTTGCGAAGTTTCGGATTCGGGGAAAAACAACCGCCAACGGCCTTCGTTGCGGATGACCATCTGCGGTGTGCTCATCTCGCGCAGGTTTTCCGAAGAGATCAATCGCTTGCCGTCAATCACGCCGTCGTTCAGATGCATCCGAATCCAGCCGGACAGATCGCGCGCGCTGGCGTTGATCGAACCTGCCGGGCCTACGTTGTCAATGTTGCGCCACTTGATGACTTCAATCTTGCTGCCCTGTTTCGAGTGCGGGCTGGCGTGGTCGGGCGATTGCTCCGCTTTGATCGCGCTGAAATTGGCCGACTTCATGCCGAGCGGATCGAAGATGCGTCGTTGCGTGAACTCTTCCCACGAACCGCCGGACGCCGCGCCGACAACCTGCCCCGCCGTCAGAAACATGATGTTCTGATACTGAAATGTCGTGCGGAAGCCGTATGTCAGCGGAACGAAGCCGATGCGTTTGATGATCTCTTCGCGTCCCCACGGCGAGCCGTACCAGAGCATGTCGTGACGGATGAGGCCCGTGCGATGCGTGACGATGTCGCGCAGCGTGACGTTTTCATTGGCCAGCGGATCGCTCAATCGAAAATACGACAGATGTTTTCGGACCGGGTCGTCCCAATTTATCTTGCCTTCGTCGGCCAGCATCGCCATCCCGGCGGTGACGAACGCTTTGGTGGTCGAACCGATGGCGAAGATGGTGTCGGGCGTGACCGGCTGCTTCGTGGTCACATCCTTCACGCCGAAGCCCTTCAGATAAACCACCTCGTCGCCGCGAACGACGACCACAGCCGAGCCGGGCGTCTGCCAGTATTTCATCGCCTCGTTCATCAGCGCGTCGAGAGCGGCTTGATCAACCGCTTGCGCCGAGGCGGGCAGCGAAAGCGCGATTGCCACAACGAGCGAGAAGACGAGATAACGTAATTTCATCAGGTGTGAATTCATCATCGGTTCCTTTCAGTTTGCGGATTGAGCATTCGTAAAAGAGCGCGCCGCACCTCTTCCGGCCTGCGTTCGCCCGCGCCGATCATCAGCGATTCGATCAATCCATTTCGGTCAATCACGACGTGCGTCGGAAAGTGAACGGTATTGAACTGTTCGATGATCCTGTCGGCTTGGGGAATGATGTTGTAATCGAACGGCAGCGCCTTCAAAAATTCGCGCAGCGCTTCGGGCTTGTCGGGCGTCGGCGCGATGAAGACCACGCCTTTGTTTCCGAACTCACTGGCCATCTCGTTCAGTTTGGGAATCTCCTTGCGGCAGGGGCCGCAGGCGATGAACCACAAATTGACGACGACTATCTTGCCTTGCAGCGATTTCAAGTCGAACGTCTTGCCGTCGAGCGAGACGCCTCTGAACTCAGGCGCGGGAAGTTTGAACGACGAGTCGGAATTTTTCTCGCCGCGGCCTTTGCCGAGCAGGTATTCGTCGAATCCCTGCAAACTGCCGCGCTTCTCTTTGTACGCGGCTTTCAAACGGTCTTCGGCTTCGCGCGAGCCGCGCCGCCAGGCTTCGATGAACGCGGCCTCGGCGCGATCCTCTTTGCCCATCGCGCGCCAGATGCGGGCTTCGAGCAGATGCGCTTGCCAGTCTTTCTCGGACGCGAACGTTTCAGCGACGGCGGCTGCGGTGAGCGCCGCGTCGTTCTTCGCCTGCCTGAAAGCGATCTCGCCTTTGATCACGTGCGCCTGATAAACCATCCGCGCGCTCTGCCTGCCGTTGATGTCGCCGTGGAGCCGCAGCTTTCCGCCGCGCAGCAATTCAAGCGCCTTGTCAATCAACTGCGCCGCGCGTTCCGGCTTCTGAACCTGATTTTGATAAGCCAGCGCGAGCGTGAACCAGGGCTGCGGATTTTCAGGCTCGGCCCGCATCCACCGCTCGCAGATCGTTTCGATCAAATCGAGCGGCGCTTTTTGATCTTCGGCCATCGCAACCGCCGCTTCGCGCGCAAGCTCGGTCTGCGGATTCCGCCTGATGACCTCGCGTTTGAGCTTTGCGATTTCGGCGGCGCCTGCGCCCGGCAAGTTGCGTTCGACGACCAATCGCTCGTAATCGCCAACGGCCAAAGCGGTGAAGAGGTCATCGGGATATTTGCCGAACAACTTGCGGATCACTTCCAGGCTCTTCTCTTCGCGTCCGAGCATCAACTGGCCGAACGATAGCGCGCAAAGCGCCTCGGCGGTTTCGGGATTCACGCGGCCAAGCTTCCCCAAATCGGATTTGACCAGACCGGCGCCGCCATCGCTTTCAATCAACGCAGCCGCGCTCCATTTCGCGCGATAGGCTGAATAGTTGTCGGGATAGAGCGCGATCTCCTGCTCGAACAATTCGCGGTAGCGGCGCGCGTTGATCCTGCCGGCGTAAGCCCCTCGCGCCGGTTTGCCGTCGTCGCGATAAATCATCGCCGTCGTGTAAGCCGCTTCATCCCATCTGCCGTCGAAAGCGATGAAATGCGCGGCGACGCTTGAAAGATTATCTTTGATCGGAAATTCAGCCTTGAACAGTCTGCCGATTTTGGTCATCCGCGCCGAAGCGTGTTCACCATAACCGGGAAACGAGAGACGCAGCGAGACGTAGACATCATCATCAACGCTGAACTTCGCGCCCGTCGCCGTCGTGTCGTAAATGATCGTCAGCTTCTGCCCCCAGCGAGGCTGGGCGGGTTGAACGATGGAAATTTGTGCGAACGCCGCGCTTGATAAAAAGATCAGAAAGGAAAAACAGAGACAGCTTGCTTTCGGATACTTCATTATTTGATCAGGTGATACTTCGTTTGCCGTTTCAAAACCCAGGCGATCTTGCCGTCGCCGTCAATCACGGCGTCTTCTTCCTGCCCGACGAACAACTCCTGTCCGCCCCACTCCGCCACTGGCGTTCGCGCGCCAAGCTCGATTGAAAACCAGGTGTTGGGTTTGATCTTCACGTCGCCGCGACCGGGCACGCCTTCCTGACGATCCCACAAGCCAACGAGCGGCCCCGCGCCGTGCCCGTTGTCGCCGATGGGGTGCGTGTAAAACGTGCCGTTGATCTTTTCGGCTTTCATTGCGGCGATGGCGTCGGCCAGAGCTTCATTGCCCGTGCGACCCGGCTTCATCCGCTCCATCAAAATATCCTGCATGCGGTTGGTGTTGGCCAGAGCCTTCCTGACGCCTTCGGGCGCGTCGGTCTCGCCCGCGCGCAAGACGTAAGCCATGTGCTGAGTGTCGGTGGCCAATCCCATCGCGGTGATGCCGAAGTCGCAATGCAACACGTCGCCGCGTTCGATCACGACGGGGGCGTCTTCGGCCAGATTGCTCGGAACGCCTGAGCCTTTGCGCTGCACGCGAACGGTCGGTTGAAACCACGTGCCGAGGCCGAGGTCGTTGACCTGTTGCCGCATCCACCAGACCACGTCCTGATTGGTGGTCTTGCCGGGTTTGATCACTTCGTTTGAAAACGCGCGCCCGATGATCCAATGCACGGTCTCCATCATCTGTTTGTAAGCCGGCGCCATTTCAGGCAATCGCGTCTCGATGTATTCGAGCGGCAACAACTCGGCGCGCACAACTCGTTTGAGATATTCCTGGCCGAGCGCCTGTTGCAACTTCTCCCACTCGCCCGCCGACAGGCCATCGGAGAAAGCGTGCGTGTGCGAGATGTTGACAGCGATTGTTTTCGGGTCGCGTTCGGCGATCAGCTTCCGCAGCAACGCCCATTGGCCTTCGCCCCACAGCTCGCGGTTCTCGACTTCGGGGTCGCGGTAGACGCGATACAAACCGCCGTTCGATCCGCCGCCGAGCGCCAATCGCTCAATGCCCTTCTCCGCTCCACGATCATAAAAAACAAGAATCGTGCGGCGGCGCGCGGCGAACACAGTCGGCGAAGTGAGCGAGCGATAAGCCGGGTCTTCGTTGTACTCTCGGCAGATGACCAGCCACATCGAGACATTGTGCTTGCGCATCAATTCGGGCAACACGCGCTCCAATCGCAGTTTCAGCCATTGTTGTTGAATCTCCGCCTGCTCGCGCATCGAAGGCGATTTCGGAGGGAGCGCTTTCGTCCTTTGACTGAAAGCAGGCTCCGATGTGAAAAGAATGAAGCAGAACAGCAAAGAAACGAGACCGGGTGTTCGTTTGCAAACCATCTTGTCCTCCTGTGTGAAAATAATATAGCACAGAGCGTGATTGGCGGGAGGCTAAGGCTAGAGCGTTGAGCGGAGATGAATTTGCAAGGTAAAATCCGTTTGACTCGATTCAGGAAGGAGAAAAAGAGATGGCAACCAGCGAATATCAATTGATCGCTCAGCAGGCGTTGATGCTTTCCCCGCAGGATCAATTGCGGCTGATTCAGCAATTGGCCGAAAAATTGTCCCGGTTGCAGAGGCAGGATCAACCGCGTTATCTGGTCTACGGGGAGTTCCGGGATACGCCCGGACGCGAGTTCGCCACAGAGGAAGATTTCAAACTCGCCGAGTGGCGCCCAACCGAGGAAGAGCTGAATGGCGAGTAAATATATCGTGGATACGCATGCCCTGATCTGGTATCTGGAAAGCAACCCTCGGTTGGGCGCCGCCGCCAAAGCCATTCTTGATGATCTGGCGAGCGAACTGGTCTTTCCGTTAATCGCTCTGGCAGAAGCCGTTGATATTGTGGACAAGGGACGGACGAAAATCGCCAGCGCGCCGATCCTGCTCAATCGGGTGTTGAATGATCCACGCTTCGATTTTCAGCCGTTTGATCTGGCTACTCTGCAAACGAGTCTGCATGCGCGCGCCGTGCCGGAAATGCACGACAGGTTGATTGTCGCCGCCGGGTTGCTCTTGCAACAACAGGGCGAAAGCGTGGCGATCCTGACCAGAGATGTGAGCATCACGGACGCCGCGCTTCTTCCGGTGATTTGGGATTGAGCCTCGTTTTTGAGCGATTCATTTACGTCGTGGCGCGATCTGCGTTGAGTCGCGCCGAGGCGGGACAAACTGTCATTCATTCTCGATGAAGCTGCCTCCCGGATGCCCGATTTGCAATCAGTCCTCGCCGGGCGCTCCAACCACAAACTTTCCCATAGCCCCCCTTATCTCTTTCGCCCAAGCCCGAACTGCGATTCTTCTATTTCATTTTCGAGTTGCTCGATGGCGCGAAGCACGCCGATGAACTTCTCCCCGAAAGGCGTCAGTTGGTACTCGACGCGCGGCGGGATTTCAGGA
>JAJVID010000118.1:0-4709 GCA_022072205.1 Acidobacteriota bacterium
GCCAGTACAAGGATTACGTCCTCGCGCTGCTCTTCATCAAATACGTCAGCGACAAATACGCTGGCGCGCCGTTCGCGCCGATCACCATCCCCGAAGGCGCGAGCTTCAAGGACATGGTCGCGCTCAAAGGCAAGTCCGACATCGGCGACCAGATCAACAAGAAGATCATCGCGCCGCTGGCCAACGCTAACAAACTCTCCGACATGCCCGATTTCAACGACGCCGCGAAGCTCGGCGGCGGCAAAGAGATGGTTGACCGGCTCACAAACCTGATCGCCATCTTTGAAAACCCGGCGCTCGATTTCTCGAAGAACCGCGCCGATGGCGATGACATTCTGGGCGACGCCTACGAATACCTGATGCAGCATTTCGCCGTCGAGAGCGGCAAGAGCAAAGGGCAGTTTTACACGCCCGCCGAAGTCAGTCGCGTCATCGGATGGCGAAACCTGCGCAACTCCCGGTTGCCTTCGTTGACGAATCCGATGGCGCGTGCGCGATGAACCTGCGGGGCCCCGATCATCCACGCGGTCGTTTGCTGCGTATTGATTGGGGAAATCCGCGTCCGTTATATCAAATTTGAGTTTGTATTGAGGAAGGAGGAGGGGCGGAAGAGGGCTTTCAATCCGCCGCCCCAATGAAGAGCTGAAAGTGAAATATCATAAATTGATTGCTCTTGTGTTGACGCTTTTGCTACCCACGCCCGCGCCGCTGATCAAAGCGCAGAGCGCGCCACGACGGCCGAGTAAGACTCCGACGCTGATCAGCTCCGGCGGTTTGCCGGGCGCGGCGGCGAACGACGAATCATATCTCACCGCTGACTCGCCGCGTTCGGCGCTGAGCGATGACGGGCGATTCGTGGTGTTTCAAAGCGAAGCCAATGATATGGTCTCGGACGCGCGCGACAGCAACTTTGCGCAAGATGTCTTTGCGCATGATCGGGCGCAAGGCAAGACTATCGCGGTCAGCGTCAACCGCGACGGGACAGCCACCGGCAATGCGCCATCCCTGGCGCCGCGCATAAGCGCCAACGGTCGTTTCGTCGCGTTCGAGAGTTTCGCCAGCGATTTGATCGCAGGCGATGACAACGGCGCGAAAGACATCTTCATTCGCGACCTGCAAACCGGCGCGACGCGGCTGGTGACGGCCAATTCGGTAGGCCAGCCAAGCCGGGGCGGCGCGCTGTTCGTTTACCTTTACGGAATCAGCGCCGATGGCCGTCACGCGCTCTTCACCACCGAGGCGCAGGATTTGGTCGAGAACGACAAGAACGATTCAGCCGATCTCTTCGTCCGCGATATGGTGGCCGGCAAGACCATCCTGATCAGCGTCAACACCAGCGGAATGGCCAGCGGCAATCGCACGTCGCTGACCAGCGGAGGCTTTTTCAATTTCACGCCGGCGATCAGCGCCGACGGCCGCTTCGTAGTCTTCGCCAGCTACGCGAACGATCTGGTCGAAAACGACCGCGTTTGCTTAGGCCGTTGCGACGGAACGAACGGGCTGGAAGATGTTTTCGTGCGCGATCTGCAGAACGACACGACGACGATGGTCAGCGTCAATCTCAAAGGCGACAACGGCGGCGCTCAAGGCTCGCATCAGCCGTCAATGAGCGCCGATGGTCGCTTCATCGCGTTCAGGAGTTTCGCCACGGATCTGGTCACGAATGATCGCACGGAACAGGCCGACATCTTCGTGCGTGATATGCAAACCGGCATGACGACGATGGCCAGCGTCAACCTGGCGGGGAACAACGGCGGAACCAGTGGCGGCTCCGGCGTCAACGCGCACAATGCGATCATCAGCCCCGATGGCCGTTACGTCGCGTTCAGCAGCACGGCGGTTGATCTGGCGACTAACAAAACCAGCGGATTGCGCATGGACGTCTTCGTCCGCGATCTGGAAAAAGGCGAGACCGTGTTGGCCAGCGCCACGATGGACGGCGTGGGAGGCCCAGGCGCGTTTTCGTCCATCGCGGCGGACTTCAGCGCGGACGGACGCTTACTGGTCTTCCGCAGCGCGGCGCCCGACCTCGCCTTCAACGATTTCAACCATTCGGACGACATCTTCGCGCGAGATTTGCGGATGGGAAAGACTATGCTTGTCAGCCGGAATAGGCTTGGAGCCAGCGCCACAGGCCATTCGCTGACGGCGGACATCAGCGCCGACGGGCGCGTCATCGCTTTCGACAGCGATGCGCCTGATATCGCCGCAACCGACGCCAACAATCTTTTCGACGTCTTCGTTGTCGCGACGCCTGGGCAATCGCCATCGCGCGTTAGCTTCTGAACAACAGGACGGAAGGCGTCAGATCGTAATCGCCTCGACCTTCGGCGCGACCGCCGATTTCGGAATCAGCGCGGGCCAGTAAGCCACGACCTCTTCGACTTTCGGGCGACCGCCGCCAACTCCGGTCACCGTCGGCGGCCCCGCCAGAGCCAGCGGCGCAATCTCTTTCGTGAACCGCTCGACCGCCGCTTTGTCTTTCGACCGCACGCCGACGCGCAGCATCACTTCGGCGATATTCGGCGAAGGCTCGCCGCCGAGTCCTTCGTGCGTGGCGTTGACGCCGATGAACTGCGAGAGAACTTCGTCGAACTTCAGGCCGAGGACATCCAGCCGCTTTCGCAGCATCGCGTCGGCGGCTTTCGCTTTCGCGTAAGCGTCAGGCCACGCGTAGATCAACCCGCCAGCGGCTTTGAATCCGTCGGCGAAGCTGATCGAGACTTTGTACATATCGGTCGCGGGCTTGCCGCTGATGCCCGAAACGCGCACGCGGTTTTCGCCCGCCTGTTCCAGCCTGATCGTCGTGAAATCGGCGACGCCGTCCGGCGTGATGTAATTTTTCGGATCGCCCATCTCGTACATCAACTGCTCAGTGACGCCGGCGACACTGACGCGCCCGCCCGTGCCCGCGTGCTTCGTCACGACGAACGATCCGTCTTCGCTCACTTCGACAATGGGGTAGCCGATGTCCCAGAAATCCGGGATCGTTTGCCAATCAACCTGGCAATTGCCGCCCGTAGTTTGCGCGCCGCATTCGATGATGTGCCCGGCGATTGTGCCTGCCGCGATCTTGTTCCAATCGTTCAAAGCCCAGCCGAATTCGTGAATCATCGGGCCGAGCGTCAAGCCGGTGTCGGTGCAGCGCCCGGTGATGATGATCTGCGCGCCCTGTTTCAAAGCTTCGGCAATCGGCGCCGCGCCGAAATAGACGTTTGCGCTCTGCACGCGATCACGAATCGTCGAGAGCGGCTCGCCCGTGTCCATGTTTTTCAACTCGACGCCTTGCGCGATGAAATCGTCGAGCCTGTCCATAATGTCATCGCCCGCGACGACGCCGACTTTGACCTTGCCCGCAAGTCCGAGCTTCTTGACGACTTCGGCCAGAGCGGCGACGCAGGCTTGCGGATTGACGCCACCCGCGTTGGCCACGATCTTGATGTTGTTGTCGAGGCATTTCGGCAGCGCGCGTCCGACGACATACAGAAAATCGCGCGCGTAACCGGCGTTCGGGTCGCGCGACTTCTGCTTTTGCATAATGGACATCGTGATCTCGGCCAGATAATCGAGCGTCAAATAATCAATCGGGCCGCGCTCGACCAGTTGAATCGGCGCGTCGAGCCAATCGCCCCAGAAGCCTTGCCCGTTTGCGATGCGAATAGTTTTCATTTCTTTCACCCTTCTTTCGTTGCGCGTTGGCGGTACCACGCCTCAATTTCATCTACACCGAAACGGTCAGATTCGATGGCGAGCGATAACTCAATAATCTCTTGATCCGAGTAAGAAAGCCGCCATCCGTTGATGGCGAGAAATGATTCAGCAATAGCCGTAGCCGTGCGCTTGTTGCCGCCAATCCAGGGATGATTCTTGATCAGACCAAAGCAGAGAGTCGCGGCTTGGCGAAAGATGTCAGCGTTTTCATAAACTGCGGCATGTCGCGGCCTGGCGAGAGCGGATTCGATCAGGCTGCGTTCAAAGACGCCATAACGAATTTCGCCGCAGCGATCCATCGTCGCGAAATGCACTAACAACGCATCGAGAAAGGTCAGGTAGTTTGTGCTTTCAGTCGCCAAGTCGCTTCAACTCCTCGAACGCTACTTTGTTTTTGTCGAGAATTTCGTCAATTATCGCTTTAAAGTCCGGTGAAGGCGGTGGGAGCATTTCGACCCATAGCGCCCCGGACTTCGCGTAGATGCCGATGAAAGTGTTATCAGCGACTCCAACCGCCGCCGCCATTTCCGGCGGCATCTCGATGAACCAGCCAGGCTCGCGGTTTCGCGCCTCATCGGTCTGCGTCGCAAGGTTCATCATTGCGGTCACGCTTCCCGGTTGCGCGAAGAGTGTGACCATCGAGCCTTCGGTCACTCCGAAGGCGTCAGCGATCTCTTTCGGCATTCCGATGACCCAGCCGTTGTTGATTCGCGCCGGCGTCACTGATGACAGAACTTCTGCTTGCGATGTCATAATCAATCTCCTTCTTAACCCGCGACAATTTTGAGTCGAGGCTATTTTACCTCTGACAATCGCCGCGGACTACGCTGCGGCAAAGATCGCCGGTCGCCTCTTCGCCCACGGCCTCGCGGCTTCCAGTTCGTAAGCCAGTTGCAACAACGTCGCCTCGCCTCCGCGCCACGCGGCGAACTGGCTGCCGATGGGCAATCCGCCGCGCGTCCAGTAGAGCGGAACCGACATCGCCGGAGTCCCGCAGG
>JAJVID010000118.1:4809-8027 GCA_022072205.1 Acidobacteriota bacterium
GCTTCCAGTTCGTAAGCCAGTTGCAACAACGTCGCCTCGCCTCCGCGCCACGCGGCGAACTGGCTGCCGATGGGCAATCCGCCGCGCGTCCAGTAGAGCGGAACCGACATCGCCGGAGTCCCGCAGGCGTTGTGCAGCGGCGTGTAAGCCACTTCGTCAAGCACGCGCGCAAGCAGCGTATCGAAGTTCATTCGCGGATCGTGATAGCCCAGCTTGTACGGCGGAATGCGCAGCACGGGCGAGAGGATCACGTCGAAATCTTTGAAAAAACTCTCCATCGCCGCAGCCGCCGCGCCGAAAGCCTTGTGCGCGCGGCTGACGGCGTTGAACAATCCGCGCTTTTTGCCAAGCTCGATCAGACCGATTGTCCACGGCTCCAACACGTCTTCGCGCTTCACGTCTTTGCCGAGCATCTTCTCGATTTCGGATTCAAGCCCGATGGTTCCCGCCGCCCAGTAGCCCAGAAAAGCTTCGGTCACTTCATCGCCGTTGATCGGCAGCTTCGTTTCGACGACGGTGTGTTTGAGCGATTGGCAGAGCTTCGCCGAAGCGCGGATCGCCCGCTCGACTTCGGGGTCGGGCTTCTTGCCGTTCACGCCTTCCAGAATCAGCGCAATCTTCAAACGCTTCGTTGACGGGCCGGAGACGAAGCCGACCGGCGGCAGTTTGTCATTGCTCTTGTTTTCGACGATGTTCAAAAACGCCGCCGTGTCGCGCACGGAGCGGCTGACGCAAAGGTCGTTGGCGATGGCGACGACATCGTTGGCCATTCCGCCGGAGGTGAACGGCGTCAATTCGCGTTTGCGCGTCGGCTTCAAACCAAACACGCCGCACTGGCAGGCCGGGATGCGAATCGAGCCTCCGCCGTCGTTGGCGTGCGCCAGCGGAACAATGCCCGCAGCCACAGCCGCCGCCGAACCGCCGCTCGAACCGCCGGTGGTGTAAGCCGGATTCCACGGATTGTGCGCCGCGCCGTGCAGCGTCGGCTCGGTCGTCTCGATCAATCCGAATTCCGGCGCGTTGGTGACGCCGACGACGATGAAGCCGGCTTTCTCCATCGCCTCGGTGAAAGGCGAATTCGTTTTGTGCAGCCTGCCGTGTTTGGCGATGGCGTTCGCGTAAAGCCGCGAGCCGAAATCAATGTCGGCGTCTTTGTACTCGACTATGTTTTTGAGCAGTATCGGAACACCGGCGAAAGCGTCATCGGCGAAATTTTGCTTCGCCCGCACTCGCGCCTTCTCGACATCGAAGTTTCTGGTCAGCACGATGTTGAGCTTCGGATTGACACGCTCGATGCGCTTGATCGTGTCTTCAACCAGTTCAAGCGGCGTGATCTGCTTCTTCCTGATCAACTCCGACAACCCCATCGCGTCATAACCGGCCAGCGAGGACAGGCGCGGCTCTGCGTGAGCGATGAAAGCGTTATTGACGCTCAACAACGAACTGCCAACAGCGGCGATGGCAAGCGACGCGCTATGTTTGAGGAACTCTCTTCGTGTGTGACTCATTGTTTCTCCTTCGTGTGTTTATCGAACCGCTTCACGCGGTCTTGAGGCCCGCGACGTTTTCCAATCCCATCTCTTTGATCAACATCTCGCGCAGCGCGAACTTCTGCACCTTGCCGCTGGCCGTCAGCGGAAACGATTCGACGAAGCGGAAGAACTTCGGCGTTTTGTGACGGCTGATTCCGGCCTTGCAATACTGCCGGATTTCTTCTTCGCTCAACTCTTCGCCGGATTTCACGCGGATCAAAGCGCAGACCTCTTCGCCCATGAATTCATCGGGGATGCCGACGACCTGCGCCTCGGCGATCTTCGGGTAGCGCATCAGGAAGGCTTCGATCTCCGCCGGGTAAATGTTTTCGCCGCCGCGAATGATCATGTCCTTCACGCGTCCGACGATGTTGATGTAACCGTCCGCGCGCATCACGGCCAGATCGCCCGTGCGCAGCCAGCCCTCGTCGTCAATCGTCTCGGCGGTCTTTTCGGGCATGTTGTAATAGCCGCGCATATTCGAGAAGCCCTTCGACCACAGCTCGCCCGACTGGCCGAAACCGCAGGTCTCGCCGGTCGCCGGATTGGCGATCTTGATCGAGGTGTGCGGAATCGGCAGGCCGACCGTAGCGGCCTTCAACTCGAAGCTGTCGGTGTAAAACGATTGCGTCACCGCGCCGCAGGTCTCGGTCATCCCGAAGACAATTGAACAATCGGCGCCGATTTTCTCTTTGATCTGCTCCATCAACACAACCGGAACGGGCGTCGCGCCGGTGAAAATATTGCGTACCGACGAAAGGTCGAATTCGCCGAAGCGCGGATGGTTGAGCATCGCCACGAGCATCGTCGGCACGGCGAAGGTGAACGTGCCTCGCTCCCGCGCGAACAGTTCAAGATGTTTGAGCGGATCGAAGGTGATGAGCGGAATCAGCGTGCAGCCGAGATAGATGCCATAGATCGTGGCGCCGAGCGAGCCTGCGATGTGGAAGAGCGGCATCGCCGTGACGTAACGCTCGGTCTCGCGCAGATTGCCCCGCGCGCAGGCGACGTGAGATTGGTTGATCAGGTTGTGATGAGTCAGCATCACGCCTTTCGGAAATCCGGTCGTGCCGCTCGTGTATTGCATCATCGCCACATCGTGCGGCGAAACTGCGGTCTGGCGCGCCTTCAATTCTTCATCCGAAATTTTTTCACCCATCGCCACGACCTGCGAATAAAGCAGCGTTCCCGGACTGGGATCGCCGTTGATCAAGACCACTCGCTTCAATCGCGGCAGCGCGGCGCATCGCAAAGTTTGATTGATCGGATCGGCGATCTCCGCCAACTCCGGCGCCGAGGCGTAGACCGATTCCAGATAGTTGTTGCCGCGATGCTCAGGAATCAGAAACAGCGCGGCGATGTCGCCCTGCCGCAGGGCGTATTCAATCTCGTCCTTGCGATAATTCGTGTTGATCGTGACCAGCGTCGCGCCGAGCTTGGCCAGCGCCAGTTGCAGAAAAATCCATTCGGGCACATTCGTCGCCCAGACCGCTACGTGATCGCCCTTTTCGACGCCGAGCGCGATTAGTCCCTTCGCCAGTTGATTCACCGTGTCGCGATACTGGCCGTAACTCAGGCGCAGATCGAGGCCGATCTCAGGATAGTTGAAGACGAGAGCTTCCTTATCGGGCATTTCATCTGCCCGCTGATCGAGCAAATCGCCGACGGTCAGATCAATCAGATCAA
>JAJVID010000118.1:8127-12343 GCA_022072205.1 Acidobacteriota bacterium
TCCATCTTCGCGTCCAGCCCCGCGCGTTTGTAATCGAGCGTGATGCGGTCGGCCTTGATCGGGTCGCCCAACGCTTCGCGCAAAGCCGCGCCGTGCGCGACCAGGCAATACAGACAACCGTTGGCCATCGAGACCGCGACGGCGATCATCTCGCGCTCGGCGGCGTTTAAATTTCCAGTCGGTTCGTGAAGCTGCTTGTAATGCGCGAACCACGCGCTCAACCGCTCAGGCCGAAAACTGTAAACGCGAAAGACGTTCGGCGTGAAACCGATTTTCTCTTCGGCTTTGCCGAACAGCTTGCGCAGATTTTCGGGCAATTGGTCTTCGCTTGGAACCGGAAACCAACTGATCTTCTCTTCGTTTGCTTGTTGGGTCATTGCTTCATTCTCCTGCGTCGAATGAGCCGTGCCGTCCGGCGCCGCTCGCAAATCGGGCCGCGCCTTCCGCTGCTCCGGCTTGTAATGATTTCAAGCCGCGATTGAACTCGTTCGTCATCGCGTCAGTCAAGCTCAAATCGCCTTGCTCGTAAGCCGACATCCGGTCTTCGCGCATGCAGACTTGCGGAAACGCGGCGATCTCGCGCGCCAGTTTCTCGGCCTCTTCGCGCGCTCGGCCTTTCGCGACGACTCGATTGACCAATCCGATGCTGAGCGCCTCATCGGATTTCACCGGCCTGCCGGTCAGAATCAAATCCAATGCTCGGCTCAGACCGATCAGTCGCGGCAATCTGACCGTCCCGCCGTCAATCAGCGGCACGCCCCAGCGACGGCAAAATACGCCCATCACCGCGTCATCTTCGGCCACGCGCAGGTCGCACCAGAGCGCAAGCTCCAACCCGCCCGCCACCGCGTAGCCCGAAATCGCCGCGATCACCGGCTTCGACAACAGCAACCGCGAAGGCCCCATCGGCCCGTCGCCTTCGGGATCAACGCGGTTGCCTCGGCCTTCGGCGAAAGCTTTCAAATCGGCGCCTGCGCAAAACGTCCCGTTGTCGCCGTAAAGCACGCCGGCCAACGCGGAATCGTCGGCTTCAAATTCGCGGAAGGCGTCTGCCAGAGCCTGCGCGGTCGCGCGATCAACGGCGTTGCGGACTTCGGGCCGATTCAGGATGACGGTTGTAATCGGCCCGTTCTTCTCAACAATGACTGACATAACTTCTCCTCGATCACGATCCGCCGCCGATCATCTTGTCGAACCACTCGACGTTTGTCTGCATGACTTTCAGCAGCATCTTCGGTTCGGTCGGGCCGTGAGCCTGTCGCGGCATCACCAGCATACGCACAGGCACGCCCTGCTGCTTCAGCGCGTTGTACAACTCGTAGCCCTGCGAAATCGGCACGCGCAAATCGCCTTCGCAATGCTGGATGAGCGACGGCGTCGAGGCGCCCTTGATGTTGAACATCGCCGAATGCTGGCGGTAAACATCCAGGTTGTCCCAGAACTGCGCGCCCATGTAATCGGGGATGAAGCCGGGAATGTCCGCCGTGCCGGTGAAGCTCATCAGGTTCGTGACGGCGGCCCCGATTGACGCGGCTTTGAAGCGTTTGGTCTGCGTGATCACCCACGAAGTCATGAATCCGCCGTAGCTCCATCCCATCACGCCCAGCCGATTCGGATCGGCCACGCCCATCCCGACGACGTGATCAACTCCGGCCATCAGGTCGCGGTAATCGCCTCCGCCCCAATCTTTGTAATTCGCGTAGCGGAATTTTTTGCCGTAACCAGACGAGCCGCGCGGATTGCCGCGCAGCACCGCGTAACCGCGCGCGTTGAAGACCGCTGTCGGATAGAGGCCGGGGCCGGCGGCGAAACTCTGCGTGAAGACTCCGGTCGGGCCGCCGTGAATGACAAGCAGCAACGGGACGCGCTCGCCCGCGCGATAATTGACCGGATAATTCAAGATGCCTTCGATCTCCATTCCATCGCTGCTCTTCCATCGCACGACTTCCATCTTGCCGAGCGGAGGCTTCGACAGATCGGCGTTGGCGGCGCTGACTTTCGCCGGAGCGAAGCTGTCCGCGCGCGTGACATAAGCTTCACCGGCGGCGTCGTTGTTTTGCATCGTCATTCCGAACATCGTGCGCGCGCGGTTCAGATTGATCCCGCTGTAAACGGCGCGGCCTTTCTCGATGTCCGTGATCGCGCCGGTCTCGACGTTGATCGCGGAGATGGCCGTCGTCGTGCCGCGAGTCTCATTGAAGTAGATGCGTTTGCCGTCAGCCGCCCATCCGATCAGGTTCGGCTGTTCATCGAAAGTCAGCGGCAGAGGCTTCGGCGCGCCTCCGCCCGATGGGATCAGATGAATCCTGTTTTGAAACGCCCAACTCGGCGGCGCGTCGCTGATGGCGAGCGCGATCCATTTGCCGTCGGGCGAATAAGCCGGCTGCGATTCGGCTGCCGCAGTCGCCGCCAACGCTTTGATCTCGCCGCTCGCCACGTCAACGACTGAGACGTTCGCGCTCACCCAGTCGTCGGCCTTCGGCGCCTTGGTGTGCATGAAGACGATTGATTTGCCATCCGGCGACCAATCGAACCCGCCGCCGCCGAGTCCCGATCCGACTGTGAAACTGCCTTTGGTCAATTGTCGCGGTTCGCGTTTGCCTGCGCCGTCTTTCGCAACAGAGACAACGTAGAGGTGATTCATCTTGACGTTCTCGTCAATCCATCGCGAATCGTCCTTACCTTTGTTGTTTTTCTCTTCGTCGGCGGATGGCGGATCGGCCATCGTGAAAGCGATCCATTTGCCGTCGGGCGACCACGCGAATCCGCCGACGCCGCTTTTCACGTCAGTGATCATCTCGGCCTCGCCGCCCGCAGAGCGCATCACGTAAAGATTGTTCTTGCCCGAACGCGATGATGTGAATGCGATCCAGCGACCATCGGGCGACCAGTCCGGATTGCCTGAAGGCTTTTCGCCGAAGGTCATCTGATAAGCGTCGCTGCCGTCGGCGTTCGCCATCCAGATTTGGGTCAGATATTCGCTCTTTTCAGCCGTCATCACCGATTCGTTGACGGTGTAAAGAACGCGCCTGCCGTCGGGCGAAACCTTCACGCCACCGACGGCTTTGACTTTCATTGAAAGCTCAGGCGTCCATTGAGATGGTTGGGCGGATGGTTGATTCGCCGTTGCGATTCGCGCTCCGGAACTCAGAGCCGAAACGGCGAGAGCGATTGCCAGAATGAAGCTCAGAATTGTTCGTCGTGACATAAAGCCTCCTTTGTGGGTGATGTGCTTTTTGTGTTCTGCTTTGTGCTTTTTGTGTTCCGTCTCAATCCTTATCCAGACCATCAACGGAATTGAGGCGGCTTGCGATTAGACTTTTTCCCACTGCCGTGATTTGGCGGAGCGTTCAATCGCGTCGAGCACGCGCTGGTTTCTGACGCCGTCCTCGAAATTCGGCGTCGGGTTTTTGCGAGTGGCGACGGCCTGGAGCAGATCGCTAATCGTGTGCGTGAACGTGTGTTCGTAGCCGATGATGTGTCCCGGCGGCCACCACGCGCCGACGTATGGATGTTTCGCGTCCGTGACCAGGATGGTTTTGAAGCCGCTGTTCGGCCCCTCTTCTTTGTAAACTTCAAGCTCGTTCATCCGTTCGAGATTGAAAACGATGCTGCCTTTGCTGCCGTTGATCTCGAAACGGTTGTAATTCTTGCGTCCAGTGGCGAAGCGCGAGCCTTCGATTGAACCGACGGCGCCGTTGCGGAATTTGACGAGCGAGAGCGCGGCGTCGTCTACGTCAACCTTGCCCATCTGCCTTTTGTTGCCGGGCATCGGGCGTTCTTTGATGAACGTCTTGAGCAGGCCTGAGACTTCGGTGATTTCGCCTACCAGATAACGCGACAGGTCAATCGAATGCGACGCGATGTCGCCCAGCGCGCCCGAACCCGCGACCGCTTTTTGCAATCGCCAGACGCGCGGGAACATCGGATCAACGATCCAGTCCTGAAGATACGTCCCGCGATAATGATAGATGTCGCCGATCTCGCCCGCCTCGATCATCTGCTTGGCAAGCGTGACGGCGGGGATGCGGCGGTAATTGTGGCAGATCATGTGAATGACGCGATTTTTCTTCACCGCTTCAAGCATCTGCTCGGCGTCTTTGAGCGTGTTGGCCAGCGGCTTTTCGCAGAAGACGGTTTTCTTCGCTTCAGCGGCGGCGATGGCTTGCGGCTTGTGCGCGTCGCCGGGCGAACAGATGTCAATCAGGTCAATGTC
>JAJVID010000112.1 GCA_022072205.1 Acidobacteriota bacterium
TACATCCCGGCGCGGCGCGCGGCGAAGGTTGATCCGATGATCGCGCTTCGCCACGAATAGACATCTGCGCTCTCCCTTTGCTCTGGTCGAACGATGGCTTGACCGCGCTCCGGCTCAATACGTCTTTCCGAGCTTTTTCTCCAGCGTCCTCACGTGGTTTTGAGCGATTGAAGCGTAATCGCCCGACGTGCACTGGCGGTAAGCTTCGAGCGCGCGTTCCAGTTGCCCCATCTTGTGGTAGGTCTGCCCGATCAGGTAATAGACGTTCTTGTTTCCCGGATCGAGCGTCTTCACGTACTCGAACTCCTGCAGCGCGTCCTGGTAACGCCCGGCGCCCAGATGAGCGATTCCCTGGTTGAGATTATGCGCGGCGGCGCCGGTTCCGTCGGCGGCGTTCTTTTCCTGCTGAGCCGCCTGAGCGGACTTCGTTTCGCCGCGAGCATGTGGCGCTTTCGAGCCTGCGTCAGCGCTGTTGGCCGCAAGCGATTTGAGTTCGCCGGGCGTCGGCGAGGTTTGTGGTTCGGTTTCCGGTTGAGATTGATCGCTTGCGGAGACTGATGGCTGGGCGGCGGGTTGCGCCGGTGTTTGAGCGGCAGGCTGATTCGTCGCCTGCGTTTCGGATGACCCGCGCGAATTGACGAAGAAGAACGCCCCGGCGGCCAACGCCACGACGCCCAGCGCAGCGGCCAGCAATAATCCCTTCCGCCCTCCTGATGCTTGCTTCGCCTGCCTCGTTTGAGGATGCGATGCGGATGCGGCCACGCCCGCTGTTGACGGTTCCGCTACAGCCTGTTTGGCCGCCTGCTCCCGTTCCATTCGCTCCGCTGGTTGAGGCGGCGCTTCTTTCGCCGCGATCCCCTCTGCGATTTTGGACTGTGGCATCTCTTCAGTCTCGTATGGAGAAGGCGTTCCTCCGGCTGACTCAAGGTTTTCGGTTTCGTCGCTCAGGCGTCTGGTTTCGAGCGCCGAAACGCTGGCGGTTCCCGCGTTGTCTGCGGTCAGACCGCAGGTCGTGCAAAATCTCGCCTCTTCGCTCAGAGCGGTTCCGCATCGCTTGCAACTCCTCTTTTTCATAATCTGTCCTTTCTGGTCAGTCAATTGCTCGGCTATTCAAGCTTGAAGAATGTCATTGCGCGCGTATTTTCTTCAAGCCTTCTTCGGTAAACGGGAACTGGCAGGCCGCTCGATCCTGAACGCATTTCTTGAGCGCCTCGGCCCAGCGCCTGCGTTCGACCCGGTCAGCAGGTTCCGTAGCGGTCTTGGCGAAGACCTCGAAATCGGCGATGGCGCCTGGGAGTTCTCCGGTCAACGCTCTGACCAGTCCCCGGCTGTCGGTGATCTCCGTGAATTTCGGGTCGAATTCGACAGCCAGATGGCAGGCGTCTTTCACCTTGCCGGCGTAACCGAAAAGGCTGCCGTACCAGCACAGGCCGTTGAGAATCCGCGCCGGGGTGTTGCGGGCTTCCCTGTTCTGCGCGCCGCTCACTCGGTTCGGATTGAAGGAGTGAGGGTGCTGTTGATTGAAGCGCTTGAAATTATCGAAGAGCGGGATGGCTTCTCTCAACCCCCTCCTGATCACATCCTCGTTTGCAGGAGCGCCGACGTAGGCTCTCCTCTCTTCAGTGTTAAGTTTCCGCCAGGGCATCTTCGCGTTGATATTATCGAGCATTTGCGCAGCCTCATAGTGCCAGTCGGCTTCTTCCTCCGCTGAATTTTTCAGGTTGCGCATGACTTTGAAGAGCGATTCGGCTTTGGTCCTCTCGCCCGCCTTCGCCAGATTGATGGCTTCGTCTATGACGGATTGATGCGCCTCCCAATTTCGGCAGGTGCGTTCGTATGGCCGTTCGTCCGTCAGATACTGCTGCCATTCGTCCTGGGTGAAATTGCGTTTGAGGCGGGCGCAGACATCGTCGGCCAGATTGTCCGGACGCCAGTGCGCGATTTTGATCGCGCTGCCGGAGACAATCGCCAGATATTCTCCGTCGCGGCTGAACACCGGCGCGCTTTTCACATCCGGAATATCGGCGACTTCCTGTCGCGACACCACTTCATCCTGACCGAGCGCCACTTCCCAGATGTGCGCGCCATCAGCGCCCGCCGCCACCAGAAATCTGCCATCGGGACTGAAGACCAGATCGTCCAGAGAATATCCGTGAGTGATCTGCTTGCCTTTCATCGGTCTGATCTCCGACCCGCTTTTCTTCCAGATCACGATTCTTCCCTTGTCGTCTTCGCTGGAAATCAACGTCGCAAAAATATCTTCGGTCGGGCCGAACGCCACTGCGTCCACGGAATCCCGAATCTTGTCCGTCTTCCCGATCAACTCACCTGTCGCGGGGTTCCGGATTTCTATCGTCCAGGTATCTTCCTGTTCTCCGATCCCGGATGCGGCGGTCTGCAAATCCAACGCTGCCGTCTGAACCACAGTCGCCAGATTTCCGGCAGGAGTGAAGGAAAAGTTTGTAACTTCGCCAACGGGACTTATGGAGTGAAACTGCCGCAGATCGTCCGTGCGCCGAATGGTGATGGCGCCGCCATAACTGCCGGCCAGATATTTCCCATCCGGACTCAGCGCCACTGTCGGCGTCCAGTTTGGCGAGGGCATTCCGGGAAGAAACCTGCCGGACAGTTCTCGAACAATCGGGAAGCTGACGCTGCCCGTGACAAGCGATCCCGCCGCCGGGTTGAAGAACGCTTTGGCGCCTTCCGCGGCGCCCCTGAATTGGTTACCCATCGGCTGGCCTCCCCCTTCAGGTCTCCACAGTCTGAGCGTCCCGTTATCGCCGAGAACCCAAATGGCTCTCGCGCTGGTTTCCTGCATCATCAGATCAACAGCTCTGCCGACCTCCATATCCGTACCGATCTGTTTCGAGGTCGCGGCGTTCCACAATTGCGCTTTGCCCGATCCCGCCGCAATCAGGAACGCGCCCGTGCGATTGAAAACTATCTTCTCAACCGGCGCCGCGAAATCCAGCGGCGGTTTCCGCTCCCAGACCTGATCCTGATTCATCGCCCAAATGACGATCTTTCCGTCCTGGCAGGCCGCTGCCAAAGTAGCGACGCTCGGCCCAACCGCCAGATCGTTGATCCGGCTGCTGTGTTCGAGCGTTGCGCCGAACTGTCTGCCGGTCTTGATGTCCCAGAGCTTCACTTCAGCGCCGATGGCGGTCGCCAACAACCGGTGATCACGATTGATGAAGGCCAGGGCTGTGATTTCGCCATCTTGTCCGCTATCCGGCCTAATGGTCAGCGACGCGCCCAATTCGGCGCGCCCGGCTTCATCGTGGATCAATTCCCTGATTCGCACGGCGCCGCTTCGGTCGGCGATGGCAAGATGTTTGACCTTCTTTGCGCCGCTTTCTTCAGCCGCGCTGATGGCGACAGCTTTCGTCGTGGCGCCTGCGTCGGGCAAGCGCAGAGGCGGAATGTTGTTGTTAGCGGACATCACTACGGCGGCGCCGTTTTCGCTGATCAGCGCCCAATGACCTCCGTCCTTGCTGAACCCGGCCAACCGGATGCGATCACCGTCCGGCTGGTTGATCAACCGGCGCTTGCCGATGTCCCAGATTCCCGGCGCCTCGCCGATGGCCGCCAGAAATTCTCCGTTGCGGCTGAAGGCCACAGCCATCGAGCTGCTTCTCTTAGCGCTGTCGCCCAAGACAAAATCTTCGGATGGTTTATCCGGCGAATTCCAAGCCTTGATCTTCCGTCCGTCGTCGGTGATCAGCAGCCTGCCATCGGAGGCGTAAGCGATGATCGGATCGGCGAAACCGTTTTCAAGAGGGACGGTCGCAACCACCGATTCCGCTCGCGTTTCAGTCATCAGCATTTCGCCGTCCGCATTGACTACCGTCAAGTAACGCCCATCCTCGCTGAATGCGACGGCGTCCGGTTTGCCGCCGTAATAAATCAAAGATTCCTTCACCAGCGTGACGGAGCCGTTGTCGTTCGCAATCGCCAGCTTGACGACCAGATTGCCTTCGGTGGTCACGGCCAGCGCGCCGCCGCTGCCGCTGAAAACCGCTTCTTTGCAATCGGGCAAATCGGTTGTCGCAGCGACGACTTTGCCGGTTTGCGCGTCACGCAATTCGATTGTCCTCGGCGACGGCGACGATGGAGTGGACGGAGCGATCTCCCGCAGGATCGTCAGCAGGTATTTTCCATCAGGGCTGTAAGCGGCGAAGCTGAAAAATTTCTTCCTCCCCGAATCGGCCTCTATCGGTTCCCCGATCTGAGCGCCCGTCGCGGCGTCCCACGTGAAGAGCCTGCTGATGGCCTCCGACAAGGGGCAGCCTCTGCAAGTTTGTAGTTCGCTGGTGTGGATGGTCGCCAGCTTCTTTCCGTCGTGGCTGAACGCGGCGCCGATGACCTTGTGCGACCACGAGGCTCCGGAGGTCTGAGCCAGCGGCCTCGTATATTGATTCTGGGCGGGCGTGTCAGTATCGGCGAGCGGCGCCGGAAGGCCCCGAATTTCCTGCATGGAAGTTTGAACCTGCGATTTGCCGGATTGATTCGGCGCCCGGCGCTGCGGCGTGGGTGTCACTGGCTCTTGCGTCTGCGGCGGAGCGGGCCGCTGCGCGCCGACCGCTGCGCCGCTGGCAGTATTCCACAACTGCGCCTCGGCGTTGGTGAATGTGACCAGGCGCGAGCCGTCGGGGCTGACTACGAGATTTTGCTTTACACCGGCGGGGATTTGGAGCGCTATCGGCTGGCCGAACCATTGCCCATCAACGGTTCGGAACGTTTGAATCTGAATGGCGCTTCTGGCGCTGCGGTACGCTGCGTTTTGGTTTTTATCATTGGCGCCCGGAACGTCCTCCACTGTGGCCACGATGGAAGAAGCCGCCAGAAATTTTCCGTCCCGGCTGAGCGAGATTTCCGTGACGCCATCAGGCAAATTCACCAGCGCGGGATTGGTCTTGCCTGTGGCGGTGTCCATCAATTGCGCGTCCTTATTCGATGTCAGCGTGACCAGAGATTTGGCGTCCTGGCTGAGCGCGGCGGCGCCGCCGTATGCGTCTATCCGCTGCGCCTTCACGATGCGCGGCGCCAGCGAGAGAATCGCGCGCGCCGCGCTGTCGCCTTCGACCGTCGGCAGAGATTCTCCGCCGGAAGTTTTCATTCGGAGCGACTGGGCGGCCAGCAAGGCTCTTTTCTCCACCGCCTCGGAATTGTTTTCGCCCTTTGTCGTCAGATGCGCGGAATGCAGGCCGAGCAGTTGCGCCACGCGCTGGCTTGAAATCGCGCTCTGCTTTTCAGCCCTTTCAGCCTGCTCGATCGCCAGAATCGCGTTCCCTCTCGCCTCGTCGGCGCTTCGTTCAGCGGCCCTCTGGGCGGTTATCGCCCTGATTTTTTCGGCATTGAGTTCCTTGTTTCGGACCTCCAGCGCCGTCAACAGATCGGCGTTTTTGCTCGCCTGCTCGACGAGCCTGTCTTTGGTCGCGATCAGATTGTCCTCGGACGCCTTCAACGCCGTATTACTCTTCTCCAAATTCGCCTTCGCCGATTCGGCCTGCGCGTTGAGCCGCAAAGCGTATCCAGTCGCCACAAGCGAACTGACCGACAACAAACCGAGAAAGAAGCTGAAGAGTCTGTTGCGGAAGAGTTGTTTGCGCTTCGCCTCTTCACGTTCCAGCGCGTCGGCGAGTTCTCTTTCGCGCCGCGCCCGCTCGCGTTCGGCTTCGGCGTCGCGTTCTTTGCGGCTTTGGTCCATAAATTCAATCGCGGCGTCATAGCCCTCGCAGTAACGCTCGGCCCAGGCCTTGTTCGGTTTGCGCTCGTCGTACCAGTTCAGAGCGATCTGCAACTGCGGGTCGCGCCACAGATCAACCTGCTTCTTTTTGAACCGCGCGGCGTCTTCAGCCAGCCGCACGTAAATGTCGCGCCAGTCGGATTCGTCGTTCAGCCATTTGTCCAGTTGTTTCCACTGGCGGATCAAACTCTCGTGCGAGATGTCAACCAGCGGGTCGGCGGTCAGTTTGTCGTCTTCGACGGTGAGAAACGACCGGCCTTCGCCGCGAAAACGGTTGATGATCTTCAGCAGTTGCTCGCGTGTGGCGCCGGTGATTTCCTGCAATTCGCTCAGGTGAGTCTGGCGGCGGACGCGGCGGTTGCGCGTGTCAACGTTGGTCAGGGCCTGGAACATGCGCTCGGTGATCTTGCGCTCTTCGTCGCTCATCCCGATGAGCGCGCTGTCGGCGTCGTGCGAAAGCGCCTGTTTGATCGTGCCCGCTCTTTCGTAATGCGGGTAATCAATCGCCGCGTCGCCGCTTTGCCGCCAGTTATCCCACGTCCGCATCATCGCGTGCTGCATCACCGGCAACTGATCCGATTGTTCGCCGACATCGTTTAGCACGCGGTCAATCAGCCGGGGCGCGATCTGCTGTCCGAACAAACTGATCGGCCCTTCGATGGCCTGCTGACGCTGATGGCGCGTCAGGCGCGGCACCAGATACTGGCTGCGGTTGAGCGCTTCGGGCAGGCCATAAAAGTTGTCGCATTCGCCCAGGTAATCCGAGCGCATGGTCATCACAACATAAACCGGCAGCGCGCGCTGTTCCGACAATTCCAGCATGATCGAAACGAAATCAGCCGCCTCGTCGCGCTTTTCCGGGTCGCCCGTTTCGATGCCGAAATGAAAGAGTTCTTCAAACTGATCAACCAGCAACAACAGATTTGCATTGGAACCGGCGCTCGCCTGCGACAAATAATCAACCGCCGCCTGCGCGCCCGTCCGGCGCAGTGATTTGATCATCGCGGCGATGTCTATCTCTTCGAGCACGACGTTCGTCGCGGGATTCAGCGCGCCGGTGGCCGCGTCAATCAGCGAGATGGCCAGATTGCGCAGCGGCGCGTCGCCCGGTTTCATAATCGCAATCCGCCATTGATCGCGGTCGCCTGCCAGGAATCCGGCCTTGAGTTTCGGAATCAGCCCGGCGCGAATGAGCGAGGATTTGCCGCAGCCCGAAGACCCGACGATGCCCAGGAAGCGCGTGCGATGCAATTTCTGCATCAGTTCGGCGGCCTGCTCCTGCCTGCCGAAAAAGAGCAGCCCTTCGTCGCTGTTGAACGGGCGCAGGCCGACAAACGGATTGCCGTTGAATATCGAATCGGTTTGGGTGTTGGTCGTCGTTGTGTTCATCTTTGCATTGCCCCCTTTCCTTCACGCGATTTCCAGCAGCGGTTTCAGAACCTGCGGGTTGGCGATGTCGGCGTCATCGAATTCGCAGACCGGGATGGTGATCGGCAAACCGAAATTCCCGTCGGTGGCTTTCCTGCGCGGCGGCGCGAAATAGATGCCGCAGGCTTTGGGCAGGCAGTTGTAGGAGGTGGCCATCTTCAACAGTTCCCACATTCTCCCCTCGACCCAGCTTCGTTCGACGGCGCCGTAAACGAAGATCAGGCGGTTCACCTGTTTGATGCGCTCTTCCAGAATCTTCAGCGTCAGCTTCGGGTCGTCCATCTCCGGTTCGGTGAACGGCAGCACGCCTCGCTGGTCGAAGAAATCAATCAGCTTCCATGCCTCGCGGCGATCTTTGATATGAAAGTTGAGCAGCGCGGCTGCGGCCGGTTGCGGCGGCGCAGCCTCTCGTTTGATCCTCTCGATGGATTCCAGAATGACGCGCGCGACATCGCTTTTCGGCTCGCGGATAATGCGGCAGGTTGACCGATAGTTTGAATGGCTTCCGCTTTCGAGGTCGGCGAGGAACTGCCTGTGCCGTTCGTTTTCGACCTTTTCGATCTGCAATTCGGGCGGCATCCAGACTAGCTGATTCCGGGAAAGTTCCAGCCCAAGTTCGAGCTGCCGCCGCGAATAGCTCTTCCTGAGCGGCCTGCCTTCGCTGTCTGTCTCGTTCAGATCGAAGATGTTCTGCCCCGGCGAATCGGTCAGCAGATGAACCGACAGCGCCGCGCGGCTCAGTTCCGCCCGCGCCTTCTCGTCGTGTTCTTTGGCTCCGACGGGCGGAGGAATATCCGTCACAACCCTGACGCCGTTGCGCCTCAATTCATTGAGAACGCGATCGTGCTGAATTTCGAGCGAGTCTGAAGAAGCGGCCAGAAACACTGTGAAGGCGTCTTCGCCAGCGGGATCGCGTCCGGCGGAGTCGGCGTTGACCCGCGAAGCCGAAAGAGTCTTCTTGAAAATCTTCAGCAGCCCCTCGATCTCGCGCGTCAGCTTCCGCAACTGGAATACGAAATCCTTCTCTTTCTGATCGGACGGCCAACCCGAATCGTCGTGGAATTTCGACCCCGTGATGCCTTCAAATTCCGGAGGCCAGTCTTTGTAATCAATGTCGTAAAGCAGCAGATTGAAGATGCGGTTCTGGTTTTCAACGCTCAATCCCCATTTTTCAGTTCGCGCCTTCTCGTGAAACATCCGCAACTCTTTGCCGCAATAATCGGACTCGAGATAGCGGCCCGAAACGAGCGCGAGGAAAATGGCCGCCCCTTTGACCTGCTTTTCAATCTCCGGATCGAAGCGGGTGTTGCTGTTGAGCCTCCGCTCGTCGCGCCAGATCGTCACGCCTTCCATCAGACCGTCGAGCGCGCTCTGCAATTCGCTGTGAAAGTAAGTCACCCAGCCATCGTCGTTGTTGGCGTGGGCGTAGCTGATGAAGATGTCGCATTCAAATCCGGGTAGATAAGACATTGTCTTGACCTTCCTTCAAAAGAAACGGCTGTGGCGCTTCGACGCGACTTCTGGCCGAGGGGTTTACAAACTGGCTGAAGAATCTGCGAACACTTATCGTCCTTCCCCGACTTCAATCCGCAGCCCTGTCAGCGTGCGAAATCAAGGGCCGGATAAGCGGCAAGAGATTACCGCACTTCAAAAGCTGACGCCATCTCAAATTGGATGTTCGCCGGAACAGGGCTTTTGCAAAGTCGTCAGGGACGGGGCTAAAACCCAAGACCAACAACCTACAACCTATAATTTTTTCCTTCGATGGCTCGATCAGATGACGCTTCGAAGGAAAGGTCCATAGGTTGTAGGTGTTCGGTGATAGGTTTTAGTTTATAAGCAAGGCCACAACCGACTTTGCAAAAGCCCTGTTCGCCGGAAGGCCTGTCAATCATTGATCTGAATCGTCACGCCCGCCGATTGAAGATCGCCGAAATGTATCTTCAATTCCGCCGCTCCGGGCGCAATTGCGCCGGGCAGTTGCGCGTCAACGTCGTGCGCCGCATTGCCGGGATGAAAGCTGACGCGATCCGGTTTGACGATCAGCCCGCCGATCTGCACACGGATGTTTTCGACGCTGGCGGTTTCGTCCAGGGCTTCGACCAGAATTTTCAATCGCGATTTTTCTCCGCGCGCGTGAATATCCGTGCCGCCATCGGCGGCGTTCATAACCGTGCCGATCTTCGGAATCGGCCTGGCGGAGACGAATTCAATCTCAACCGGGTCAGAGACTGAAGCCGCGTCAATCCGCAACTGAACTGCCGCCGCTCCGCTCTGAACGCCCGGCGGAACGCCGATTTCGATCTGCGTCAGCCGCTCAAGCTGATCGCCGAATTCGGCTCTCAGCGCGGCCTCGAAATTGTTTCCGATGGGGCCGGCGTAACGCGCTGCAACCGCCGCGCCGTTGATGACGACGCAGGCCGAATTGCAATCAACCCAATCACGATCCAAACCCGACGCGATGACGGTGAGCGAAGCCTGATCGCCTTCAGTCGGGATCGTTTTGTCGAGAGCGTCAACCGTGCGCCCGAAAAACACGATGCTGGGCCGCATCGAAATCGCGCCATCAGCTTCTTGCGAAACTCGCTTGCGAATCGTCGTCCAGCAATACTGCGTGCCCGCGCCGAAGAGGCTGATCAATTGCGCGCCGGCTTGACGGGCGAAAGCTCGGATTTCCGATTCGGGGAAAACGGCGCCCGCCCACGTGTCTTTCCCGGCCTGGGCGTAATCGCGCGACGTGACGCCGTTGGTTTGAAACCTGAAGACGCCGCCGGGTTTCAAAACGCGCCACCCGTCGCGGATGTTCGACGCGATGACATCGGCGCTCGGCACGTGCTGGAAGACATACGCCGACAGGATCAGATCGAACTCTTCGCCGCCGAAGATCGCAAAATCAACGCCGCCGGTTTCGTGAAGCCGCGCATTGCCGACGCCAGCGAGCCGCGCGCGAGCCTCCTCGATCATCCGGCCCGAAACGTCAACGCCCGTGACTTCGCCGAAGATCGAAGCGAGATGTTTCGTCATACGCCCCGCGCCGCAACCGATTTCCAGAACGCGCAAATTTTTCGGATCGCGCCCGCCGGTGAGCAACGGCAGATCGGCGCGCACCAGACGTTCGACTTCGACGACGCCGGTTCTGTCGAACTCCTCTTCCGTCTGCCGCTGCCTGAGCGAATTGATAAACCACTTCGCGTCCTCGCGCGCGCGCGCGTCCCAATCGCGTTTCATTTCGTCGGCGACCTTCAGCAAATCATCCTTCCCGGCAATCATGTCGCTTATCGTCTCCTCAACTATTTTTCGGCCTTCAAACGCCTCGCTCCCTCTAACGGCACGAAGCGACAAAAACTCGTTCGCTCAAACAGTAAAACATCAACTACTTTGGAGGGAAATGTATATGGAACGTTTTTCAATCTTCGCAGTGTGCCTGCTCGCTCTCTTATTCTCGACATCCATCCTCGCGCAAAATCCGCAAGACCCGCGCGGCGCCCGTCAACGAGGCGGTCATCACCAGGGAAACAAGTTGAAGCGGATGGACACCAATAACGACGGCGCGATTTCGCGCGACGAATGGAGAGGCAAACCGAGAGGCTTTGACCGTCTTGACATCAACAATGACGGCGTGATCACCAGAGAAGAACTCAGAGCGCGCCGCAATCAGAACCAGAAGCCGCAAGGTATTTTCTGATCCGAACTGATCCGGGCGATTGCGACTATTGCGCTCCTGTCCACACTTCGGCGATATTTCGGGCGCCATCAATTATCCGAATGGGGCCGGCCTGCGCCCCGAAGAAGTGAACTTCAGGAGGCAAGATGAAAAGACTGGTCGCATCGCTCATTTTCGTAAGCCTCGTGTTTTTACCGAGGCCGCTGTTCGAGGGCCGTTTTGGCGAAGCGGAAGCGCAGTCATCGCGGCCCAACATCGTGTTCATCTACGCGGACGATCTCGGCTACGGCGACGTGTCGTGTTACGGCGCGACGAGGCTGAAGACGCCGAACATTGACCGGCTGGCGAAAGAAGGGCTGCGTTTCACCGACGTCCATTCGGCGGCTGCGACCTGCACGCCGTCGCGCTACGCTTTGATGACGGGCGAATACGCGTGGCGCAAGAAGGGCACGGGCGTGCTGCCGGGCGACGCCGCGCTGATCATCGAACCTGGACGCGCGACGCTGCCTGCGTTGTTGCAAAAGGCGGGCTATTCAACCGGCGTGGTCGGCAAATGGCATCTGGGCCTGGGGCCGCAAGGCGGGCCGGATTGGAACGGCGAGATCAAGCCGAACCCGAATGATCTGGGGTTCGATTACTCGTTCATTATGGCCGCGACCGGCGACCGCGTGCCTACCGTTTACATCGAAAACCGCCGCGTCGCCGGACTCGACGCCGCTGACCCGATCCGAGTGGATTACGAAAAGAAGATCGGCGACTGGCCCACCGGCAAAGAGAATCCCGAACTGCTGAAGATGCATCCGAGTCACGGCCACGATATGACCATCGTCAACGGCGTCAGCCGCATCGGCTACATGACCGGCGGCAAGACCGCGCTGTGGAAAGATGAAGACATGGCCGATCTTTACACGAGCAAGGCCGTGTCCTTCATCGAGCGGAACAAAAGCAAACCATTCTTTCTTTATTTCGCCACGCACGATCCGCACGTGCCGCGCCTGCCGAATCCGCGATTCGCGGGCAAAAGCGGAATGGGGCCGCGCGGCGACGCCATCCTGCAAGCTGACTGGCTCGTCGGCGAAGTCCTCTCCGCGCTCGACCGTTTGAAGCTGACGCGAAACACGCTGGTCATCTTCACCAGCGACAACGGCCCGGTGGTTGACGACGGCTACAAAGACGACGCGGTCGAAAAGCTCGGCGGCCACAAACCCGCCGGGCCATTGCGCGGCGGCAAGTACAGCAATTTTGAGGGGGGAACGCGCGTGGCGTTCATCGTGCGGTGGCCGGGGCGCGTGAAGCCGGGCGTGTCCGGCGCGCTCGTGTCTCAAACAGATTTTCTCGCCTCGTTCGCCGCGTTCACGAATCAGAAACTCGGCGACTCCGACGCGCCCGACAGCTTCAATGTGATGCCCGCATTGCTCGGAAAATCGAAGA
>JAJVID010000046.1:0-7607 GCA_022072205.1 Acidobacteriota bacterium
GGATAGTTGATTTTATGAAGGCGTCGGTAGCGCGAAACGGCGATTGATTTGTCAGGCGACAAGCCGCGAAGGGAAAGAAACAGGATTCACAGGATTCTTCGGGATTGTTTTCCATCCTGAAGAACCCTGTGAATCCTGTCTCCGTTTTATCTCACCTGCACGATTCGCTTCAGTTCTTCACGATGCGCGCGCATCTTCGCTATGAATTCGTGAAAGAGATAGGTCGCATCGTGCGGGCCAGGCCCGGCTTCAGGGTGATACTGGACTGAAAAGACGGGCAGGTTTTTGTGACGCATTCCTTCCAGGCATCCGTCGTTGAGATTGAAGTGCGTCAGTTCGATTTCATTCCGGTTCAAACTGTCGGGATCAACCGCGAAGCCGTGATTGTGCGATGTGATTTCGATGCGGCCGGTGCGCTCGTTCTTCACCGGCTGGTTGCCGCCTCGATGGCCGAATTTGAGTTTAAACGTGGAGCCGCCGAACGCCAGGCCGAGCAGTTGATGCCCCAGACAGATGCCGAAGACCGGAGCGGCTCCGAGCAGCCGCTTGATTTCAGCGACGATGCCCGGCAACGCCGCCGGATCGCCGGGGCCGTTTGAGAGAAAGATTCCGTCCGGCGCCATCGAAATCACGTCGTCAGCCGGCGTGCGCGCGGGTACGACAGTCACTTCGCAGCCGGCAGCGGCCAGGTAGCGCAGGATGTAATACTTGATTCCGAAATCATAAGCCACCACGCGGAACGGGGCTTCGCCGGGGGCGAGCAGGCTTCGCGTGTCGCGGCGGAATTCGCCTATTGGATCAAACGTCTTCTGGTCGTCCCTGATGTCCGACCAACGATAAGAATCGCCGCAGGTCACTTCATCAACCAAATTGCGTCCGAGCATTTCGGGAGCGTTCTTCGCCTTCGCGATCACGCTGTGTTCATTCAGGTCAACAGATGAAATGCAGGCGCGCATCGCGCCTTTTTCGCGGATGTGGCGAACCAGCGCGCGCGTGTCAATCTCTGAAATCCCGACGATGCCGTGCCGCTTCAGGTATTCGTCAAGCGACATCGAAGCTCGCCAGTTGGAGACTATCGGAGACGTTTCGCGCACGACGAAGCCTTCGACGAACGGGCGGCGCGATTCGATGTCCTCATCGTTCACGCCGTAATTGCCGATCTCAGGATAAGTCATTGTCACGATCTGCCCGGCGTAAGACGGATCGGTCAATATCTCCTGGTAACCGCTCATCGCGGTGTTGAAGACGATTTCGCCCGTGCGCTCGCCGTGAGCGCCCCAGGCCGGCCCGCGAAAAGTTCGTCCGTCTTCAAGCGCCAGAATCGCTTCTTTGTTCATCGTTCTTATCTTTTCTCCTTCAAAAAATTCTGCGCCAGATTCATCCACCGCCGGTCGGCGCGGTATTTGTAAGCCGGAGCGGTGCGCACCGACTCCACGCAGTTTTGCATCTCCTGCGCCGCTTCATTATCGCGCCCCAGTTTGTCGAGCGTCATACCGCGCCAGTAACGCGCCTCGGCGTCGGATGAGCGCCGATCCAGAAATTTGTCGAGCATTTCGAGCGCGTCCTTATACTGTCCCGCGGCGTAATAAACCAGCGCCGTCTCACGCCAGATTTCGTGCTGGCTGTGCGCCGGTTCAAGCTGGACCACCCGCTCGAAATGTTGAATGGCCTCGTTCAGATGGCCCTGCTCGCGCGCGATTCGTCCGAGTTGGTAATACGCGTCGGTTTCTGTCGGATCAATTTCTATGGCGCGCTGAAACGAGCCAGCCGCAGCGCCCAACTCGCCTCTTTTTTGATAAAGCAGTCCCAGGTTGTAATGCGCCGAAGCGTCAGCCGGATTGAGCGTGGCCGTCTCCAGGTTTTGTTTGAACGATTGCCGCGCGCGCGCCACACCCATGAAATCATCAATTTTATCCCGCAGCAAAAATATCAGCAGCAGCAACAGGAACGGCGAAGCGCAGACGAATGACGCCGCCCGCGTCAGAACCGGAATGCCCAGCAGCGAGAGAAACGAGACCAGCGTCGTCACCACAGCCGCCGCCCAGCCGATGCGGAAAGATGTCCCGATTGTAATCGTCATCAAAGCCGCGAAGATCGGCAGCGGCATCACGATCAGCAAAACCAGATATGCGGTCACCGTTTCGCTTCTCAGCATCGTGCTTTGCCATCCGATGAAAGCCGCCGCCGGCAGCGCTACCAGCAGCGCAGCCGTCAATGAAAGCAGCGAGCAGGAAACGACAGGCGCGTACTCTTCACGGATCACCAGCGAAAAACTGGCGCGCCGCTCGAACAAATTGGCGATCAGAATAGCGAACGGGACATACACAACCGCGACAAACAACACGACCATCACAGCCGTCATCGCCGCCTCAGTCAACGTTCCCGTCAGTATCTGGACGCTCGATACGGCTTCGCCGCCGGTAAAAACATCCTCGCTCCATCGGCCTTCCTGCGCGTAATCGGACAGCGCCGACGCGCTGATTGTGTAAAGAAAAGTGAACAGCCACGCGGCGGCGACGGAGAACGCTACCGGCGAGCGTTCGCGCAACCGCTTGAACGCGGTGACCGGACGCCACAATAGCCCGAAGAGCAAACGAAGATTGACGAGCATATCTGATGAACTTTACACAACAAAGCGCGGACAGCTTATCGCCGCCGCGCCGCTACAGAATCCAATTGGCTTTGATCATCGAACGGTTTGATTTGATGTTGGTAAAACCGCTATTCGAGTTTGCCGACCCGTTCGACGGGCGTGAACGGGTAATAGCGGAAGATAGCCTTGCCGTAAATGTATTTTTCGGGAACCTGTCCCCAGTAACGGCTGTCGCTGCTGTTGCGGCGGTTGTCGCCCATCACGAAGTAATGATGCGGCCTGACCACTTCCTTGTTCGGCATCGAATCCGACGAAAGATATTCGGCGTCGAGATACGGCTCGTCAATCTGCACGCCGTTGACGTAGAGTTTGCCGTTCTCGACATTGATTTCTTCGCCGGGCAAGCCGACTACGCGCTTGATGTAGGATTTCGACGGGTCATCCGGGAAAAGCAGCACAACGATGTCGCCGCGCTTGATCGGCTCTTTGTCGCCGATCCATTCCCGCAGCGGATAGATGTACTTGTTGACGAAGATGCGATCCTGATCGTGCAACTTGGGCATCATGCTCTGGCCCTCGACGCGCACCGGCTGCACGACGAAGACCACGATCAGCACGGCGATTATGCCGGCGAAGAGCACGTCGCGCAGCAGCGAGCGCAACTCGCTCCACAAATCGCCCGAATCATTGCCGAACCCGCGCGTGGATGAAAGGTCTTCGATGATTCTGATGTCGTTGTCGTCATCGGGCGTGATGCCCACAAACTTCTCTCTTTTCATAGTCACTATCTGACAACAGCCTTACGTGAATAATTAACCTGCCTGAAACCGGGCGAAAAGATATTACGGCGTATACGGCTTGTCAACGAACGCATCAGGGCGGCGCGCCGGGCAAGTCAACGCTCGCCCGCAGGCCGGATCAATGCGTGATCGTCCCCTGCAGCGAAGCGTCAATCTGCGTTTTCAGACCTTCGCCGAACAGGAACGCTTCCATATTCCCGATCAGAAACTGCTGATGCTCCGGGTTGATCGTGCTCAGACCGTAATGGTTGATTAGCTGGTTCTGGGTCGCCAGCCAGCCTTTCCAACATGCCTGGCAAATCTGCTCGTGAATTCTCTTGCCCAGCGCGTTGCCGAAGGGCGGTTTCTCCAGGCCCGGCGATTTCTTTTCGCAACGCGCGCATTTGATAACGTCGGCCATTTTTCCTCCGTGATTCAAGATTTGAAAGACGGCTTCATTATCCGGCAGCGGAAATTCGTTCGCAACCGCGCGCGTCACGAATATGCGGAGTTGAGCTTTTCCAATTCGTCCACGTGCAATTGTTCTTCGCTGATGATCTCTTCCAGCCAGAAAACCAGCGGATGGTTGCCCTGAGCCGATTCCCACGCTTTGACGTAAGCGGCCAGCGCCTTGCGCTCCATATCCAGATCGTGCCGGAGCATCTCGGCGAGTGTCGCTCCCTGCCGGATTTCAGCAGGTTCGATGGTCGGCACGCCGCCGAGCGCCGCGATCTTGTTGCCCAGATTTTGCGCGTGTAGATGCGCTTCGCTGCTCGATGCGGCGAAGAACGGGGCGAACTGCTGCCGCTCCTGCCCTTTCACCGCGCACTGTTGCTGCAAATATTGGATTGTCGCGGCGTATTCAAACGACAACGCGCAGTTCAAACGATTGATTAGCTCATTGCCATTGCCGTCGTGCCCGTTCTTGCCGTTTTTGTTCTTCTTCTTTTTCTCGTCTTTTTTATTCTTTCCCATATTTGACCTCCGTAAGGTGAGCGTAATGATGATCGCATCATTCTATTCCCGCAAAGCCAAAATACGAATCGGACTCAAGCCAGTCAATAAGCGGGCCGGATGAAAATGAAATTTGAATGAAATTCGTTTTCAGACCATCTGGTAGCGCGTCCGGGAGCGCAGGTATCCCTATGTGCTGCCCGCAAAGATACGTGCGCTCCCGGACGCGCTCCCAGACGACGATGTGACAAAGCTCCGGCCAATTGGTAGCATTGCGTTTACCGGTTAAGGCTCAGCTTTCATCAAGAAATCACATGAACTCATCAACAACCACACGAGACAGGATTCGCAACATCGCCATCATCGCCCACGTTGACCATGGGAAGACCACGCTGGTTGACGCGATGCTGAAACAATCGGGATTGTTCCGCGCCAATGAACGCGTCGTCGAACGCGTCATGGATTCGATGGACCTGGAGCGCGAGCGCGGCATCACGATCATGGCCAAAAACACTTCGGTGCGTTACGGCGATTACAAAATCAACATTCTGGACACGCCGGGCCACTCCGATTTCGGCGGCGAGGTCGAACGCGTGCTGACGATGGTTGACGGCGTGCTGCTGCTGGTTGACGCATCGGAAGGCCCGTTGCCGCAGACGCGCTATGTGCTGTCGAAAGCGCTGGAACTGAAGCTCAAACCCATCGTCGTCATCAACAAGATTGACCGCCAGGACGCGCGCGCGCCGGAAGTGGTCAACGAAGTTTTCGACCTGTTCATTGACCTCGACGCCGACGATGAACAAATCGAATTCCCGATCCTTTACGCCATCTCGCGCGACGGCGTAGCCAAGCACGAACTCGATCACGAAGGCCGCGATCTGCAGCCGCTGTTTGAAGAGATCGTCCGAACCATCCCACCGCCGCTGGGCGCCGAAGACGCGCCGCTTCAGATGCTGGTCGCCAACCTGGATTACAACGAATACGTGGGCCGTTTGGCCATCGGTCGAATTTTCAACGGCGCGGTCGCGGTCGGAGATCAGATAGCGGTTGTCGGCTTCGACGGCCAGTTGCAGAAGACCAAAATCACGCAGCTTTACGCGTTCGAGGGATTGAAGCAGACGCCCATCGAGCAAGCGTCGGCGGGCGAGATCATCGCGCTAGCCGGCATCGAAGGCATCAACATCGGCGACACCGTGACTTCGGCGACGGAGCCGCGCCCGCTTCCGCGCATCAGAGTTGATGAGCCGACAATCTCGATGATCTTCGGCGTCAACACCTCGCCGTTCGCGGGCAAGGAAGGGCGATTCGTCACCTCGCGACAGATTCGCGCGCGGCTCGATAAAGAACTGCTCGGCAACGTGGCGATCCGCGTCGAAGACACCGATTCGGCGGACAGCTTCAAAGTCTCAGGCCGGGGCGAACTTCAGCTTGCGATCCTGATCGAACAGATGCGCCGCGAAGGATTCGAACTCAACGTCGCGCGCCCGCAAGTCGTCACGCGCAAAATTGACGGCGAAACGCACGAGCCAATCGAACTGGCGGTGATTGACGTGCCCGACCAGTTCATCGGCGTGGTCACTGAAGCGATGGGCCGCCGCAGAGGCACGATGGCCAAGATGATCAATCACGGTCACGGGCGCGTGCGGATGGAGTTTGAAATCCCATCGCGCGGTCTGATCGGCTTCCGCAACGAATTCCTAACCGAAACGAAAGGCACAGGCTTGCTCAATACGCTGTTTTTGCGCTGGGGCAAATGGCAGGGCGAACTGGAAGGGCGCGGCTCAGGCAGCCTGGTCGCCGACCGTCCGGGTGACGCGACAGGTTACGCGATCTACAACCTCCAGGAGCGCGGCGAAATTTTCGTCAAACCTCAAACCGCTGTTTACGAAGGAATGATCGTCGGCGAAAACTCGCGCGACGTTGACCTGGACGTGAACATCGTCCGCGAAAAGAAGCTGACCAACATGCGAGCCTCGACCGCCGACGAAGCGTTGCGGCTCGTGCCCGTGCGCGAACTGACGCTGGAACAGGCGATTGAATACATTGCCGACGACGAACTGGTCGAAGTCACGCCACAATCCATCAGAATGCGCAAGAAAACACTGGCGGCGAACATGAGACCGAAGGCGAAGAAGGCGACGGAGTGATTGCTGTAACCCGGCGCGCCGGTCATCCGTAATCAGACCTGAAGTAAAGATTTCCATCCATTCCAAACATCAATCCGGAGGAAAAGTAATGATGCTTTCTCGTCGAGTGACAAGGATGTTCGCGCTGGCAATCACGCTCTGCCTGACGCTTAGCGCCGTTCCCGCGCAGACCCGCAAAGCCGGCAGCGCAAAAATCCAACCAGAAGATTTGCAAAAGTGGTTGTCCTATCTGTCTTCGGACGAACTTGAAGGCCGCGCCACGTTCTCGGAAGGTCTGGGGCTGGCCGCCGCTTATCTGGCCGAGCAATTGCGCTCGTTGGGTGTCAAACCCGGCGGCGACAATGGTTCGTATTTCCAGCGCGTGCGCGTGCTCGGCGTCAAGAGCGCGAATCATTCGACGCTCGCGGTTGAAGTGAACGGGCAGACGCGCACTTTCAAAGACGGCGAAGGAATCACTTTTCCCAAAAACGTCGGCGGCAAACGCAGCTTCAGCGTTGATCAGGTTGAATTCCTCGGCTACGGTCTCGATGCGCCGCTGGCCAATCACAATGATTACGCGGGCAAGGATGTGAAAGGCAAAGTTGTCGTCTACCTCGGCGCCAGTGGGCCGAAAGGATTGGGACCACAATTCCGCCGCGCGCTCAGTGGGCGCGCTCGTTACGCCACCGATCAACGACAGGCCGTCGCAAGTATCGGCGTCGCTGGGGGCGGATTCGGCAGGAGGCCGGGAGGCGGCGGCGGACAAGGCGGACGCGGCGGCGAGCAGGCGGATTTCACTACCGTGCAGCGGCTGGATCATCCGACTCCTCCGAACGTGACCGCGCAGGATGATTTTTTTGAATTTCTATTCAGCGCCGCCGATGTCAAATACGCCGAGTTGAAAGATAAAGCCGCGAAGCAGGAGCCGCTGCCTTCGTTCACGCTCAAAGGCGTCAAGCTCACCTTCAACCTCGACGCCGACTATCAAGTTGTTCGCACGCAATTCACGCGCAACGTTGTGGGCGTGATCGAAGGAAGCGATCCGAAACTCAAGGACAGTTATACGCTCTTCAGCGCGCATTACGATCACGTCGGCTACGCCGAAGGAGAAATCGCGCAAACGCAGAATGGGCCGCAGCGTCAGGGCGCGGTCGG
>JAJVID010000046.1:7707-12239 GCA_022072205.1 Acidobacteriota bacterium
GCGCGACAATCGCGGGCCGCGCGTCGGCAAAGGCAGCGGTGGGAAGATCGCCGAGTAGATGAACAGGATCAGAAAGTCGCAAGTCAAATTTTTCAGCATGGAGACACAGAATATGAAATGCAGGATTGCGGATGTTCCACGCCGAAGCCTGATCGCCGCGATGGTGGCCATTCTCGGCCTCGGCGGCCTAGCGCCAGCGACGACCGGCGCGCAGGATCGGTTGAAGGCGATGCCCGGTTATGAGCAGTACCAGAAGATGAGCCGCGAGATTCCCGGCTCAATCAAACCGGGCGCGCTCGCAGTTGTCTGGAAAGACGGCGGGCAGGCTTTTGAATATCGCAAAGACGGCAAGGCTTATCGCTACACCATCGCCACTCGAATGACGACGGAGGTGTCGCCGACTGAAGCGAACAACGCGCCAGCGCCGGGCGCGTTTGGCGGGCGACGTCAGGCGGGCGGCCCTGAGCGCGGGCGGCAATTCAATTCGGCCAATTCACCCGACGGCAAGCTGAAAGCTTTTTACCGCGACCGCAATTTGTGGTTGAGCGCCGCCGATGGCAGCGGCGAGGCGGCCATCACGACAGACGGCAACCAGAAGACGCGCGTCAAGTACGGCTCGGCGAGTTGGGTTTATGGCGAGGAACTGGGCCAGACCAGCGCGATGTGGTGGTCGCCGAACGGCAAAAAGATCGCGTTCTATCGCTTCGACGAAAGCCCTGTGCCTGATTACTTCCTGCAACTCGATCAGACCAGGCTGCAAAGCAAGATGGACATCGAAGCGTATCCGAAAGCGGGCGTGGCCAATCCAATCGCCGACTTGCTCGTCTACGATCTCGATACGAAAAAGACGATCCAGCTTGATGTTCGCGACGGAAAGCCGTTCGAGAATTCCGTCGTCGGTCATTACGTCTATCGCGTCTCGTGGTCGCCTGACGGGAGCGAATTGCTCTGCAATCGAACCAACCGGCGGCAGAACATCATGGAATTCACCGCGTGCAATCCTGAGACTGGCAAATGCCGCGCGATCGTGCGCGAAGAGTGGTTGCCGAGTTGGACCGACAACTCTCCGGCGATGCGATTTCTGAAAGACGGCAAACGGTTCATCTGGACTTCAGAGCGCACGGGCTGGCGTAACTTCTATCTTTACGATTTGAGCGGCAGGCTGCTGACGACGTTGACCAATCACGAATTCGAGGTCGCCAACATCGTCAGCGTTGATGAAGAGGCCGGGATGCTTTATTACCTGGCGCGCAGCGGCGACAACCACATGAAATTGCAGTTGCATCGCGTCGGCCTTGATGGCAAAGGCGATAAACGATTGACCGATCCGGCGTTCAATCACACGGTCAATGTCGCGCCGGACGGCAAGCATTTCATTGACGTGGCGCAAACGCACGATTCGCCCCCCGTGACGCGCCTGGTTGACGCCAGCGGCAAGGTCATCGAAGAACTGGCGAAGAGCGACACGACGAAATTCGATCAACTCGGATTGAAGCGCGTCGAGTTGATCAAATACAAAGCGGCTGACGGCGTGACCGATTTGCACGGGCTGCTGCATTTCCCATCCAATTTCGATCCGAACAAAAAATATCCGCTGCTGGTCAGCGTTTACGCAGGCCCGGCCACCAACGGCGCGCGCGAGACTTTCACGACGCCGAATCCGCTCACCGAATACGGCTTCCTGGTGGCGTCGCTCGATTCGCGCAGCGCCGCCGGACGCGGCAAACGATTCCTCGACGCCATCTACATGAAACTCGGCACGGTTGAAATGGATGATCAGGCGGCGGGCGTGAAATCGCTTTGGAGCCGCGCCTACGTTGACAAAAATCGCGTCGGCATCTTCGGCACATCTTACGGCGGTTATTCTTCGGCGATGTGCTTGCTGCGCCATCCGGACGTTTTCCAGGCCGCGTCAGCTTCTTCGGCGGTGACCGCGTGGTATCACTACGACACCATCTACACCGAGCGTTATATGTGGATTCCGCAGGAAAACAAGGAAGGTTATGAAGCGGGCAACGCGATGAATTACGCCGACAAGCTGAAGGGCCGTTTGATGATCTATTACGGCACGGCGGACAACAACGTGCATCCGAACAACTCGATGCAGTTGATTCAGGCTTTGCAGAAAGCAGGCAAGAGCTTCGACGTGCAGGTCGGCCCGGATGCGGGACATTCTGGCATCAGGTCGGATCGTATGATGGAGTTTTTCATCGAGAATCTGGTGTTGAATGGGATGAAGCCGTAGCAGGCTCGACACAAAGGTTCAAAGGGGCAAAGGTTCAAAGGGATGAAGAGCTTTCACTTCTCTTCGTCCCATTGAATCTTTGCCCCTTCGTATTGAATCAGGCTTTCAGAGACCGGCGATTTTATTTTCCCTCCGTGACATCTTCGATCAAGCGATATCGCAGTTTGTCTCAGTTGCTCTTGCGGTATTCAGATACCATTCTCTCTTGAGGCATATTGCTTGCTTATCCCTCCGCCATCTTCCAGCAAACTTCATCAGTTTCCAGATGTAGCGAAATTCCGCTGCTGATGGGAAATATCTCGCACTGGATGGGGAAGAATACCCGCATTTCATTATCCATTCAGATCAACGAGTGAAAAATGCGATTTCGATCTGTCCATAGCCGTGCCTTACGGCGAGCCGATCTACGATGAGATGATGATCGGATGGATGGATTACACGGTGGATAAAGAAGCAGCTACGCCCGCCGCCTCAAGTAACATACTTTGATCAGCTATTCCATCAACTGATCAAGCCAGGTCGTTGATGGCGGAAAAATTCTTTCAAGGGTGATACGAGTTGGAGGCGGACATCGCTTTACAGGATGAACGCATCAGTTCCGCGTGACTCCCAAACGCTGGTCAGCCACGCGAATAGGGATAGCCATCTCCACTCACGTTCAAGGAGGAATAATTTTATGTTCAAAGACACCCTTGCCATCCCGTTTTCCCGTCTTTCCTGGAAGATTTCACTTCTTGCGCTGGTCTGCCTTGCCGCGCTTGTGATTCCGAACCGCGCCGTGCTGGCCTCGCTCACGGGCGACACGGTCAACGTGCAGTTCGTCAACGGCCCGGTCAAACAGGTCGTTGTCGGCGCGGGCGTCGAATTGCCGAACGCAGGCCCGACGCTGGGCGCCGCAGGCTCATCGCCGCGCTGGAACATTGACCTCGACAGTTCAACCATCCGCATTGATTTCATTGGCCAGGTCGCCACTTACGGCCAGGGATCATTCTTCCTTTTCAGCGATCTCGATCCGAAGCTTGGCGGTTGTCCCGGAACAGTGACCGGCGTCAACGTCGTCACCAACAAACCGATTGCGCAATTCGACGTGGCCGGCGGCACTACCTTCACGGCCAATTCGGTTCGCGTGCCCATAGCTCCCGCCAACTCCAACATCAATTGGTCGCCGGGCGAATTCATTGAACTGCGATTGACCTACCGCGCCACGCCGGGCTGTAACCCGTGCGTGACGCCGCCCGCCGGGCTGAAACTCTGGCTGCCGTTCGACGAGACTTCGGGCGCAGTGGCCAACGACATCGCGGGCTTCAACAACATCGGCGTCTACGGCCCAACGCCGGCTCGGCCAACGCCAGCGGCGGGCGTTGTGGCGGGCGCGCTCTCGTTCGACGGCGTAGACGATTACGTCGAAGTGGCCAACGCCACGGACATAGACATGCTCGGCAATTGCGTTCTCGACGCCGCCGATTCGTTCACCATTGACGCCTGGATCAGGACTTCGAGCGCAGCGGGCCTGCAAACGATCCTCGACAAACGCGCGCAGCCCAACGGCCAGGCCGCGCCGTCCGGCTATCACATCTATATTTCAAATGGGCGTGTGGGATTCCAGATGGGCGATGGCTCCACGTTCTCCAACTTCACCGCGCCCAGTCCGCTGGTCAACGATGGGCAGCCGCACTTCATCGCTGTGGTGGTCAAGCGTTGCCGTCCTGCTTTCGGCAACATCTACGTGGATGGCCAACTCGTTCACACCTTCACACCGATCATCAGCAATCTCAGCAACAGCGCGAACCTGCTGATCGGCAAACGGCACGCGGCATTCACCGCCAACTACTTCAACGGCGTGATTGACGAACTGGAGATTTTCAAGACCGCGCTCTCCGCCGCCGATCTCAACGCCATCTACGCCGCGGGCAGCGCGGGCAAGTGCAAGAACAACTGCGAGCCGAAAGCCTGCGATACACCCGGTTTCGACCCGCCGGTTTATTACACGGGCGGAACCAACCTGGTTGCCATCGCGCTCGGCAATTTCACCACCGGCGACGTTGAAGACGATCTGGTGACGGTCAACCGCGACGCCAACTCGATTTCGGTCTTCGTCGCCAATCCGAACGGCGGCGGCAGCTTCAACACAACGCCCGTCACGACAACGAATGTCGGCGCGACGCCTAACGCGGTCGCAACCGGCGATTTCAACGAAGACGGCAAGCTCGATCTGGCCGTAGCGCTGGCCAGCGGCGGCAACAATGTCGCCGTGCTGCTCGGTAATGGCAACGCGACGTTCCAGGCG
>JAJVID010000169.1 GCA_022072205.1 Acidobacteriota bacterium
AGGCGAATCGGACTTCGAGCCGGACGACGAGATTCTCGAATACGGTTGGTTCACCGCGCGCGCGGCCCTCGACCGCCTGACATTTCCAAGAGACAAAGATTTTCTTCGGCAGTTTGTGAAAGACGATGAGCTTTAATCCGCAATCAAATTTACTCTCGGTTGAGATCGCGGGCATTCGCTTCAACAATCCCGTGTTGACCGCGAGCGGCACGTGCGGCTACGGGTTGGACATGACCGAGTTGATTGATCTGAACAAACTCGGCGGCGTTTGCACAAAGGGATTGTCCGCGAAGCCGATGCGCGGCAACGCGCCGTGGCGCATCGTCGAGACGCATGGCGGGATGCTCAACGCCATCGGGTTGCAAAACATCGGCGCCCGCGCGTTCGTGGAAGAGAAGCTGCCGGAGTTGAGAAAGTACGACACGCGCGTCATCCCGAACGTCTTCGGCTACACGGTTGAAGAGTACATTGAAGCGATAGAAATTTTGGAAGACGGCGAAGGCATTCACGGTTACGAGTTGAACATCTCGTGCCCGAACGTCAAAGCGGGCGGCGAAAGTTTCGCCAACGACGCGCGGCAGGCGGCTGCGGTGACTGAGGCCGTCAAGCGCGCTTCGACGCGCCCGGTGATCGTCAAACTCTCACCGAACGTGACCGACGTGGCTGCAATCGCGCGCGCGGTCGAAAGCGCCGGAGCCGACGCGCTGTCGCTGATCAACACAGCGATCGGAATGGCGATTGACATCAACACGCGGCGACCGCGACTGGCCAACGTCACGGGCGGATTGTCAGGCCCGGCGATCAAACCGATTGCCGTGCGCTGCGTGTTCCAGGCTTCGCGCGCGGTCAGGATTCCACTGATCGGCATCGGCGGTATTGCGACGACGGAAGACGCGCTAGAATTCATCATCGCGGGGGCGAGCGCAGTGCAGGTCGGCACGGCGAACTTTTATGATCCGGCGGCGACGATGAAGATTGTTGACGGATTGGCTGAATATTGTTTGAGGAATGGGCTGGAGAATATCAGCGCGTTGTTTGGAACTGTCATCCTTGAATGATGAATTGTTGATGGCGATGAATTTCATTGGGAAGCACAAGGTCACTGCCGCTTTGCTCTTGATCGCATTGTCACTCGCGGTCCGGTCTGAACGCGTATTGGCATTCCAATCAAACTCCGCGCCTCGTAATAAGCTGATCGTCACTTCAGAACCAGAAGTGATCGTCAACGGCTCGCCCTGCCTGTTTCGAGTAAAATCGCGGAAGCCGCTCAGATCGCTCAGTGGCGAATGGCAGGGGCGTGACGTTTTCTTTGATTTTGACGCAAGAGATGGGGCGTGGTACGGCTTCGCGGGCGTGGGAATTGACGTGGCTGCGGGACGGCAGCGGCTCAGGCTCGAAGCCACGACAACGACCGGCGCTCAAATCTCCTACATTTATCCCATCAGGGTTGGGCGCGCGAAATACCCGATCGCACATCTCGGTGTTCCCCATCAATTCACTGAACCAGACGACGAGACGCTGGCGCGAATCAAGGAGGAACAGGCGCTGAAGAAAGACGCCTTCGCGCGCGTCACTCCGTCCAGGTTGTGGTCGGGAAGATTCGCGGCTCCGATAGACAGCGTGATCACCAATGAATTCGGCATACGCCGCACGTTCAACCGCAAAGTTCAAAGCGTTCATCAGGGTTTGGATTTGCGCGCCGATACCGGCACGCCAGTCGGCGCGATGAACAGCGGCGTCGTGATTGTCGCGCGCGAGATGTTTTTCGAGGGCGGCTTCGTCGTGATAGATCACGGGCAGGGTTTGCTAACGCTTTACATGCATCTTTCCGAAATCAAAGCGCATGAAGGCGACAGCGTGGCGAAACGACAGATTATCGGCTTGAGCGGCGGAACCGGCAGGGCCACCGCTCCGCACCTGCACACGGGAGTTCGGTGGCAGGGCATTTACATTGATCCAGCTACATTGCTGAGAATGCAATTGCCCTGAGACTATTGCTTGAAATTTGGAAGGTTGATTGAAACTTGATGACTGATACACAAATCCGCAATCCCATAGTTGTCGCGTTAGACGTTGAATCGTCTGATCAGGCTTTATCCCTGGTCGAACGTTTGCGTGGCGTGGCCGGAATGTTCAAAGTCGGCAAACAACTCTTCACCGCCGCAGGCCCTGATGTCGTGCGAAAGATTATTGCGATGGGCGAGCGCGTTTTCCTGGATTTGAAATTCCACGACATCCCGAACACCGTTGCAATGGCCGGTGTGGAAGCCGCGCGCCTGGGCGTCAGTATTTTTAATGTCCACGCGATGGGCGGATCAAAAATGATGCGAGCCGTAACTGAGGCCGTGACCGAAACGGCGGAACGTGAGAGAATGGCCCGCCCTTTGATCCTGGGTGTAACGGTACTGACTAGCCACACGCAGGATTCCTTGAAAGAAGTTGGGATTGAGCCAAAGTTGGAAGACGAAGTGGTCAACCTTGCGCGGCTTTGCGATGCGTCCGGCATAGACGGCGTGGTAGCTTCACCGCTTGAAATTGCTCCGATCAGAAGCGCAATTAAAAATCCTGGCTTCGTTATCCTCACTCCCGGCGTTCGACCAGCAGGCGCGTCGCTCGACGACCAGAGCCGCGTGATGACCCCGGCCGAAGCCATTCACGCAGGCGCAAATTTTTTAGTCATTGGACGGCCAATCACAGCGGCTGATGATCCGGTCGCAGCCGCGCGGAAAATCCTCGAAGAGACAAAACAGGCAGGAGCCGCATGAGCGTGCCGAAAAGGCGCAAGTGATTGAGAAGAATAATGAACCGATGTTCACTCAGAACGTTTACACAAAAGGCCGTCCGCGGCGTACCTGTCCCTAATCGCCGCCAGTAATTCAGCAGTAAGGCGGAATAATTTTCGATGTCGTTTCTTAGAACAGTTCGTAAAGTCACTTTTGGATTGCTCGCCATCGCCGCGATCAGCTACAGCCTGAGGCTATACGCGCAGCAACAGAATCCACAACTCACTCCTCCTCCCAAACCAACCTCGCTACAACCTTCGCCAACAACAACGCAGGTAAATTCCAAGGATGGGGCGGCATTCATCGTGGGCGAACGTCTGGTTTACAACGTCTCGTGGTCGAGTTTTCCATCAGCGGCGCGCATCGAGATGGAGGTTGCAGGACAAGGCCAGTTTTATGGGCAGGAGAGTTACCAACTACGCAGCAAAGTGGAAACGCTGGGACAAGTACGCTCGCTCTTCGGAGATGTTGATAATCAATATACGTCGTATGTGAGTTTGAGCAACGCAGTTCCCCATCGAATAGTAAACGCGATTCATCAGGGCCAAAGACAATCTGAAGAAGTGGCTGTACTCGACCACTCAAAACAGAGGGCCACTTTTTCCGATGACAGCACGGTCTCAATTTCTGGCGGGACTTATGACCTGACCTCGCTTATTTACGCGTTGCGGCTGCGCCCGCTCGCCGATGGCTCCAAACACAAATTCAGCGCGATTTACGACAAGGAAGTGATCCAGTTTGAAGCAGTCGTCAAAGGCCGCGAACGCGTCATTTCGCAGGCTGGCGCGTACAACGCCATTCTCATCAAGTTCTACCCCAAGGGTGGAAAATACAGCAAATATCGGGGCTATGTTTATCTTTCTGACGACAATCAGCGCTTGCCCGTAATGATCAAAGCCAAACTGCCGGTTGGGGAGGCGCGCGCTGAACTGACCAGTGTGACTATCGTATCGCGTTCACAACCTGCGCTCACAAAGCTAGATTTCCTGCGGGACGAAGGAGGCAACCCTTCGCCTCCCACTGGCGCTCCGGTCACGCCCACCCAACCCAATAACGGCCAAACTTCGACTAACGGTCACAAACCTGTTGTTGAAGCTGAAGGGCCATCATCTCTCAAAGACTATCCATTTGTCGTCGGTGAACGCCTCAATTACGACATCTCCTGGGGTAATTTCCCTTCAGTCGGTAAAGCGAGCTTTGAAGTGCGCCAGCAAGGGACACTGAATGGAAATCGTGTCTTCGAATTTTTCGGTGAAGCCACGTCAGTCGGCGCGGCGCGAACACTGATCAGCGTCAACGATCAGGTAAGCAGTTTGGCTTTAATTGATTCGCTAGTTCCCATCAGAACTGACCTGCGCCTACGCGAAGGAAAGCGCTCAAAACAGGTTACCGCCACTTATGACTGGTCAAGAAATCAGGCGTCGCTGTCGAGCGGCACACAGACCGAAATTCGCCCCGGCGCTTACGACATGGTTTCGCTCTTTTACGCTATCCGCGCGACTGAGTTGAAGGTCGGCGCAACCCGTGATTTCATCTTCCTCGACGCCAACAACCGTTTACAAATGGTGACGGTAAAAGTCATCAAGCAGGAATCAATCGGTGGGCCTATGGGCACACGCGACGCGCTGCAAATGGATGTTCTTGCGCCTGCGCCAGCCAGACTGCTGCTCGCGCAGGTATGGATGTCAAACGACACACATCGCCTACCGCTCTATCTTGTAACCCGCACACGTTTCGGCGAACTACGATTTCAAATGACGGGCGCGGTCAATACGAAGTAATTGACCGCGCAATTAAAATTTACCGTATTTTTCCTGCCTTGCAGTTGAAATTCATTTTCATCTTAATTACAATCTTGCCCATCTTGATTGAAGACAGATTTATCAACGATTAACTAGAAAGGTATCCCCATGCTTGATGCATTCGTTGTTGTTTTACGAGAAGGATTCGAGGCATTCCTTATTGTTGCGATTATCTTCTCTTACCTGCGCAAAACCGGGCAAAAGGCCTTGACGCCGGCTGTCTACGCCGCAATCGCTATAGCAGTTGCTGCGAGCTTGGCAATTGGTTATTCGCTCAATCAGGCGGCGGAGGGCGCTAATCAGGCTCTGTGGGAAGGCGTGCTCGGATTGATCGCAGTCGTTCTAGTCGCCAGTCTAGTCATTCATATGCGCCGCATCGCGCCGATACTAAAGCAGACTGTGCATCAGAGGCTGGATGAAGCAACGACCGGGCGTTCACAGATTATGGCGTTGGTTGGCGTCTTTCTATTCACTGCGCTGATGATTACGCGCGAGGGGATGGAGACAGCCCTGTTACTTATTCGCGTTAAAGGTCAATTGCTGACAGGGGCGTTGCTCGGACTGGCTGCTGCGATTCTGCTCGCGCTGGTGTGGGCCAAGTACAGCCACTTGATTAATATGAGGCGATTCTTTCAGGTCACCAATCTTTACCTGATTCTCTTCCTCGCTCAAATTGCAATCTATACATTCCACGAATTCGCCGAGGCCGGGGTCCTACCAAATAGCGAGATGCTACATAAGGACACTGAGATTATTTCGCCGGACGGCGAGTACGGACAACATTTTTCAATGTTGATCGTTACGGTGTGCGCAGGGTGGCTGATTGCGGGATATATCTTGGATCGTATGCGTAGGTCCAGGCCGACTGGGGCAACGCCTACGGTGGCAAATGAAGCCAGGTAGGCCGACTACTATCGTGATGATCCGCCTATTGCCAGCAACGCTGCTTCAGTAGCGACTTGGCGGTTGATGTTGATTCGCAGATTGGATCGCAGGTCATCGAGCTTTTCGACCCAATCCATCAATCGTCGCAATCCGACTTTCTGCGCAAGTGGCGTCAAACGGTCAGCTACATCAATGTTGATAATGGAGTCGTCGTTTCGACCTGTGGCGAGCATAAACAAGTCGCGCAGTAAAGAAGCCATCAGATCAAGTTGCTTCTCGAAATCCTCGCGTTCCTTTTTGCCTAAATATTCCGCCGCTTTGAGCAGACGGAAGCGATTTTCTCCTCCTGCCAACAATTCGAGCATTTCAATCAACGTCCTCCGCTCCTGACGGTAGACTGAGAGGTCGAATGCAGTGGCTTGGCCGATGCGCCCTTCAGTGACACGCGCCAACAACGCGATGTCAGACGCAGGACGCGGGTAATTCTCTGTCAAATACTTTTCCATCTCGGCTACAGATAAAGCAGTGAAATTCAACCGCTGCGCGCGCGAGCGAATCGTCATCAACAGCGCGTCCGGGCGCGAGGTCAGCAAAGTGATTGTTGAAGTCGCTGGTGGCTCTTCTAAAGTTTTAAGCAGTGAATTGGCGGCCTCTTCACGCAAACGATCAGCTTCATCAATGATGAAAAATCGCTGGCGGCCTTCGCGGGGGTGTGAATAGACTTCTTCGGCCATCGCGCGTGTCTGAGCTATTTTTATGTACTGTCCATCCGGCTGAATGACCGTCACATCGCTGTAAACGCCTGAATCTATGCGGCGGCATACGGAACATTCGTCGCAACTGTCCGCCGCATAATTGTCGGCTGAGGCCTTCTGACAGTTCGCGGCCTTAGCAAAAGTCAGCGCGAACTGCCGTTTCCCTACCCCCTCAGGCCCTGCGAAGATCAGTGTCGAGTTGATGCGCCCCCGAGCGAGCAATCGCTGAAGGATTTCCTTGCTTCGCTGGTTGCCAGTGAGTTTGGCGAATGACATAAACTTGATGATCAGTTGAGCAAGTTCTGAATCTCTTTAATCACCAGCTCAAACGTTTCTTCTACCGAGCCTGCGGCAGGAATGACGCGGAAGCGTTGCGGTTCGCGCGCCGCGATTTCCAGGTAAGCGGCGCGCACTTGCTCGTGAAATGTCATCGGTTCCTGATCCAGCCTGTCTGGTTGCGCCGCCTCCGCACCTGTTCCAGCGCCACGTTTCAGCGTCCGTTTCAGGCCGGTTTCGACATCAAGATCGAAAAGCAGTGTGAGATCGGGTTTTAACCCGCCGGTTGCAAGCTCGTTCAATTGGTTAACGAGAGTCAGATCAAACCCGCGCGCATAGCCTTGATAGACTGTAGTCGCATCGTAAAACCGATCGCTCAAAACCACTTTACCTTCGTTGAGCGCTGGCATAATCACCCGGCGCACGTGGTGTGCGCGGTCGGCAGCATATAGCAATAGTTCCGCCAAAGGTTCGACCGAGCCTTCCCCGCCGTCGAGCAACGCGGATCGAATCTTTTTGCCCAACACCGTTCCACCCGGCTCCCGTGTCGGAACAACCGTAAAGCCGCGTTCCGCCAGGTATCGTTCGAGCAACCGCATCTGCGTGCTCTTTCCGCACCCATCAATGCCCTCAAATGTAATCAGTTTCCCCCGCGTCATCGTCTCCATCGTTCTTCAAATCATTAAGCACACACAACAAGAGCTTCAGCCAGGCGCTGTGACGTATGACTGAAGCTCTTTGTGGTTGTTTCGCCGGTGATTATCTCTACCGGCTAGCTGCCGGAGGCGCCGGAAGCGCCGGGCGACGAACCGCCACCTGCGGAAGGAGCGGCAGGCGCCGGCGATTGGGCCGCCTGCGCCTGGGAGTGTTGTTGATACTGCATGCCTTCAGGGCGCGGATGGTGCACGGCGCCTCGCGGCACCGAAATCGTCGAGATCGCATGCTTGAAGATCAATTGCTCCAGGTTGCCCGATTCGAGCACCAGAGAGAATTTATCGAAGCTTTTGATCTTGCCTGTCAGTTTCACGCCGCCCATCAGATAGATCGTCACGTTGATGCGGTCGCGGCGCAAGGTATTCAAAAAACTATCCTGTACGTTTTGTGAACTTTGTGCTGCGTTTTCCATTTCCCGAATCGCCTCTCTCTCTTTTGATTTTTTGTTTGTTTGTTGTTTGTTCAAACAGTCCGACTGTGTCGAACGCGGTAATACTAACCGAAAGACGCAATCCTTGCCAATTCAATTGTCTTTAACGAGTCAAAGAGACCGGGGCCGAGGTGCGTGCGCTCCCAGGTTTGTGTTAGCATTTTCAGGCGAGATGGCCATGTCTGTCTCGCTTCTGTGTTTGCGCTATGCCGATATACGATCCACAACACGACGAAGCGGTGCAAACCGAGAGTAAGCAGAAGCTCAAGAAGCCTCCGCTCTACAAAGTGCTGCTTCACAACGACAATTACACCACAATGGAATTTGTCGTTTACGTGCTGATGGACGTCTTCAATCATTCCGAAGTCAGCGCGATTCGTATTATGCTTCAGGTTCACAATCAGGGCGTCGGCGTCGCGGGTGTCTACACTTACGAGATCGCTGAAACCAAGACGGCGAAAGTCGCGCGGCTGGCGCAGGAATACGAATATCCGTTGCTTTGCACGATGGAAGAGGAATAATGATTACCAAAGAATTACAAGCCACTCTGAACCTGGCCGCCAACGAGGCCATTAAACGCCGCCACGAATTCCTGACGCTCGAGCATCTGCTCTTCGCAATGCTACACGACGACACGGCCCGCGACGTAATTCGCAATTGCGGCGGCGATCTCGACCTGCTGCAGAGCGACCTCGAAGAATTCTTTAAAGAGAGCATGCAGCCGCTCCCGCGCGGCGTTGACCGTTATCCCGAGCAAACGGCGGCTTTCGAACGCGTGATTGACCGCGCGATGATGCAGGCGCAGGCATCGGCGCAGGAGAAGGTTGATGGTGGCAACATCCTGGCCGCGCTTTTTGAGGAAAATCATTCGCACGCCAAATACCTGCTCGAAAAACAGGGGATCACCAAACTCGACATCCTCAACTACATCTCGCACGGCATCTCGAAAGTTGACGAATTCGGCGAACCGCTGCCGCTCGGCGAGGACGAAGACGACGAAGCGGCTGCGCGCGCGATGCGCGACCCGCTGAAGGCTTTCGCCTCCAACCTGGTCGAGCGCGCCTCCGAGGGCAAGATTGACCCGCTGATCGGCCGCCTGATGGAACTCGAACGCACGATCCAGGTCTTGTGCCGCCGCCGCAAAAACAACCCGCTTTACGTCGGCGATCCCGGCGTGGGCAAGACCGCTATCGCCGAAGGCCTCGCTCTTAAGATTCATCAAAACGAAGTGCCCGACGTTCTGAAAGGCGCGGAGGTCTACGCGCTCGACATGGGCGCGCTGCTCGCCGGCACGCGCTATCGCGGCGAATTCGAGATGCGCCTGAAAGCCGTCATCGGCGAGTTGAAGAAAAAACCCGGCGTGATTTTATTCATTGACGAAATCCACACCATCGTCGGCGCGGGCGCGGTCTCAGGCGGTTCGATGGACGCGTCGAACATCCTGAAACCCGCGCTGGCTTCGGGCGAACTGCGCTGCATCGGTTCGACCACGCACAACGAATACAAAGCCTCGTTCGAGCGTGACCGCGCGTTGGCTCGTCGTTTCCAGATCATCGAAATCTCGCAGCCCTCGGTCGGCGACACGATTCAAATCCTGCAGGGGTTGAAAACCTACTACGAAGATCATCATGGCGTGAAATACAGCGATGAAGCCATTCGCGCCGCCGCCGAGCTTTCAGCCAAATACATCAACGACCGCTATCTGCCCGACAAAGCGATTGACGTGGTAGACGAAGTCGGCGCCGCCACGAAGCTCAAACCGATTGAAGAGCGTCCGGAGTTGATTACCGAAACCGAAGTCGAACTCGTCGTCGCCAAGATGGCGAAGATTCCGCCGAAGACCGTGTCGGTTTCGGACAAGGAGAAGCTGCAAACTCTCGACACCGAATTGAAAGCTGTAATTTACGGCCAGGATCACGCGATCCAGCAACTGGTCAACGCAATCAAACTCTCGCGTTCGGGTCTGGCCAATCCCGACAAACCCATCGGCTCGTTCCTGTTTTCAGGCCCGACCGGCGTCGGCAAGACCGAGCTGGCGAAACAACTCGCCCGCGCGCTCGGCGTCGAATTCCTGCGATTCGACATGAGCGAATATATGGAAAAACACACCGTGTCGCGATTGATCGGCGCGCCTCCGGGCTACGTCGGTTTCGATCAAGGCGGCCTGCTGACCGACGCCATCCGCAAAACGCCTTACGCCGTGCTGGTGCTGGACGAAATCGAAAAAGCTCATCCCGATCTGTTCAACATCCTGCTGCAGGTGATGGATCACGCGACGCTGACCGATAACAACGGCAAGAAGGCTGACTTCCGCAACACGATTTTGATCATGACCACCAACGCCGGCGCGCGCGAATTGAGCGGCAAGAAACTCGGCTTCAAACAGGTCGAAGAAGGCGGCATCGGCGGCACCGGCAGCAAGGCCCAGGGCGCCATCGAACGCACGTTCAGCCCCGAATTCAGAAATCGCCTCGACGCCTGGATCGCGTTTGAGTCTCTGAGCTTTGAAAACATCGGGCGCGTGGTGGATAAATTCATCAACGAACTGCGCGATCAACTGGCCGACAAGAACGTCACGCTGGAACTGACCGAAGCTGGCCGCGCGTGGCTTGCGAACAAAGGCTTCGACAAGCTGTTCGGCGCAAGGCCGATGGCGCGATTGATTCAATCGAAAATCAAAGAGCCTCTGGCAAACGAGGTTTTGTTCGGGAGTTTGCAGAGCGGCGGGACGGTCGTGGTTGGCGAAAAGGATGGGGAACTGTCGCTCGACTTCGAGAATTGAGGAGGCAGTGATGGCCGCAAATCCCAACTTCAACATCACGCCCGAAGAATATCTTCAGATCGAGCGCGAGGCTGAGTACAAGAGCGAATACGTTGATGGCGTGATGTATGCAATGGCGGGCGGCAGCCCGCCGCACAGTTTGATTTCAGGCAATGTCGTGACGGAGATCAACATTCAGCTTCGCAACAGCCCATGTCAGGTTTACAACAGCGACCTGAAAGTGCGCCTTCCTGATTCGCGGAAATTTTTTTATCCCGATGTTTCCGTCGTTTGCGCAAGCCCGGAGTATGACGAACGGGAATCCGGCGTCCTGATCAATCCGCTTGTCATCATAGAAGTGTTGTCGCCGTCAACAGCCGCTTACGACCGCGGCAAAAAGTTTCAGTGGTATCAGCAGATTGAATCACTCCGCGAATACATACTGATTGCGCACGATGAACCAGTCATCGAACAATTCGTCCGCCAGCCGAGCGGAAGCTGGCTTTACACAAAAGTCGAAGGAATCGAGCAAAGCGTCGCGCTGGCGACCGTCAACTGCAACCTGAAACTCAAGGACATCTATGCCAAAGTCCTTACCTGAAATTATGCCACGCGCGATCATCTGCAAATCCCTTGTGACGTTTTCCTGCGCTTGTTTATTTGCGCTCCCGGTTCTGGCCCAACAACCTGCAGCCACTCCCCCTACTGATCTTTTGAGGACAGTCATCAAGCGCCTGTCTGATTACAACTGGCGCGCAGAGCCACCGATTCGGGACAGAGTGTTCAAGAGTAACAGCGCGTCCCACGCCAGCAAATTTTTAAGCCAGGTGTTCGAGGCCGCCGGTCTGAAAATGGCGAGCGGCGAGAGTGACTACTTGCAGTTGATTGACGGCGGCGGGCGAAATGTCATCGGGATGATCGAGGGTAAAGACCCTGTGCGCAAAAACGAGTTCGTGATCATCGGCGCACATTACGACAATTTCGACGGTGGTTCGTTTCCCGGCGCGATGGACAATGCGGCGGGCGTGGCGGTGATGATCGAAATTGCTCGTGCGCTTGCGAAAAGCGCGCCGCAACGCAGCGTGCTCTTCATCGCTTTCGATGGTGGAGAGCAAAACAACGCCGGAGCCAATTATTACGCCGAGCATCCGATTGTCCCTCTGGAAAAAACTGCGGCGATGATCAACCTGAGCGGATTCGGCGGAGGCATGTCTGAGCGCTTGTACGAGACGCTTTATGTCATCGGCTCTGAACAATCGCAGCAGTTGCGTGAAGCTGTGAGCAAACACAAACGCGGCGATGCGCATCTGGCGCTGATCGGACGCGACGTGATGCGATGGCCGGGCGGCGAGCATTTCCTGTTCACGCTGAAACAGACGCCGACGATCACCATCACCAACGGCGTGCATTACGCTTATCACTCGAAAGACGACACGCCGAACCGTATCAACTACGCCGCGCTCGAAAAGCACGTCGCCGCATTGACCAAAGTCGTCGCCGAAATCGCCAACACGCCTGGCAAAATCGAAAAGCTGTCGGAGCCGGTTTTCGACAAAGACGAGCCGATGGAGTGGAGTCGCGTGTTGACCGCCGTGCGTGAAGCCGTGATCAAAACGCCAGGGAACGACGCCGGGCAGGCTCAGATTGACGACGTGTTGTTCGAGTTGAAACGTCACGAGGGTCGCGCCGTGCAAAATCCGAAAGCGCGCGAGGCCGTGATTCTGCGCGCCGCGAATGTTGTTTTTTATATCGCCAATCCGGACGGCGTGAAATACAACTCGCTGCTCGACGCGGCGCGAAAATACGAACGGAGCGGGCAGCGGC
>JAJVID010000177.1:0-9250 GCA_022072205.1 Acidobacteriota bacterium
TCTCAATGTCTTCCTTCGTCGGTTTCAAACGCAACAGGTTGCTTCGAAGCCTGCGCGTCAAATCAGGTTCATTGCCGGGCAGGACAAAATCAACCTGGCGCAAAACTTCCAACAACAACCGCAGCGCCGCTTCGGTCGCGCCCGCCGTAGCCGTTTCAGCAGGGCGGGGAACGATGGCGGTTTGCGCGCGGTCGCGGATCAGTTCGTAACAGCACACGGCGACGGCCTGTCCCAGATTCATAGAAGGGCAATCGGGCTGCGTTGGAATGCTCATCACGCGATGACATCGGCTGAGGTCTTCGTTAGTCAGCCCATGCTTTTCAGTGCCGAAGATCAGCGCGAGGTTGTAATCAGCCGCGCTCAACTCGCAGCTCAGATCGAGCGGCGTGTAGACGGTCTGCTTCTCTTCGACGCGCGTGCGGTCGGTTGTGCCGACGACCAGGTTGCAATCGCTGATGGCTTCATCGAGCAATTGAACTATGCGCGCGTTGGTCAAAACGTCTTCGGCGTTGACGGCTGAAACGACTTCGCTCCACACCGGCGGATGCGGTGTGACGACGGCCAGATCGGTGAAGCCGAAATTCTTCATTGCCCGCGCCGCCGCGCCGATGTTGTTCGGGTCGCGCGGGCGAACAAGGACGATCCTGCATTGAGACATCAGCGTCACTTGATCGAGTCGGGCGCCATCTTCATTTTGGCCGCGTCGGCAGGCAGCGTGTGCGCCCGCTCGCTGGCCGGGTTGAACGTGACGCGGCGTTTTTGCAGATAAGCCATCTTGCCCAGGTGCGAAGCCAGCGCCGAACGATGGCCGCTGACGATGTCGGAGTTGGGCAGCGCGCGCGACTTCACGCAATCGAGGAAATTGCGGACGTGTTGTTGTTCAAGCGATTTGGTGTTTTTGCGTTCGATCGGAGGCGGCGGAGCGGCTCTGCGTCCGGGGGGAATTCCCTGATACGTGTATCCGCGACGGTCAATGGACAACTTGCCCTCAGTTCCCATCAATTCGATCCCCTCGCCACGCGCGCCCGGAACCAGCGTGGCGTCGAACGTGGCGATCCATTTGCTCGGATATTCGAGTTGAATGTTGATCGTGTCCGGAGCGGTGCGTCCGTCGGGATACGCGTAAACACCTCCGGCAGCCGACGCCGTGACTGGCAAATCTTCGCCGACGAACCAATGCACCACGTCAATCCAGTGCGTGAAGAGGTCGGTGATCTGGCCGCCGCCGAAATCCAGATACGCGCGCCAGTTGTAAAACTGCTGAGCGTCGAATTCGCGGTATTTGACCGGGCCTAGAAACGCCTTCCAATCCAACCCCGCAGGCTTGTCTTTGAATGGAGCTTTGCGCAGATGATAGCTGTTGCCGTGCCACCAGGTGCGGACGAACGCGATCTTGCCGAGCTTGCCTTTGTCCACGTACTCGCTCCTGGCCTCTTTGTAATGCTCGCCGCTGCGCTGTTGCAGACCGACCTGTGCAACGCGGTTGTTGGCTTTGACGGCTTTGATGATGTCGTGGCCTTCTTCAATTTTGAAGGTCAGCGGCTTTTCGATGTAGATGTCCTTGCCCGCGTTGAGCGCGTCAATCGCCATCCGCGAATGCCAGTGGTCGGGCGTGGCGATCAACACGGCGTCAACCTCTTTTGAATCGAGCAGCGTGCGGTACTCGGTGAAAGTCCTGGCTTTGCCCTCGGTCTTTTCGAGCGCGGCGTTGAGGTTTTTGTCGTAACAATCGCAGAGCGCGACGACTTGCGCGTCCGACTCTTTCAGAAACCAGCCCATCACGTCGCCGCCGCGATTGCCCGTGCCGATGACGCCCAGGCGGACGCGATCATTCGCGCCCATCACGTTGTTCCAGCTTGCGGCGGTCAAAGTCAGGCCAGCCGCGCCAGTGGCGGTTTGGGTGATAAATTTACGGCGAGAACTGTTTGTTTCGGACATAATTTATTTCCTCTCTTGTTTTCGATTTGGATTACTTGATGATTTCCCTGATTGATCAAGCATCGGTATCTTACCGCCACCGCTTCTGATGGATTCCTGCAATGCGTTTACATTGATTGGCGTTGAGCTGACTTGTAGTGTGGAGAGAGTCGCAACCAGGAAATTTCTGGCGGCGTTAGGCGCTTCATCTGAAAGGCGCGGAGAGTTGAGCAGCAGAAGATGCTTGCTGAGCGCCGTGACCAGAAAGGATTGTGCGGCGAAGTCCCGTCTCATTTGCGGAGGGTTCTCGTAATCCCAAAAGAGCGCTTCGCGATCAGTTCCCAGTTGGATCGTTTCCGAATGCAGAGTCAATTTGGTGTTCAGCAATTTGCTGTGATGCTCAGCCTCCCAATCCTGATGCGCTTTCAGAATCGCGTTGTCTTTCGGTCGGGGTTTCTTCACGTTGAGAAAATCTTCAATCGGTACGAGGCGCAGTTGCATCGGGCGGCCATCTACGCGCAGAAATGGATATTCCCGCATAGGTTCGATTTCAGCGCCTTTGATCTCAACCATGAAGTATGCATCGTCTTCGTTATGCACCCATAAAATCCCGGCCTCGGTTTTGATCAGAGTCGTGCCGGAACCGCTACTTTGAGCGCAGACGCCGATTGACGACGTTAAGATAAGTAGAAAGATTTTGATCAGACGGTTCATGAGAGAGAATCCTTCCGGTTGCGGCCCAGGCCAAATTCGTAGTCAGGTCACTTTTTGAATTGTGCGTAGCGCTTTGTTGACGATGTATTCGGTCTCTTTCGTCTGCGACGCTTTCAGCCAGCGCGAGCAAACCTCCTTCGCCCAATCGGGTCGCGTTTTGCTGGCGTCGTTGATCCAGTTGGCTACCGAGTTGCGGACGTATTTTGACGGATCGCTGCGCAGCGGCTCCAGGATCGGCTCTCCGAGTTCGGGATGCAGCTTCAACGCTTCGATGTGTTTGCACCAGACGCCGCGCGGGCGTGTGGATTCGCTGGCGAAACGGCGGATATTCTCGTCCTTGTCGCGCGTCCATTGCGCCAGCAACCTGATCGCTTTATCCATCTCACGGTCAATGTCGGCGCGGACGGCGAACCAGGCCTCTTCGCGGATGCCGAAGTGGCTGTCAGCGGCGAAGCGGCGCACTGCGGCTAGCTTTTGCGCGATCTTCAATTCGTCGTCGAACCCAACGGCGTAGACGGCCCAACTCCGCACGATGTCCGACCGATGCGTCGCCAGTTTTTCAAACAGGCCGTCGCGGTTCGCGCTGCCACGGAGCGCCGCCAGCAACGCCACGCCAACCGCAGGGCTGATCTTCGCGGGCGTTGGTTTCGGAAGTTTGGCGATTTCGGTCAGCGCCGGTCGTATCGCCGCGCGCAGGCCGAGCCTGGGCAACACAGTTTGAAGCAGAGCCGTTCGATCCACGGCCAGCCATTCGACCAGATTGACAGTTTCGGTCTGGCCTGTGTTCAACGCTTCGAGCACGTCGGGCGGAATCTCGCTGATGCGGCGCGCGCCTTTGCGTCTGGGTTCAGCCACTGCTCGGAGTTTTGTCATCGCGTCAAGAAGAATTGAGGGAATTACGCCAACAATTTTTTCACCACGACGCCTTCGACATCGGTCAAACGAAATTCGCGTCCCTGAAATTTGTAAGTCAGCTTTGTATGATCAATGCCCATCAGATGCAGCACGGTCGCGTGCAGATCATGAACGCTGACCGGATCAACAACCGGGTTGTAGCCGATCTCGTCAGTTTCGCCTACGGTCACGCCGGGTTTGACACCGCCGCCGGCCAGCCACATGCAAAATGCTCGCGGGTGATGATCGCGGCCCAGCAGCTTCGATCCGCCGCGCGCTTCGTTCATCGGCGTTCGCCCGAATTCGCCGCCCCAGATGACGATGGTGTCTTCGAGCAATCCGCGCTGTTTTAAATCGGTCAGCAACGCTCCGATTGGCGTGTCGGTTTCGCGGCAGATGCGCGGCAGCTTGCTGACGATGTCCGTGCCGACCGAATTGCCGTGCGTGTCCCAGCCCCAGTGGTAAAGCTGCACAAAGCGCACGCCGCGTTCGACCAATCGCCGCGCCAGCAGGCAGTTGTTGGCGAACGAAGTTTCGCCGGGCCGCGTGCCGTACATCTCGTGAACCTTCGCAGGCTCTTTCGAGATGTCTGTCAATTCGGGCACGCTGGTTTGCATTCGATAAGCCATCTCGTAAGCCGCGATGCGCGTGTTGATTTCGGGGTCGCCGACTTCGGCCTGCCGCATCTGGTTCAGGTCTTTCAGCGCATCGAGCGTTGCGCGCCGCGTCTCGGCTGTCACGCCTTCGGGATTGTTGACGAACAGGACAGGCTCGCCTTTCGAGCGAAACTCGACGCCCTGATGAACGGTCGGCAGAAAGCCGCTGCCCCAGCAACTCTTGCCGCCGTCGGGATTGTTCTCGCCTGAAATCAGCACGACGAAACCCGGCAGGTCTTTGTTCTCGCTGCCAAGTCCATATTGCAACCACGAACCCATGCTCGGACGGCCCGGAATCTGATGGCCGGTGTTCATGAAAATCTGCGCGGGCGCGTGGTTGAACTGCGTCGTGTGCATCGTGCGGATGATCGCGATGTCGTCGGCGTGTTTGGCCAGACCTGGCAGGATGTCCGACATCTCGTTGCCCGATTGGCCGCGCTTTTTGAAATCGAACGGCGAGCCGAGCAATCGCGGTGTGCCTTTGATGAAAGCGAACCGCTCGCCTTTGATGTATTCATCAGGGCAGGGTTGGCCGTCGTATTTCCGCAGCGCCGGTTTGTTGTCGAACATATCCAGCGTCGAAGGCGCGCCAGCCATAAACAGGTAGATGATGCGTTTGGCTTTCGGCGCCAGATGCTGAATACGTTGTTGGCCGTTCGCGGCGAAGACGTTTTCGTTGAGCAATGATGACAGCGCCATCGCGCCGATGCCGAATCCGGTTTGTTTGAAGAAATGGCGGCGGGTGATGTCGCGGAGTTGTTCTGATTGCCTGTTCATAAATGCGCCTCGATTATCGTTCATTGTTTCAACTATTCCTTCGTCAACGTCTCATCCAAATTCAACAAGACATTGGCCACCATCGTCCACGCCGCGAACTCGGCGGCGGTCGTTTTGGCCTGGTGATCTTTGGCGATCTTTTCAGCCGCCGCCGGATTCGCGGTGAAATGACTCAATTGCTGTTGATACAACGCGGCGATGCGTTCAACTTCTTTCTCCTTCGGCGTCCGAGTCGCGCAGGCGCGGAAGCCGTAAATCACGCGCGCGTTCACGCTGCCGCCTTCTTCGAGCATCCGTTTCGCCAATGCTCGCGCGGATTCCATCGCGGCCTCGTCGTTGAGCATCGTCAAGGCTTGCAGCGGCGTGTTGGTTCTCACTCTGCGAACAGTACAGTATTCACGGCTCGTGGCGTCGAACGTCATCATCGCGGGATGCGGCGACGAGCGGCGGACGAACGTGTAGAGGCTGCGGCGGTATCGGTCTTCGCCTTTGCTGATCGTCCATTTCTCGCCGCTATACGGCGCTTTCCAGATGCCTTCGGGTTGAAGAGGGAAGACGCTGGGGCCGCCCAGCTTGTGGCTGAGCAATCCGCTTGCGGCGAGTGTCAGGTCGCGGATCATCTCGGCTTCCATTCGGAATCGCGGGCCGCGCGCCAGCAGGCGATTGTATGGGTCTTTTTCGAGCAGGGCCGGAGTCTCCGTTGACGCTTGCCTGTAGGTTGATGAAGTCACGAGCAGGCGAACAAGTCTTTTCATGCTCCAACCCTGCGATTGCGGATTGATTTCTCCCGCTCTCGCGCTCTCGCGCTCTCCCTTCATGAATTCCGTCGCCAGCCAATCCAGCAATTCGGGATGCCAGGGGCGTTCGCCCTGCGTGCCGAAATCCTCGCTGGTTTCGACGATGCCGTGACCGAAGATTTGTTCCCAGAAACGATTGACCACGACGCGCGCGGTCAACGGATTGTTTTCATCAATCAGCCATCGCGCCAGGCCCAGGCGATTGATCGGGGCGTTGTCGGGCATCGGCGGCAAAATGGCGGGCGTCGCGGCGAACGTCCTTTCGCCTTTGTTCAGGAAGCTGCCGCGTTCGCGGAAAAAGGTTGAGGGGCGGTCGAACGATGGGCGTTCCTGCATAACCAGAGCCGTCGTGATGTTCAGCGCCTTCATCTCGTCCCGCAATTTTTCCAGCCGGTCGCGGTCAGGTTTGAGCAGTGGCGTTGTTGCGCGAAATTGCGCCGACAGATCTTCCTTTTGCTTTTGAGTACGATCAGACAGCGCGGTTGAAAGGATCGGGCGCAGCTTCGCCGGGATGCTCACGACCCGTTTCGGTTCTTCAGCCGCCGTGACCGAAAGTCGGAAACGGCCTATGCCTTGATTGAGCGAACCGCCAAGATGTTTCAGCCTGATCGTCAGCGTCGCGCCCGAATCCTGAGCGAAAGGCTTTTCGGCGACGAAGACTCCCTGGCGCGCGAGCCGCCCTGACGTGGGATCGTTCGTCGCGTTGACGAACCAGCCCGGTGGCCGGTCAGTCGCTGTGTTGCCGAGTTCTTTGCTGAAGAACGGTTTGGTTTCCAGCCGGTAAGCCAGGTCATCAACGAAAGCGTCTTTGAAGACGATTTCACGCGGCTGCGTATCGTCGAGCGTTGCGATGTCGGCTTCGATTCCAGTGAGCAGAAAATTGCCGTAAGGGTCGCGGCCAGGGCCGCCTTTCGGCAAGCTGGCGTCGGGCAAGGCTTCGACGCGCACGGCGGTGATGTCCTTGAGATCAGTCTTCGCAGTGATGACGTAAACATCGCGCTCTTCAGCCGCGCCGCTCACGAGCACGGATTTGTCATCCAGCTTTTTCAGCGTCGCGCCGCCGGTTGATTCCAGCCTGATCGGATCGAGCGCCGTCCACTTGTTCTGCGCGTCCAGCAGGTCACGCTCCCACTTCGCCTGCTCGGCGTCCAATTCAGAAGTTTGCGTCTTGAGCTTCGTCTCGATCTGTTTGATCTCGCCGTCGAGCGTTCTGCGCCGCTCTTCCTGCTCCGGTGTCGGCAGGCTGATCTGCGGCTCCAGGATGTAGCGCGATTCGTCCGCGCCCGGAGTTTGATAAGCCACCTGATATTCGGCGTTGTCGAAGAAGGCCATCAGCCGGTAATAGTCTTTCTGCGTGAACGGGTCGTATTTGTGATTGTGGCATTGCGCGCAGGCGATGGTTGAGCCGAGCCAGACGGTCGCCGTCGTGTTCACTCGGTCAACCAGAACTTCAAAGCGGCTCTCTTCGGGATCAATGCCGCCTTCCTGATTGACCATCGTGTTGCGGTGGAATCCGGTGGCGATTTTCTGGTCAATCGTCGCGTTCGGCAACATATCGCCGGCAAGCTGCTCGACCGTGAACTGATCGAACGGCATGTCACGATTGAACGCATTGATCACCCAGTCGCGGTACTTCCACGCCACGCGCAGATTGTCTTTCTCGTAACCGTTCGAGTCAGCGTAGCGCGCCAGATCGAGCCAGGGACGCGCCCATCGTTCGCCGTATTGCTGGGAAGCGAGCAAACGATCAACGACTTTTTCGTAAGCGCCGGGCGAAGTGTCGGCCAGAAATTCGTCGGTCTCTTTCACGCTCGGCGGCAGCCCGGTCACGTCCAGATAGACTCGGCGCAGCAGCGTCGCGCGATCAGCTTCCGGCGAAGGCGTCAAACCCTCTTTCTCCAACCGAGCCAGAATAAAAGCGTCTATCGGATTGCGAACCCAGGATTGATTTTTGACTTTCGGCAATGCTGGTCGAACGGGCTTGATATACGCCCAATGCTTCGGCAACCCGCTCTCCGCTGCGCCCGTTCGCCCGCTCTCCCGCTCTCCCTCTCCCCAATTCGCTCCCTGATCAATCCATCGGCGGATCAACGCGATCTCGGTTGGCTTGAGCGGGTCGCCGCCCATCGGCATCCGCGCTTCATTGCCTTCGCCGAGGATTCGTTTCATCAGCAGGCTCTGTTTGCTGTCGCCGGGGACGATCACCGCGCCCGTTATGCCGCCTTTCAGGGCAAGCGCTCTGTCATCGAGGCGCAATTGCCCCATCGCTTTCTTCGCGCCGTGACACTGGTAACAACTCCGCGCGAAGATCGGTTCAACCTGGCGTTTGAAATCAACCTGTCGTTGCAGCTTCGATTGTGCGCCGCTTTTGTTTTGCGCGGAGGCGTTCGCGATCAGCGAAGCCAATCCGTAGGCGGAGACTGCGAAGAAGAGAATACAGATCAGACGTTTAAATGTTCGACACATACGTGACCTGCCGGGATGTAATTTGTTGTTTTTTCGATCAGCGAATTCGACCGCGAGAGTTCGTTGGTAAAACCAACTTTCGCCGCAAAGATAGTACACAGATCAGGTTGACGCAATGGGTTCAAACAGAACGGGCGATGATGGGTCAACTCAATGAAAAGAGGCGTGGCTCATCGTTGGCTTTGGACACGGGTGACACCGGCTCTGGACGCTCCAGCGCCTGACCCATAAAGCTTGGATATAACATGGCGAGTCGCGGCACGGATTGGACAGCCATCTCAAAGTATTTTTTATCCGCCTCCACACCGATCGCGTCATAGCCAATACACTCGGCTGCCGCGATTGTTGATCCTGATCCCATGAACGTATCCACTATCACTCCTTCACCAAGAGGAAGGAGCGCGCGAACGATGACGCGCATGAAGTGTTGTGGCTTGAGGCAGGGATGATCAGCAATCTGTTCCTCTACCTTCGGGGTCTTGCCGCTGAAGATGACTTCTGTGAACGGCTTACTATCCGCAAGTCTGCGTAAACCACCTGTTTTCCACTTGCGGAGATTGGCCGCAACCGTTCCCTCACTTATCGGTTTTCTGAATAGCATCCACGGCTCATAGCCCCCCTTCGGTGTAACCGAGACATCCGGAAATTCAAGCTCGGCGTTCTTCGGCCGATCTCCGCCCCGAAAGCCCTGGTAAAGCCTGATCACTGCCCCGCGAACTTCAAATCCGGCTTGTGACATCGCCCCCTGCACGTGGTGTTGCAGCATCGCGTGACCTGCGACGATTACGTGGCCGCCAGGGACGATTACCCTGATAAGTTGCTCGCCCCATTCAAAAAAATATCGAGCGACAGCCTTCTGCTGCTCCGAGGTGAGTACGGTGAATCGAGGCAATGGCGCGCGCTGACTGCCGTTTATGTTCGGAGGCAGCCGCCATACGCCGCCCCGTCCAGCGCGTAATTTTTCTAACTCACGATCAGAGAACTCAACGACACCATAGGGCGGATCAGTGCAGACGGCATGAATCGAAT
>JAJVID010000177.1:9350-12142 GCA_022072205.1 Acidobacteriota bacterium
GTTCAGGCAGCCTTCACTGAGAAAACATTTTCTCCTGCGCCACAGGTCAACCCGGAATTCTTCAGAAGCGATGTCCCTCTTCCTCGGCCACTGACCGCAGATCATCTGAAAGATGCGCTCAACGAAACCCAGCGCATTATACATCTGATCAACGGTTCCTTGATCGCCATTGGCGCTCAGCCTCTGGTTCGTTACATGCAGGGAAACAACTTCAGCGGATTAATATCCAATCTGTTGTGCAACTCATTTTCCAAGCTTACGCCTTTCAAGCATAACTCTCATCAGGCATACCCGGACTTGATCGCAACCGATCCGAGCACGCGACGAACCGTTGGGCTGGAGATCAAGACAACGATAAAAATCGGTAAGGGCGGGGAGAGCCATAACGGGCATTCAGGCTGGCATTTGATCGGCTGCTTTCAAATTGACGAGGATACCGGTGACATCGAATTCGTCCATATCATGCTGGCAGATTTGGGAGGGCATCAGGCTAAAGACCCGGACTGGAAGTACGTGGGCAGCAGAGTAAACGCCGTCACTGGGAGCCGCCGTACGGAAACATATATCACCACCGCTGAGGGGACAACAAAGCTTCGTGACGGCACCGTTTACCTTGATGCAAACGTGGTCTCGCACAGGCGATGGCGTCAGGCGAGGAAAGGCGAGGTTCCGCCGCATTCGATCTTTTCTCAAGCCTGATCCAATTCTCGCCCCTCATTGCCTCACAACTGGGCCGGTTTTATACTCAGCCACATCCCGGAAAACGCGGTTCAACCGTATCAACATTGATTCGATTCAAGACCATTGAATCGCTCACGGCGATTCGCCGTGTCACAAATCGGAGAAGAGGCTTATGACTATCGAACAATTCAATAGCGTTTCCGTAGCCCGGCAAGATCAGATCGGGGCGAAGGACGCGATACCAGCCGCCGTCGCCGCAGAGTTGGCCGAGATGCGCAGAGAGATTGCGGAATTGCGCGAGCGGATTCCGGAAGACAGAGCGGCGCTGGTTGTATTCAGTGGCGATCTCGATCGCGCCATCGCCGCTTTCATCATTGCGACGGGAGCCGCCACGGCTGGTTTGGAGACGACTATGTTCTTCACGTTCTGGGGCCTGTCGGTCATCAAGAAGAAAAACGCCGAGACCGTCTCGAAGCGCGATCTGATGCAGAAGATGTTTGCGATGATGACTCCCGGTTCTTCCGAGTCTCTGGGCGTTTCGAAGATGAACTACTTCGGCGTCGGCGCCTCGATGTTGCGGGCGATGATGAAGAAGCAGGAGGTCTTGTCGCTCGAAGCGCTGATCGGGCTTGCGCGCGGGCTTGGCGTGCGGATGATCGGCTGCACGATGTCAATGGACGTTATGGGCGTGGGCAAAGACGAGCTTTTCGACGAGATTGATCTGGGCGGAGTCGCGGCGTTTATGGGGGAGGCTTCACGCGCGCGCGTCTCGCTCTTCATCTGAATCAATTGTCAGAGTCAGCCACAGAGCCACAGAGTCACAGAGAAAAAACATAAAGATCAATGGAGACGCCATTTTTCTTTTGATTCGCTCTGTGGCTCTGTGGCTCTGTGGCAAATGGTGGTTCGACGTTGCACGCTTTTCGCGGCGTTGAAGGAAAAAAATGATGAACGTTGAACAGGCGATCACCATTGAGCGGTTGATCGAGAAGTCCGATGCGGGCGAGCCTTTCCTGCTGCTCGATGTGCGCAACGGCGACGAATACGAAGCGTGGAAGGTCGAGGGGCGACGGCCGATCGAGACGCTGCACATCCCCTACTTCGATTTTGTCGAAGAGCCGGAACTCGTCTCTCAGGTTCCGTCGGACGGGCGGGAAACGCTTGTGATTTGCGCCAAAGGCGGGTCTTCCGAATTCGTGGCTGATCTGTTGCGCGAGGCTGGCGTCAACGCGAAGAATGTCGAAGGAGGAATGATCGCTTACGGAGACTATCTCCAACCGGTTCGCGTCACGCTCGATGCTGACGAATCCGGCCGCTTTGAAATCTGGCAACTCAACCGGCGCGGCAAGGGCTGCCTGTCTTACGTGATCCGATGCGGCGCCGAGGCCGTCGTCGTTGATCCATCGCGGCGCATCGGTGAATACGAGCGTTTCGTCGAGCGGCTTGGCGCGCGGATTGTTTGGGTCTTCGATACTCACGTCCACGCCGATCACATTAGCGGCGGCCCCGAACTCGCGCGCTTGAGCGGCGCCAGCTATTTCGTTGGCGGGGATGAGTTGAAGCAGGCGGTCACGCCTGTCCGCGATGGCGCGGAGATTCGGCTCAGCGATGACTCCAGCAAGACTCTCGCCATTCGCGTTGTGGTGACGCCTGGACACACGCCCGGCTCGACTTCGTTTCTTGTCGGTCGCCGTCATCTGCTGACGGGCGACACGATCTTCGTCTCCGGCATCGGTCGCCCGGACCTCGGAGGGCACGTTGTCGAATGGAGCCGCGACCTTTACCGCACGCTTCACGAGCGGATCGCCGCGCTGCCGGACGATGTCGTCATTCTCCCGGCGCACTACTCCGACGTTTCTGAGATTCGAGATGATGGCGTGGTGGCCGGACTCCTCGGAGAGATTCGCCGCAACGTTCCGGAGTTACAGATTCGCAGCGAAGCGGAATTTGTCGAAGTAATGAAATCGGCTCTCTCGACGCCGCCAGAAACCTACGCCAAGATTATCGCAATCAACCTGGGCGCCTCGCAGGTTGACGCCGAAGAGGCGACCGAATGGGAACTCGGCAAGAACCAATGCGCCGCGAGCCGGCATTAGATCGGTTACGAAACA
>JAJVID010000134.1 GCA_022072205.1 Acidobacteriota bacterium
TTGCGAATGTCGGCGGCTTTGATCGTCGCGGCTTCAGCTTCGGATCGAAATCCGAAATTTTCGCCTTGCGGGACTATCGCGCGGATCAATCCATTGCCGGTGTCGGCGACGACCATCGCGTCGTTCGACGCAAAAGCCAATGACGACGGGCGATTGAGCTTCACCTTCGCAATCTCGCCATCCGATCCGCTCGTCAATCCGGCGCCAACGATTGTCGTTACGATCTGTTGATTCAAGTCGAGCGTCCGCACGCTCGATCCGCCCGCGATGAAGATCATTCCGTCGCGCCGCGCGGCGATTCCCATTGGTTCGTAGAACGCGGCTTCGAGCGGCCTGCCGTCGCGATTATCAGGTTCGCCGGTTCCGGCGATTGCCATCACCTCGCCGTCGAGCGTCACGCGGCGGATGCGATGGTTGCCCGTGTCGGCCACGAGCAACGAACCGTCGGCGTTGATGGCGATGCCGCAGGGCGTGTCGAAGCGCGCTTGATCGCCGCGTCCGTCGCGGAAGCCCGGCTCGCCGCCGCCGGCGATTGTGCGGACGCGCCCGTTTTCGATTGCTCGGATGCGGTCGTTGTAAGTGTCGGCGACGAAGACCGCGCCGTCTTTGTTGACTGCAACACCGATTGGGCCGTTGAAGCGCGCCTGACTTGCTTCGCCGTCAGCAAAGCCGCTCTGGCCGGGAGCGCCGGCGGTATTGATGATCCGATCGGTTTTCAGATCAATCCAAACGATTGTATGCGCGCCCGTGTTGGCGACGATTAGCGATCCGCCGCTCAGCCAGCCTCCCGGCGCGAACGCAAGTCCCGAAGGCGTGTCGAGATCGGACACGACTGTCTTCAGACTTCCGTCAGCGTTGATTTCTCGAACGCTGTCGCTCGTTCCGTCGCTGAAGAAGACTTGATTGTCGCCGCCAACCGCGACTCCGAAAAGATCGGGCAGCGCGGAGTTGGCGATCTTCATCCCCGGCCCTCCGACGGTCATCACCGACGCGAATGGCTTCGGCGGCCCCTTCCGAATAAGCCAGAAGAAAATGAGCAGCGCGATTGCGACGATTGCGATTGCGGCGCAGGCGATGATCGGGCCGCGCCGCGAGCGCAGCAGGCCGGAAGAAAATTTGAGATTCAGGATTTGAGATTGCGATTTTGTATTGCGCGGGTTCATTCGATTCACGAAGGGCAGTTTATCGAACAGCTTTATCGTAAGGCAACGGGTCGGCGCCGCGAGCGGCGCTGACTCGCGTTGATTACGCCAGCGCTTGGTTCTACACTCTCTCCCGTGCAACTCACAAATCGGGCGAATCTACCAATCGAAACGCTGTCGGCGCTCGAAGGCGAACTGCCGCGTTTCGGCACGCTGCATGAGTTTGTCCGGTGGGGAAGCGCCCAATGTCCGCCGGTATTGTTGACAGAAACAATTGCGCTGGATGAATACACGCACGACGTGATCGCTCCGTGGCGCGCCGGGGGCGCCGGGGGTGACGGATTGACGCTGGTTTTGGGCGCTACCTGACAGGGCGAAATCACGGCGGTCGCCGTGTGGGATCATCTTCCGAACGCCGATGAATTGCTGGCCGCGCGATTAACCGATGGCTGGCTCCCAACGCCGAGTCCATTGCGCGATGGCGACCGTGTGCTGGGTCACGCTGCTTGTCCGCTCCATTAACGCTGAAAATTATGGCGAGAGGCTGGGAGAGCAAATCCGTCGAAGACCAGATGGAAGAGGCACGGCGTTCGCAAGTCGAAGCCGGCGGGCGCATTCAATCGCCTGAAGAAAAGGAGCGCGAACGCAGGATCGAAAGCCTGCGTTTGGAGCGCAGCCGGTTGACAGAGCAATTGGATCGCGCGCGTTCCGCCGCGCATCAACGGATGATTCAGCAATCGCTCGAAGCGATTGAAGCAGAGATTGCAGCCTTGATTGAAGGAAACCTGAAAGCTTGAAACCTGAAATTAGAGATGAGGCTTATGGCTGAAACCAACCGAGTCGAACCCGCGACCGACAAGATTGGCGCGGCGGCTGCGACGGCGCCGATCCCCGCCGCGGAAACCAGTCGAGGCTTGAAGTTTTACGCGCGCGGCGGCTGGCTGTTTTTCAAAAAGATGTGGCCCGCGATTTACGATCTGACGACGACTGAAACTTACGTCAACGCGTCGGCCATCGCCTTCAACATTATGCTGTCATTCTTTTCGTTCGCGGTGCTGATGGGCAGCTTTTTGATTAACGTGCTGGGCTGGCAGCGGGCATATGAAACCAGTTTCCTGCTGCTGATGTCGCTGGCGCCGAAAGTGTCTGGTGATCTCTTCAGAAGCCTCGATGAGGTGACACGCGGGCCTGGAGGCAAGGCGACGCTGATCTCGTTCGGGCTGATGATCTACTCGGCTTCGGGCGTCTTTCAGCCGCTCGAAGCGGCGCTCAATCGCGCCTGGGGGTTCAAGGAACGCGGCGTCGTCAAGCAATACGCCACCTATCTGCTGCTGGCGGTCGTTTGCGTGGCGATCATGCTGGCGCCTGTGGCGTTGGGGAGCCTTTACGATCTCGTGATAGCCAAAGTGTTCGGCCTGTTCGGAGCGTCAGTTAGTCCTGTCTGGCGCAAATACATTTTCAACGTCATAGGTCCGATCATCTCGCTGCCGTTCGTCGCGCTGGCGCTTTTCGTCATCTATTATTTCGTTCCGAACGGAAAAGTGCAGGCCAGCCAGACGATGTTCACCTCGATAGCGACTGCGTTGTTATGGGTGATCGCGATGTTCGTTTTCTGGCTGGCGTTGCCGCTGTTCGATTTTGAAGGAAGCTACAAACAACTGGCCCCGCTGATGGCGCTGGTCACGTGGACATTCATCTCGTCGTTCATTCTGATTCTCGGAGCGAACCTTTCGGCGCACAAAGTGCTGCCCGAATCCTGGACGGGCTATCTGCCTTTCAGGAGAAGCGCGGCAATGGCCGGCGCGGAGGTTCGGAAGAGTTTTGAGCATAAGCAATAGTTGTGTCGGTAGTCGGACGTAAGACAGGGACATATTTCATATGAAATATGTGATATGAAATATGAAATATAGAGAAGTTTGCGACAACTCCTCTTAATTTTAGTCATTGTCCTTAGGTCACGACTACAGGCGCCTGATAACTTCGGCCCTGCGGTTCCCCTTTTCCGTCAGAGCATTTTACAAACGGGCACAAATCCCGATAGCGCGCGCGTTCTCTTCGGAGGCTCGCCGCTGCCGGGGATTTTCGAGGAGGTAGTATGAAAAGCAATTTGTTTGCTCGTTGCTTTGTCGTGATGATGTTGGTTGCAGGATTGGTTTGGGTAATGAGTTCGTCAAGTTTCGCGCAATCGGGGCGCAAGCGGCAAACGACGCCGTCGCCGAAATACGAAACTCAAGACCCGAACAGATCCGAAAAGGGAGACGAGAAGAGTCCCAACAAACCTCTGGCCGACAACACGCCCGTCGAAGTTGACGAAAACGGAACGATCAAGATGGACACGTCGCTCGTCAACATTCCGGTCAGCGTCGTTGACCGCGACGGCAAATTCGTCCCGTCCCTCACGAAGCGCGATTTCAGGCTTTACGAAGACGGCGTGCAGCAGGCGATCGAAAGCCTCACCTCGGTCGAGACGCCGTTTTACGTTGCGCTCGTGCTCGACACGTCCAACAGCACGATGTTCAAGATGGATGAGATTCAGGACGCCGCCTACGCGTTCACCAAACAGTTGAGGCGCGACGACCAGGTGATGGTCGTGTCGTTCGACAGCAAAGTTCGCTTCCATTGCGATTTCACCACCGATCAGGACGAGATGCGCCAGGCGATTTACGAAACCCGCACGGGCGGTAGCACTAAACTTTACGAAGCCGTTGATAAAGTGGTTGACCGCCTGGAACAGATTCAGGGCCGCAAAGCCATCGTGCTTTTCACCGATGGTGTTGACACGTCCAGCCGCCGCGCCAATTACCAGAACACAATCGAGAAGGTTGAAGAGTCGGGCGCGCTGGTTTATCCGATCAAATACGACACCGAGATGGATGGCGGACAGGGAGGCGTTATCAACGGGCCGACCAATTCCCCCTGGCCCTGGCCGTCGCCGTCGCCGTATCCGCGCCGTCGCCGCTGGCCTTTCAATCCGTTCGCTACTAATCAGTTTACGCAATGGCCGCAGGGCCGCACGCAGTGGCCCGGCAGAGGCGGCAGCGGCGGCGGCAACGACGATTACCGCCGAGGCGCGCGTTACCTGCAGGAATTGGCCGACCGCAGCGGCGGGCGGCTCTACGACGCCGATTCGACATACAACCTCTCGCAGGCTTTTTCGATGATCGCCGAAGAACTGCGCCACCAGTACGCGCTCAGTTATTATCCGAGCAATACGAAAAAGGACGGCACTTACCGCCAAGTCAAAGTTCGCGTTGAAAAACCGGATATGGTCGTTCGCGCCCGCGAAGGTTATCGCGCGGCTGGCGACGCCGCGTCCGGGAACCGGAACGAGCGGCCTGAGCTGAAACGGAAACAACTGGCAGCGCAGTAATCGCAAGCACGCAGCAGACAAACACAAGGGGAGAGACTCCCCGTGCAGATCAAAACAATCTTCCACGCAGCCCTGACTGGGCGCGACCGACAACGAATCCATCGCGCGCATCGAACGCGGCGTGATGAGCTTAATGCGTTACCTGAAGATCATCCCCGGCAAGGCGGAGATGGTCGAATCGCCTCTCTTCATTGACCGCTGCGCGATGTTGCGCAGCGAAGCGACCGGAATCTTCTACCCGCTGGTCGAACGCAACCGCACGGTAGCCAAAGGGACGCTGCTGGGTTACGTGACCGATTTTTTTCGGCGCCTGGGTGTTTGAGTTGCGCGCGCCATTTAGCGGCACGGTGCTTTACATCATCAACACGCCGCCGATCAGTCAGGGCGAGCCGCTGGCGATGATCGGACACATCACGGAAGGTGCGAAATGAAAACGCCGCTCAAAAGATAATTCAGAGCCGCCGTTACCCATCAGCCCGCGAGCCATCCAAAAATCTATATTCCGCAATATAGATTTTTGAATAGTTTTCCTGTCTCATCTTTCCTCTGCATCTTCCAAGTCTCTATATTTGTATTTGTTTCGGTGGCCCAACTCATCGCTCCAAATAATTGGAATGGCAGTTGCCTAAATTCCAATCGCTGAAGGAAAATATCCACAAGGCAGTTGACACTGCTTGAGATTGCCGCTCATCAAGTTGCGGGCGTCAGCCAAATTGATGACAGCTTGCCATCAACGTTGATAGTCGTAGCCTGGCGCGGATTTATCTCAGTCATTTATGTAATCAACAAAGTCGGTCTTTCACTCTCGGTTTCAGGTTCTGCACGACCTGTCGCGAATCTGAGCCCGGAGTTTTTTAAACATCAAAATCCGAAACGTAAAAGCAGGACTTCTTCACCTCCGCCGGTGAGAAGCCCTAAGATTTTCAACACTAAAAGGAGTGTGTCATGAATAATCTTAGAGGAAGACTTTCAGCCCGCAGTTTAATTTTGGCGCTGTTGATGACGTTAAGTCCGGCAGTAGCGGCTCAGCACATTCGCGGGGCTTTGGATGGAACGGTCGCCGACCAGAACGGCGCTGTGTTATCGGGCGCGAAAGTGACCGTCAAAAATGACGCCACCAACGTGGAGCTTAAAACCACGTCCAATGATCGCGGCTATTTCAACGTACAGAATCTGGAGGCCGGAACCTATTCCGTTACGGTCGAACAATCCGGTTTTCGCAAGTACATCGCCAAGGACGTGAGCGTCAAAGTCGGTACTGTGACACCCCTGAACGTCACTTTGCAGATTGGCGCGCAGGAGCAGGTGGTGGAAGTCACGGCCACGAGCACCGAAGCAGCCGTTGACACATCGCGCTCGACAGTTGACGGCGTGGTCACATCCAAGACGATTGAGAACCTGCCGCTCAACGGGCGCAACTTCCTCGATCTGGCGCAACTCGAACCGGGCGTGCAGGTGCGCGACGGCGGCGATTTCGATCCGACCAAGAACCAGATGGCTGGCGTCTCCATTGGTGGCCGCAGTGGGCGCTCCACCCGCATCCAGGTTGACGGCGTGGACATCACTGACGAAACGGTCGGCACCACCACCACCAACATCTCCAACGAAACGATTCAGGAGTTCCAGGTCAGCCGTTCGACGCTCGACGCTTCGACCGACCTGACTTCGAGCGGCGCGGTCAACATCGTCACGCGCAGCGGCGGCAACGCCATTCACGGATCGGGCTTCGGATTTTTCCGCAACCAGGACCTCGCCGCCGACTTACGGCTTTTCAAACCGGACAATAAGAAGCCGTCTTTCGACCGCGAGATTGGCGGCGGACGCGCGGGCGGATTCTTCATCAAGGACAAATGGTTCTGGCATCTCGAATACGAACAGAACAACCAGGACGGCCAGCAATTCACCAGCATTCCGAGCTTCCCGCAATTCAGCAAGTCGTTCGGTGTGCCGCTGGACGAACGATTGGGCGGCGCGCGCACCGATTTCAACATCACCCAAAACCTGAGAGCCTTTTACCGCTTCGGCCACAACTACAATTTTGGCGTGACTGGCTTCGGCGGCGTTGATCTGGCGGCCTTCGCCAACAAGAACAACACGAACATGCACGTGGCCGGCGTTGATTACTCGACCGCGCGCTGGACGCATTCTGTCCGCTTCAGCTATCTCAACTTCAATAACTTCATCGTGGACGCCAATGCTGCGGCGGGTACGCCGACGACGCTCGATCCGGCCGGCAAGCCGGTGTTGGTCAGAATCACCGGGGTTCTGAACGATGTCGGTCCCGACCTGCTGGCTCCGCAACAGACGTTTCAGGACAACAAGCAAGGCAAATACGACGCGAGTCTGGCGGCAGGCAACCACTCCTTCCGCTTCGGCGCGTCGTACAACAAGATTGACGAAGCGGTCTTCGCCAACTTCTTCGGTTCGGCTCCGCGCATCCGCGCCAGTCGCAACTCGACCACCATTGCCTTCGCAAACGCCAATGGCGGCGCGGGCGATCCGCTCAATTATCCGCTCAACCAGATTGTGATCGGCAATGGCCAGGGCGCGTTTAGCGAGCGGCCTGCGCTCGGCTTCAAAAATGGCGGCACGACTAACCATCGGCTCGGCTTCTATTTCACCGACGCGTGGAAGATCAAACGCAATTTCACGCTCAATTACGGCCTGCGCTACGATTACGACAGCGCGCTGTCGGACGCCGATCTGGCGCGCACGCCGACGCTGGCCCAGTTCAACCCGGCGCTCGCTGGCAAGCCGAACAACGACATCAACAATTTCGCGCCGCAACTCGGCTTCGCGTGGGACGTGCGCGGCGATGGCAAATTCGTGATCCGCGCCGGATCAGGGATCTTTTACGAGACTAACATCATCAACAACTTCCTCTTCGATCGTGTGCTCAATTTACCGCCGGGCTTCGGCAACGACACGCCAGTGCTCAACGGCGGGGCCCCCGACCTGATTGATCCGGGCACCGGCAATTGCATATTCAGGGCTACCAACTTCAGGACCACGCCTGGCCAATGCGATGTAGCGGGAGGCGTCAACTTGTTCAATCAGCCGCTGAAGAATGTGATCGCAGCGGCGCAATTGATGCAGGCCACATTGCAATCAGTAACGGCTCAACTCGGAGCGAAATATCCGCCAGCGGGCGTGCCGCCGCTCTTTGACCAGGTGCTGGACGCCGGAGGCAGCATCATCTTCAACAAGTACAAACGGCCTTACGGCTTCATGGTCAACGTCGGTTTCCAGCACGAATTGAGGCCCGGGCTGGTGCTGAGCGTGGATTACCTGCGCAATCGCGGCGTCCACTTCAATCAAACGACAGACCTGAACCGCATCGGCGCGGCAAACACGCTGAACGTGGCGACGGCGCGCGCGGCGATTGCAGCCACCAATGACGGTTTTGGCTGCGGCAACAGCTCTTCGGGCGCCGCGATTGATTGCGCGATCAAGGCCGGCGCGACCATTCAGGATTATGCGGATTCCGGGCTGGGCTCGGGCAGCGCGCTCGACGGCTTCGCTTTCCAGGGAATGAACCCGAATTTCCGTGGGATGGGCTTCATTCAATCGCTTGGCCTGTCAACCTACAACGCCTTCACGATCAGCATGCGAGGCAGGCTGGGCAGCTACGGCCCGTTCAAGAACGCGTCCGGCATTTTCAGCTACGCCTTGTCGCGGTTTGAATCTTCGGGCGGCGATCAGGACTTTCTCTCAGGCTCGGCGTTCAACGACACGCCAACGAAGTTCTACGGGCCGACTGGGCTTGATCGCACACAGCAATTCAGCATGGGACTGCTGGTTGATCTGCCCTGGGGATTCAAGTTCAACACGTCCACGCGCATCGCTTCGCCCCTGGCGCAATCGGCTTTCATTTCCTGCAACGATTGCGGCGCGGCGGAGATATTCTTCAGCGATCTGGACGGCGATGGAATCACCGAAGACCCGCTGCCGGGAACGAATCGCGGCGCGTTCGGTCGCCAATTGAAGAGCGGCAGGGCGCTCAATACGCTGATCAGCGCGTTCAACGCTCAGGTCGGCAACGGCGCTTTCACACCAGCGGGCAGAGCGTTGCTCTCCGCCGGGCTGTTCAACGAAAACCAGCTCAGAGCGCTCGGAGGCATCTTCAACAACGGCGTCCCGATTGAACTCGCGCCGCGCGATCAGGTGGGGTTGGATTCCTTCATCAACACCGACATCCGCCTCTCGTGGACTTACAAAGTCAAGGAGCGGGTGAGCATTCAGCCGATGATTGAGATTTTCAACCTCTTCAACGTCGCCAACTTCGATACGCCTGGGAACCGCCTGGGATCTTTCCTTGACGGCTCGCCCGGTTCGATCAACGGCACGTCGCCTGGCTTGCGTAACAATCGTTACGGGCTTGGTTCAGGCTCGTTCGCGCCGGGCATCCCGCGCGCCTTTCAGCTTGGCATCCGCGTTGACTTCTAAACAGAATCCGACGCCGGATAAAAATCGAGGCGGCCTCTTGGTGGGCCGCCTCTTTTTTCGTATTCGCAACGCGATGTGATCGCTCACTGGAAAAACGGAAAGAGCCGCTTCAATTCGGCCTTGTCGGGCCGCCGTCCGTATTCACAAATCTCGAACGCCTCGGCGTGTTTCACGCCTGCGGCGGCTTCGGGGCCGTACCATTCCTTCAGCACATTTCTGAAACGATCAGCGACGCCGATGTTGCGCGCGGCGTGGCCCCGTCGGACTTCGGCGACACGCTTGGTTCGTTCCGCGGCGTTCTTCGGCATCAGTCCTTCGTGACCGTTCGCGCCGCCTTCCAGAAATTGCGATTCCATCACGGCCAGCGCGTCCAGCTTTTTGTCTATCACCGAATCAATCGAGACGGCGATGTCGGGCTGCGACGGGTTAGGCTTCATGAAGCGGTCGGTGTAATACATAAAAATTGGGTTGTTTTTCATCGCCGGCGTTTCGGGGCAGATGAACGGCACGGTGACCATATAAGCCGCATCTTGCACCAGAACTCCCGTGTAGCGATGATCAGGATGATAATCGTTCGGGCGCGGGCTGAGCACGATGTCGGCTTTCCAGTTGCGGATCAGCCGTATGATCGCGCGGCGGTTTTCGAGTGTCGGCATCAACTCGCCGTCGTGGTTGTCCAGCACCTCGACCGTCGTGCCGAGGATTCTCGACGCCTCTTCGACTTCTTTCTTGCGGCGCATCGCCAGCGGCCCGCCCGCTTCGCGCCAATGTCCGATGTCGCCGTTGGTGACAGCCACGAGTTTGACGTGATGGCCGCGCGCAGCCCACATCGCCGCCGCGCCGCCAACCGACAATTCGCAATCGTCGGGATGCGCGCCGAAGGCGATGATGCGCAGCTTGCCGTCGCCAGTCTGCGGTTCGACGCTGGCGGCGGTGTTATCAAAGTTGATCGTGAGCGCGGCGGCGAGCGCAAGCAGACACGCCAGCGCAACGCGGCGAAACGTGAACAGAGAAAATCTCTTCATTCGTTTTTCCTCCGAAAAGCGGCATGGAGTTCAGCCTTTAGGCTGCTTGGTTACAGCCAAAGGGCGTTTGAAGGAGACAAGCAGCCTAAAGGCTGAACTCCATGCCGCTTTTCATTGTTTCGGGGATTCACTCAGGACTGCATGAACGACTCCTCCGAAGATGTTCAAAGTTTGACCGGATGGTTTTATGTTGCGAATTACAGCGTGTGATATGCTGAGGCTGTTCCGCGATGATTTCAATAGCAGTTCGTTCAACCGCCTCTGATTTAATAGTTGGGAGGGAAGCGATGTCCACGAATTACGAAAACCTGATTGTCGAATTGACCGCGCCGGTGGCCCGCGTCACGCTTAATCGCCCCGAACGCCGCAACGCCCTGTCGCTCGCGTTGATGCGTGAATTGACGGCCTGTTTGCGGGAGATCGGCGCCTCGAACGAAATACGCGCCGTCATCCTCTCCGCCGCCGGGAGCGTCTTTTCCTCAGGCCACGACCTGAGCGAAATGCGCGGGCGTTCGGTCAATGATTACCGCCGGATATTCGACGCCTGCGTCGAGATGATGACCGCGATCAAAAACATTCCGCAGCCAGTGATCGCCGAAGTGCAGGGAATGGCCACCGCCGCCGGTTGCCAGCTTGTCGCGGCCTGCGACCTGGCCGTCGCTTCGGAAGAAGCCAAATTCGCCACGCCCGGCGTGCGCATCGGTTTGTTTTGTTCGACGCCGATGGTCGAGTTGACGCGAGCCATCGGGCGCAAGCACGCGCTGGAAATGCTGATGACCGGAACGCCGATTGATGCGGGCGCCGCTGTCGAGTGGGGACTCGTCAATCGCGCCGTGCCCGCAACGCAATTGCGTGAAGAGACTCAGCGGCTGGCCGAACAGATCGCCGAAGCAAGCCCGCTCATCGTCGGCATCGGCAAACAGGCTTTCTACGCGCAGATTGATCTCGATCAGGCGAAGGCCTACGACTACACCAAAGAAGTCATGAGTCTGAACGCGATGGCCCAGGACGCGCAGGAAGGAATTGGGGCGTTTCTGGAAAAGCGGAAGCCGTGCTGGAGCGGGCGCTGACAAGATGAACATCCTCTCGCTCGAAAACGTCAGCAAAACTTTCGGCATCAAGCCGTTGTTTGAATCGGTCACGTTCGGCCTCGACGAATCGGACAAGGTTGGCGTGATCGGCGCGAACGGCAGCGGCAAATCAACGTTGTTGCGCGTCATCGCCGGAGAAGAGCGCCCCGACACAGGCCGCGTGGTCATCGCCAATGAAAAGATCGTCGCCTGCCTCTCGCAAAATCCACCTTACGATCCCGGTCAAATAGTGATCGAAGCCGTCTTCAGCGGCGGCAACGAAGCGTTGCGACAGAAGCTTGAGCTTGTGCGCGAATACGAAGAGGTTTGCGCGAAGCTTGCCGAAGCTGGCGGCGCGGACGAAAAGTTGATGAAGCGCGTCGCCGATCTTTCGCACGAGCTTGAAACTTCGGGCGCGTGGCAGCTTGAAACCGAAGCGAAAAACATCCTGGCCCGGCTTGGCGTTTCAGACCTGCGCGCGCGAATGCAGACGCTCTCCGGCGGCCAGCGCAAACGCGTCGCGCTCGCTCACAGCCTGATCATCAAGCCCGACCTGCTGATTCTGGACGAGCCGACCAATCATCTCGACGCCGAAACGGTCGAATGGCTCGAACGTTACCTGACCGAATTCAAAGGCGCGCTGCTGCTCGTCACTCACGACCGGTACTTTCTCGACCGAGTCACAAACCGCATCCTCGAAATTGATCGCGGGCGCGCGCAGACCTTCACGGGAAATTACGGCGACTATCTGGAAAAAAAGCAGGAACAGGAAGAGCGGCAGGCCGTCGAAGCGCAGAAGCTGAAGCAACTCGCCCGGCGCGAGCTTGAATGGCTGCGGCGCGGCCCGAAAGCGCGCACGACGAAAGCCAAAGCCAGAGTTGATCGCGCCAACGAACTGATCCAGCAATCGCGTCAGGCCGCGAGCGAGATTGCCGGCAA
>JAJVID010000079.1 GCA_022072205.1 Acidobacteriota bacterium
GTGAGCGAATCAATTTTGCGAGTCACCTGATTTATCAAGTCGAGTGTCGCTTTCACATCTCTCTCCCGCTGTTCATCCGCCAACTCGAATTTCCTGCGGGTTTCTTCCATATCCCGCGCTCGCTGCTCTTCCATCAGTTTGAAATCCCGCGCTCGCTGCTCATCCGCCAACTCGAACTTCCTGCGAGTTTCTTCCATATCCCGTTCTCGCTGCTCATTGAGAATCTCAAAGTTCTGCTGGTTTAATTCGAATTCGTCCCTGCGTTGTTCGTGAAGCAGATTGAATTTCTGAATCATTTGCTCATGGAGCCGATCGAATTTCTGTTGTGTCTGTTCGTGAAGCCTGAAAAGCTGGTTGATGGCTTGGTTGTGGGATATTGCGACGTCTCTAACTGCTGCGATCTCGCCGTGCAACCTTTCCAGTTTGGCGTCGAACGTCACCGAGTCCGCCGCCAGAATATCCAATTTCAGGCCGACCCTGTTCAATATTTCCCCAGTCTCTTTGAATTTGGCGTCAGTTTGCGCTTGATGCTCAAGAGATCGCGCTTGTTGTTCAAGCATAAACTGCATCGCTCTTTCCATCTGCTCAAAAGTCATTGTGGGAGGCTCCTTTCAATCAATTGACACGCCGATTGTGCCCTTGCCAGCACGGCTCGCGCAACTCCTTCTTAAACTATCTTGCCCGCCCCGCTCTTCGACAATTCGCCCGCGCCAATCTCGGAGAGCTTCGGCGTCTTGTAATCGGATGGCTCGCAGGAACGATTTTGGCATAACAGGCGCCCTGGCCTATAATCCCGCCCGCTGTTCAGTAGTAATGCATTTCCCGCCTTATCTTCACAAGCATTCGATAACCGGTACGGTACAGGGAGCGGTAGCGACCTGGTAGATTGCGAAGCATCAGGTCGCTACCGCTCCCTGTACCGTACCGAACAAGGGGAGACTATGCCAACTGCAAGTGAGTTGAACGACAAAGAGCGGTCGAAAGAGACAATCTCATCCGCCGATTGGGAACGCGTCGCGGCGATGGATGAGTTCAAACGCCTGGTCGCGGCCAAGCGCAGATTCATCGTGCCCGCGACGATCTTTTTCATCGTTTATTACTTCGCGTTGCCGGCGCTGGTCGGTTACGCGCCGGAGTTGATGGGCAGACGCGTTTTCGGCGTGATCAATCTGGCGTACCTGTTTGCGCTGTCGCAGTTTTTCATGGCCTGGATTATCGCGGCGCTGTACGTGCGCGCGGCGGGGCGCTTCGATCAAATGGCGCGAAAGATCATCCAGCGGTTGAAAGGAGGCGAGTAGACGATGTCAGCTTCACTTGTGATGTTTCTGGTCTTCATCGCCATCACGCTTTGCATCACGTGGTGGGCGGCGCGGCGATCAACCGGTTCGAGCGCCTATTTCGCCGCCGGGCGTTCGCTGACCGCGTGGCAGAACGGCGTGGCTGTGGCCGGCGATTATATGAGCGCGGCTTCGTTTCTGGGCATCGCCGGGATCATCGCGTTCCAGGGCTACGACGGTTTTATGTATTCGGTCGGATGGCTGGTGGCTTATCTGACCGTGCTGCTGGTGGTGGCCGAACCGCTTCGCAACGCGGGCAAATACACGATGGCGGATGTGCTGGCTTATCGTTTAAGTCCGCGCCCGGTGCGCGCGATGGGATCGCTGTCAACATTGACCGTCAGCGCGTTTTACATGGTCGCGCAGATGGTCGGCGCGGGCGCGCTGGTTTCGTTGCTGCTCAAAGATACTGGAATTACGTTTCATTCCGCGGTGATCGGCATCGGCGTGCTGATGATCGTTTACGTTGTCTTCGGCGGGATGCTGGCGACGACCTGGGTGCAGATCGTCAAGGCGATTCTGCTGATGAGCGGCACGGTTCTGCTGAGCATCCTGGTGCTGAAGCATTTCGACTTCAGCTTCGGAAACTTCTTCGCTGCCGTGACGCAAGTGACTTATCACGACGCGCAGGGCAACGCGATTACGCAAAACTTTCTGACGCCGGGCTTGCGCTACAAGCCGCCTTACGGCGCGCTCGATTTGATCTCGCTCGGAATGGCCCTGATCTTCGGCACCGCCGGTTTGCCGCACATCCTCGTGCGTTTCTACACCGTGCCCGACGCCAAGACGGCGCGCAAGAGCGTGGTCTGGGCGATGCTGATCATCGGCAGCTTTTATATACTGACCACGTTTCTCGGCTTCGGCGCGGCGACGATTGTCGGGCGCGATTTCATAGGCAAAAACGGCGGGACGAATATGAGCGCGCCGCTGCTGGCGCAGGCGATGGGCGGCGATCTTTTCTTCGCGTTCATCTCGGCCATTGCGTTCGCCACGATTCTGGCGGTTGTAGCCGGATTGACGATCAGCGCTTCGACATCGTTCGCGCACGATTTCTGGACGAACGTTTTGAAGCGCGGAAAGATCAGCGACCTCGGCGAGGAAGTTCGCGTAGCGCGCGTCACGGCTTTTGTCGTCGGCGCGGTCTCGATTCTGATTGCGATTTTGCTTGGGCCGAACGCGAACGTGGCGTTTCTGGTCGCGCTGGCGTTCGCTGTAGCGGCATCGGCCAATCTGCCGGTGATCGTGCTGTCGCTGTTTTGGCGAAGGTTCAACACGCGGGGCGCGGTCGCGGGCTTGGCCACAGGCTTGCTGTCGTCGCTGATTTTGATCCTGATCAGTCCGAGCATTATGAAGACGGCTGCGATCTTCCCGCTCGAAAATCCGGGCATCGTCAGCATCCCGCTTGGTTTTTTAGGCGCGGTGATCGCCACGCTGACCGGGCGAGAGCCTGAAGCTGAAGAGAAGTTCACTGAATTGAATGTGCGCGCCAATACTGGCTTGGGGGCTGAGAAGGCGAGCGCGCATTAAACGCAGGTGAGGCAATTTGCCAAATTGCCCCACCTGCGGGCTATCAATCACTGCCGAATCCGAAACGAATAATCCGGCCAGCAATTCAGTATTTCATCGCTCGGTTCTTCGCCGTCGAAACCCAGGATGAATGAAAGTTGCGATGTGGCCGGCGCCGGGGCCGCGAACTTCGGATCGAGAATTTTGGCGATCTGATCCTTCACGTCTTCCAGGTGCATTCGCGTAGCGCGGTCAGTCGTCCGCGCCGCCGCGCGCGTCACCTCGGCGGAGAGCGTTCGCAGTTCGCCCCGAATGAACGGACGTTGATCGTCGTTTGCCGCCGCTCGCCCGTTGAGCCTTTCGTTCATCAGGTCCAGATAAGCGCGCTGCAGGTTGCGGCGGTAAGCGTCAATCTTCGGCGCAGCGGCGCCTGCGCCGTTCACTTCGCCCCAGACGCCTTTGCGGACATCGGCGAGGAAGTCAACGGGGCGATAAGCCTTGTCGCCGTCCATCGCCTCCTGCTCGATCAGGCGAGTGAATCGCGACGGACTCATCAACTGCATCAGGGTAATCTGCTGCGCCGCTCTGATACGGCCAAGCGCGCCGTTGGTTTCGATGCGGCGCAGAATTTCGGGATTGAGCATCCACGTGGGCGTGGCGAATACGTTGTCGTTCAAAAACTTCACCGCTTCCATCTGTCGCTCTTTCGGAATCGGCGTGAAGAGCACGCCGTCCTGCCCGATGTGCTTCTGCTGAGTGTTGAACCCGCCGACGATGGCCGCGACGTGTCCCATCTCCAACCGCCATTGGCCGATCATCGAGTTATAGACTTCTTCAAGATCGTTGTACGGCTCGCCCTTCTCGGTTGTCGTCGCGGTGAGCAGCATGCCGGCCACGCGCTTGAGATTCTTCAAGCCAAGCGTTGAAGCCTTGACCGCGTCGGCGTCGCCCACCGCCTCAGTCAATTCGCCAGGATCAGCGCCGCGCGATCTGGCGGTCGAGAAACGCAGCCAGGGCGTTTTGTCCTGCTCGCGCGCCCATTCGTCGAGAGCCTTCTTTTCGTCCTCTGGCGTCTTGCATCCGTCAATCGGCTTGTAACCCCACATCGTCGCCCACTTGTCGTAAGGGCCGATCTTCGGAATCAGCAGGTCAACAGGGATGTTGTCTTCCGGCTGCGCGACGTAATTGAAACGAGAGTAATCCATGATCGTCGGCGTGTGGCCGTTTTCCTTCAGCCATTTCGCGTCGCGGACTTTCTCGAACGGATACATCGAGCTGGCTTTCATATTGTGCTGGAATCCGAGCGTGTGCCCGACTTCGTGCGCGACGACGAAGCGCAGCAACTCTCCCATCAAGTCGTCGGGCAGCGGCAATTTCTTCGCGCGCGGATCGAGCGGCCCAGCTTGCGTGAAATACCAGTTGCGCTGCAGGCTCAGAATGTTGTGATACATCTGGATGTCGGATTCCAGAATCTCGCCGGTGCGCGGGTCGTGTATGTGCGGCCCCATCGCGTTCTGAATCGTCGAAGGCAACCAGCGCACGACCGAATAACGCGCGTCTTCGGGACTCCAATCGGGGTCTTCAGCCGGCGCATCTTTGGCGATGATTGCGTTTTTGAATCCGGCGGCCTCGAACGCGGGCTGCCAGTCTTCGATGCCTTTCTTGATGTACGGAACCCACTTGGTCGGCGTCGCGGGATCAACGTAATAAACGATCGGTTTGATCGGCTCAGAAATCGCCGCGTTCGGGTCTTTCTTTTCCAACCGCCAGCGAGTGATGTAAGTGCGTTGCGGCGCGCGATGCTCATCCTTGCCGTAATCCATCTGGCGGACGCTGAAATAGCCGACGCGTTCGTCGAACAATCGCGGCATCATCGGTTTTTCGGGCAGTTTGACCATCGAGTAATGCATCACCACCGAAGCGCTGCCCGTGCCCATTCCAGCGCCGAGGAAGGGATTCGGCGCAGGCGCGGCTGCCGCCGAGGGCATGTCGGGCGGATTGGTGAAAGTGTGCGTAGCCTCGATCTCTATGTTTTCAGGGAAAGAGACGATGCGCTCGATGAACGAGCGCGAGGCGTCGAAGCCACGCGCGCGCAGCCGCGAACGCGCGCTGAACTCGGGCACCTCGGTCGTAAAGAGGCTGGTCACGTCAATCACCATGGAATCGTCCTTGCCGTTTTTATCCAGAGCTTCAATGTAGAACGACTTGATGATCGAATCGTTGTTGGCGGCTTTGACGGCTTTGGAGACTGGCTCTTTCGAGTCGGCGACGACCGCGTATGAAATGTTGCGCAGCAGGATGCGGTTATTATGGCGCTCCCAGCGGACGACGCGATTGCCCATCGCCTGACCGCCGTAACCGACGCCGAGCGTGGTCTTCGCTATTTGTGTCACCCACAGAAACTCCTTGTCGAGTTCTTTCCTGGGGATTTCGTAATAGACCTTTTCCTTGACGCGGTGAACAGTGAAGACGCCTGCGTCCGACCTGGCGTCTTTGGTGATCACTTTATCGTAAGGTTTTATCTCAGGCTCGCGGGAAGCCGAGAAGGGCGATGAAGGCCGTTCCTGCGCGGCGGCAGGCGGCGCAGCGGGTTCTTGCGCTTTGCCTTCCAGCCCGGCGAAACCGGGAAGAGAAGTGATCAAAGCGGTGAAAAGAATCGCACGGAGGCTCGTGGCGATCTTGAGCATGGTTTTCTCCTTGTTCGATGTTGACGGAAAGTTGAACGAGAGATGGCGCTTAAGGCCGAGCGAAGAATACCTGCCAATGGAGAGCATTTCAATCTGATCGGAGCCTGTATTCAGCGGTCTCCCTGTCTTGATCTTGCCAGGAAGCTCTCTGATTTTCTCCGCAAAACTCGGCGAGCCTTTGATGATGAGACATGGCTGATATTGCATCTTATGAGCGTAAAGTCCCGGTGTCGCCGAGGAAAGTCCCAGAGCAGGGATTCTCATCAGTATCAACCTCAGGAAATGCGCCTTCACTATCATCAACCACCAACTTATGCTCCTTTTGTCCGTCGGGAAGAATGAGCGCATCGTAGTAGAGACTGAAGTCACTGCTTTCAAGATTTGTCGTTACGGACGGGTCCGCAGGCTCAGGGCAGAGGTTATCAATGAAAATCTCATAGCTTGTCTCAGCCTCTTTACGCAAACTCAGATAGACGTTGTTCGAACCATTCCCCAATTTCAGAACGGCCTCACTGTTTTCATCTAAAAAAATATCCGCCCCTATGACGGTTGCGATCTTTCCGAAGCTCTCCTTGGCCCCATTGCCCTTGATTCGTTTCAGCGATCTGCTCAACTCAGCCGTATAGAACTCCCCGTGCTTCACGATCAGAACTGGGGAAAAGTGTTCAAGCCGGGGCGTCAAATCTTTTCCGTGAAACTCATCGCTCTGAAGATCAACAACCCATCGGAAGTCGTCATCGGGCGGTGGCGACGTGAGTCGGTTGATCGGGCCTTGGCGGTGGCGCCTGAAACTGACTCCGGGGTTTGCCGGGCTTGTCGCGTCAAGCTCAAACAGACTGAGTTGGGGTGATAGAGCGGCGGTGAGCGCTGTGTCGAATAACACTGAAGCTCCCGCTGGCGAGGTTTTTGTAACTCTGATCATCAATTGGTGGCAAGTCTCAATGGCTTTCGGCGTGCTCAGAATGCCTATTTCGCATTGATCTTCTTTCTTGTTGTGGGACAGCGCCATCAATCCTTCTAACATAACCTTGACGTCGGCTTTCGGGGGGGTGGGGACTGACATTTTTCCTCCTATGATTTAAGTGAATTTGCCGCTAGCGCAGTCTGGCAAGCGGTGGCGAGCTGACGACTCCAATAAGAATTGGCTCCGCAGTCGCCCGGTCGCTACCGCTCTCGGTACTGCGCCGTTTCAGAATTTGGCGTACCCGCCTATGGTCATAAACGATGCCCAGTAATACGGGTAGTGATAGTTGCTATCTTCGCCGCGCAGCATATCTATCTGCGCCTGCCTCAAAGCTTCTGCTGTCGAGAGAGTCTTCCGGTCTTTTCCGGTCTTGCGGTACTGGTGAAACCTGGTCATCAGCTTTTCGGTAAACTTCGATTTGACCGGCCAGAAACTGGCGACCACCAGAGGGACTTTTGCCGCTATGAATGGCCGCGCAAGACTGACCGCGCCCTCTCCGCGATAGGTCAACTCGACGCCGGTCTGACAGGCCGATAGAACCACGAGTCGTGTGCGCGGGAATAATAGCGGATATATTTCGCTGGCTTGAAATTGTCCATCGGCTTCCTGAGATTTTGCCGTCAACGGTGGCCCTGGTGTTAAAACCAGACTCGATCTCGTCGGGGACTGTTGGTTGGTGACGGCGTGAGTAGCGAAATGGATGACATCCGCATCGGCCAGCAGGCCACGAATCCGACTCTCGGTAGCTGCGGCTCCGGTCAGGACTTGCCGCGCCGGATAATAGCTTGCAATCTTCCGCGCCTCCACCGCCGATTCAGGCAAATCTTCCAACGAGCGGAAAGCCTTACGATCAAATCGTGGGTTGCCGATGCTCAATACGCTCTCTCCCGGTGCGCCATCTTTGTCTCGGGCAATTTCAGTGCATTTGATGAAGACGCTGGCGCTCGGGGCATAGATCAAGGTGAAATCTTCCAGCAGGTTTTTATTCGAATCGGCGGAAAGCAGGGAGCCGAAGGGAAGATGGTAAAGCACCTTATCGGGAACGATGCAAAGCCTTTTGCTGCGGTCCAGATGCGATTCGATTGGTTTGATCAGTCGCGCGTATAACTCTTTTGCTTCTTGCTCCGCCTTCCCGGCCTCTTCGGCTTTACCATTTGAGATAGTTTGCAGATAGCTAGTAACCATCTCATTCAGCTTTGTATATCCAATATTTTCAACGTTGCTGAAGAATCCTTTCTTTGAGACCAGCCAGACAACAAGCTTGTCTTCAAGGGCCGCGTACTGAAGGATTTCAACTTTATCCGGCATTTGCTGCTGTATGATAGCGAGACCAAGAGGACTCGACGCTTGAGAAATCTGAATTTCTGTTCCGGCTGCGCTCTCAATAGTCTGAGCCGCCTTATTCATCATGTCGAGTAAAGACCTGGCTCGGCCAATTTCTGAATATTCGAATGCGCGAGGTATGTTACGCATCGTAGAGTGTTCGAAGTCAATAGCTAGATCGTAGATGTCGTGGCCGCTATCAAAGAAACTATTTCTGTTACTTTCTTCTCTGATTTTAGAACGGTAGTCGTCGAACAGTCTTGTAGCTATCTCAAGTTCTCGTCTCGCAGCGAAATAGTTTGTCTGAGAAACATAGGTAAGAAAGATGCCTTTGTGCGCTGAGTAAAGGTGCTGGGGATTACCTATTGTTTCGTATAATCTGATTGCTTCTTGATAACTATGAATAGCTTGATCAGCATTCCCAGCTTGGCGGTGAATTTCTCCAAGTTGAAGAGACGCGTAAGCAATCATGTTTTTACCATTATCAGTTTGCGCGAGAGATTGACCGCTCTGATAAGCTTGTTGGGCAAACCTTAGCGCCTCGCTGTATTTTGATAGCTTTGCATAGGTAATACCCAATTGAGCGAGAGTTCGATTTATGTTCAGTGGCGCTCCGATTACTAAATCTAGCTTTAATACTTCTTTCTGGTAATGAACAGCGGCTGTATGTAGTCCTAATGCGGCAAAGCTTAGTGATGATCCAGCGTAAATTCTGCGCACAGAATGAATGTCTAGCGCGGAATTTTTGGCGTACGCTAATGCCTGTTCAATAGAGCTTAAAGATCGCTGGTGGTCCCCGAGCCGCTTATGTATCTCTCCAACTGTGACAAAGTGATTTATGATCTCATTCGTATCGTTTATTGGCTTTATCAATGCCGTAGCCTGGCTGCCATAAGCAAGAGCATCAGAGTACTCGTTTCGACCCATCTGAGTAGTCGCTAAGTTATAAGTTGATTCAGCTAACAACCATTGGTACCGAGTTCGCTTTGTGTGATAGATCAATCGGCTAAAAATTGAGAAACTGACAGTGAGGTTGGGTTGTCGCCCATAGCTCCGCCCAATATGAAACTCCGCGAACATCGCTTCGGGAAAATCGCCGACGCTTTCAAACGTTTGCCTGGCCTCGCGAAAAAAAATGAGGGATTTATCGAAGTCGGATTTTCTGTAGCTGGTGTAGCCTGATTGCATCAAGCGCCGAGCGTTGACTAGAGCTATCATCTGCCGAGGTGTCGCTTTCCGGTAAAAACGAGCGAGGTCGGAGATAAACCGGTCGCCGAATCCGGCTTCCAATTTGCCCAGGTAATCCAGGATTTTTAGTTGGTCTTGCGCGGCGGCGGTCTGGCCTCGGATACCCAGTTCCAGGTAAGAGTCAATCAGCCGTTCCGCGATCACGTTTCCTGTGCGCGAGCGGCTCTGGCAGGCGATTTCTTTGGCTTTCGTGCCGTCGCGGGCTTTGTAGGCTTTGATGAAGTTGTCGAAGAGTTGTTGTTGATCCAGCGCGGCCTTCTGTTTCTTGTCCTGAATCTCTTTCAGGTATTTCCTGGCCTCGTTCGCCCAAGGGGAGTTAGGGTCTTTCCTGAGGTATTCGTTCCAATCGTCTTCAGCCTGTTGCGCCTGTTGGGGCAGGAACATGTAGTAATGGCACAACCCGCGATTGAACAGGGCTTCGAGCAGCGAGCCGTCGAGTTCCAACGCGCGGTCGAGGTGTTCCAGGCTCTTGCCAAAACTGGTCAGGCCCTCCTGGCGGTCGGCGGAGGATGGATCGTCTTTCGTTGAAGCCTTATCTTTCTCTTCCTGCTGGCGACGGATTTTGATGCCGCGTCCCAGGTAGGCCGCGCCGAGGTCGCTTTGCAACTGGGCGATGTTTTTGGCGGACGGGTCGGCGTTCAAGGCTTTTTCCATTTCGCTGATCGCATCGTCGAATTCGCCGCGCGCCAGATAGTATTTTCCGAGAGCGTGAAACGAGGCGGAGTTTTTATGTATCTCCGCAGCGTAGCTCAGAATAGTCCTCGCTCTGGCCATTCTGGGATCATCATTTTTCTGGCCGTTCCCACCGCCGCGCAACGCTTCGTGCGGGGCCGGTTCGGAGAATGAAGAGTATGGGAAACCGGAGATGCGGATTTCCGATGTGCGGTTTCCGGCGTACGCTTCCATCAGGGCGAGCAATCCGTCGCTGACTTCTTTTGGCGCTCGCGCCGCAGGAGTCATTTGCATCTTGGCGCTCTGCTGACCGCCGGATTTTCTCTGGTAAAGATGCCAGCTTCCCACGCCTATCGCGCCGAACAGCAAAACGGCTGTGACCGGGATCAGAATCCGAATTGGGAGCGAGCCTTTCAACCACTCTTTGACGCGTTCCCATAAGGGCGTTTCGACCGGTGGGTGATGTTTGTTGACGTACAGCCTGAGCGACTTTGCCAGAACCAGTTTCTTGCGGCGCGTGGGAGAGGATAGGAAATAGCGGTCAAACTGCCTTCGTTCTTTTTGGGAGAGACGATTGCTGATGTAATCGTCGAATAGTTCATCCTCGTTGACCGGTAAGAGATCGGCGAATGGCTTATCGGCGAGCAACCGCTGCTCGGTCTGGCTCTGCTCGTCATCGGACAATGCGCCTAAGAGGTATTGCCGTAACAGCGTGTCGTCGTCTTTTGTATGGATTTTATCAGCCATACCCAGCTTCTTTCTTTCATAAATTTGCCTTCCACCCGGTTAAGGGCGAGGAGGTCAATCTATTTCTGTGGAATTGTCTCCTTTCAGGCATCGCAGGATGCACTCGCGCATGCCGTCCCTGGTGCGGCACATCCGTATCCTCAACGCGTTGAGCGGAATATCCAGCGAGGCGGCGATTTTTTTGCGGTTCTCTATCTTGGCCTTTTTGTTTTCCTGATAATACTCAAGGACGAGTTGGCGTTTGGTGGGATGAAGTTTTTCCATGCACCGGTCGAGGCAGGCAAAAGTTTGTTCCAGGTCTTCATCTGGCGATTGCGTTTCGAAGCGAAAATCGTCGGGCAGGGAAGTGATATTACCTGTTTTCCCTTTGTGCTCGGAGGCGAGGTTGTTGGCGACTCTGACCAGATAGGGGTATGGAGAGCCTTCGTAAGTGTCAATCATCTTCACCAGCCTGCGGACGACGCGGTTAATGGTCTCATCCGCCAGATCTTCGGCTTGATGGCAGCCACGAGCGGTGAAGATCATCGCCAGCGAATGGTGAATCTCCGTGTACCTCAATGCGGCCTTTTCCGGATCGGGATCGAGCCAAGTCAAAAACCGGTCGAAATCCTCTTTTGTGAAGTCCATGCCTTTCTTGTTGAAACAGATGTGCTGTGTCCTCTGGCGTCTGGACTGGGAACCAGCGTCACAGAATAAAGCCCGCTTCACTAACCTTTACGTGCCATCTTTGCAAAATTGATGTGCAAAGACATTACACCGACAGAACCTGGCCGTAACGAGTTTGGCAGCGGCGTGACGACCGGAGTTGATGTGTTGTCCTTGTAGTAGCGCTGAATGTTATTACCCGCGACAGCGGCGATTATAGATGAGGCTCGCATCAAATCAAGAGCACGCGCTGTTTTGGCGACTCGGATGACATTAAACAGGGGCGTCGGGTTACTGACCGGGAATATTTACCTCGTGAATCGCCCGGGCGTGAAATGTTTCGAGCCGGATGCGGTTATCAAGTTGCGAAGGGTCTATTGTTCAAAGTGGTCTGCTAACAATCCCAAAGACAAATTTTACTGGCGTCCTCAGCCATTCCGGCTTTTGGTTCAGGCGTGACGAAATAAGGAGGACAAGTATGGCGAACAAGACGGGAAAGACAGGCGGCGGAAGGGGCGGCGATAAAGGTAACGGCGGAGAAAAATACACGTGGGAAGTCGTGAAGTTGAAAACCGGCCTTGATCCGGCGCTTCAGAAAGACGTTTTGAAGGGACGGGTAAGAAAGTCCTCGAT
>JAJVID010000016.1:0-5168 GCA_022072205.1 Acidobacteriota bacterium
CGCCAGCCCGAAATTCAGCGACCAGAAAGAGCAGCGCGCCAACCGCGCCGACCAACTCTCCGCGTTGAGCAGATAGCGGCAGCAGAACAGCATCGCCGCCAGCGACAAATTGCCGTAAACGCCCATCAACGCCGCGTGCCCGTGATTGACCGTCAGATACGTCCCGTGCTCGTAGTAGTTCACAATCGGCAGATTGATGATCAACCCGAAGACGCCCGCGCCCATGAAATTCCAGAAGTTGACCGCCAACAGAAACAGAAACGCTTCGGATTGGCCGAACATCGCGCGCGATCCGTTGGCGCGATTCGATTCGCGCAACGCCGCGTCGGGCATCTGCCGCAATCGCCACGCTTCGAGCGTCAGCAGAATCAGCGGCACGACCTGCAACGTCGAAAAGACGCTGCCAATCGCCAGCGTCATCACCGGCTTGGCGTTCCAGTAAAAATTGTGCGAGATGCCGAGAATGCCTGAGCCGAGAAACAACAGCGTCGCCAGATAGACCACGCGCGCCGCGCTGTGCTGGCTCGCCAGCCCCATCAGGTACATGAAATAAGCGACGATCACCGTCGTGAAGACTTCAAAGAAAGCTTCGACCCACATGTGAATCACCGCCCAGCGCCAGAAATCAGCGATCACGAAATTGGTCTTCGGCCCCGCCACAAAGCCCGCGATGAAGAGCAGCAGAATCGAGACGACTGCGTAAAGCATCCAGTAAGGCAGCGACCACGGTTCTTTGCCGCGCAGCGCCGGGCGGACGCCGCGCCACATAATCACGGCCCAGAGCGCGAACGCGCCGAAGAGCAACGCCTGCCACAACCGCCCCAACTCGACGAACTCCCAGCCCTGATTGCCCAACCATCGCCACCACTCGCCGAGCATCCCCTTCGGGCCGAGCAACACGCCCGCGCTGCTGCCAGCCACGATGACAACCAACAAGCCGAAGAGCGAGTTGACGAGCGCCAATTGCCCTTTCGGTTGCTCGCGCGCGATCAACGGCAGCACGAAAATCGCCGCGCCGATCCAGCAGGCCGAAATCCACAACAACGCGATCTGCACGTGCCAGCCGCGCGTGATCGTGATCGGCAAGTAGGTCGAGATGTCCACGCCGAAGAAGGTCGTGAACCTGACAAAATCGTGAATCGTCAAAACACCGGCCAGCACCTGAACCAGAAAAAGCGCGGCGGCCACGGCGAAGAATTTGTAAGTCGCGCGCTGCAACGCCGTCGGAGTGAAGCCAGCGATGCCCGACACGGTGATGATCGGATGCGCGCGATCAGAGCCGTTGAAGCCGATCCATTTGTCAGCGCGCCCGTAAATGTACAGCACGCCGCCGAGCGCCAGAATCAGTCCGAACAAACCGAAGACGCTCCAGAACGTCACTGACGCGCTCGGCAGATTGCCCGCCGCCGCGTCGTAAGGCCAATTGTGCGTGAAGCTGTAAGCCTTGCCCGGACGCTCGGCGCCGCAAACCCACGCGCCCCAGTAAAAGAACGCCGCCAGGTTTTGCAACTCCGCCGCATCGGTGATGTAGGCCGCAGGCTGGAACGATTCGCTGTGCGCGCCCTGAAAAACGCTCGCGTAGTATTTGACCAACTCGTGATAAGCGTGCGCCTGTCCTTCGCTGAGCCGCGCCGCGCCGGTCGCCGCATCGTAGCGATTCTCTTTGATCTCCTGTTTGACTCTGGCCTGAATGGCGGCGCGGTCGTGCGGCGTTGGCTCCTGCTGATGCGTCGCGCGCCATTGCCCGACGTAAAAATCTTCCATCACGACGGCGATGCGATGAAGCGACTCGGCGGTGAAGTCAGGCCCGCGGCTCGCGCCATCGCCGAACATGCTGCCGTAATCCATCAAGGCGTATTTCTGAAAGACGCTCTGACCGTCCAGTATGGCTGCGCTTGAGATGAGCGTTTCTCCGGCGGGTGTAGCAAAATTCGGAATCGGAGGGGCGTCCTGATAGGTGCGAATGCCCATCAACATCACGCCGGTCATGCCGACGATCAGAACGAACAGCAAAGGTTGCCACCAGCTCTTCTTCATCTGCGGAATCTCCTTTTGCAGTAGCGAATTTTCTGTGTCTCGGGGCTTTCGGTGAGACGGCTAACGTAATGCAAAGGTCGAAATTTCGAGATGATGAAACCGCATCATTTTTCTGATGCGACCTGTTTTGGACAACCAGGGAGACAAAAAGATGACTGAGCGGTTGGATCGAACGAAGACGACCAAAGGCAATGTTGATCTGCCCTGCGTCAACCACAAGCGGACAAAAATCCGAATTCAGAGCTTTAAGGGTGTTTCGCGCAAAATCGAAACATCCTTCGGGCCGATTCTACGCTTACGTCTGTAAAGCCGAGTGACTCCAATCGCCTCCCGAATGAATTCGGATCAACTATTACCATTGTGTCAAATAGGTGAAATAGTCGAAACGCCAGACTTCCTACACTGTCGGTCCCGATAAAGACTCCTCCGGGCTTCAGGACTCTGTATACCTCTGCCAGCAGCCGGTCTTGCAACTCGTGAGAGGGAACGTGGTGCAACATCGTGAAAGATACCGCCCCTGAAAATGAATTATCCGCGAAAGGCATTTTCGTCGCGTCTCCTTCAATGACCCGGACATTCGTTCCTTCCAAGCGGGTTTTCAGCGAATCAGCAAGCTTCCGATCAATTTCAATTGCGGTGATTTGATCATATCGCCGCCGCAGCAAATCTGTGGTTAATCCCGGCCCCGGCCCTACCTCTAAAATATTTCCTCCAAGAGAAGCTCCCCTGAGCGCCCAGGGCAATATCTCTTCTTCCAGGGCTTTTTTCCAAATGTCTGATCTACAGTACCACCGATGAATGCGATTCATTTTCTGTTTCTTTCTTGACCTGACTTCGAAGATTGCGCCGGGACATTGTCACACTGCGGCGGCGATTCGCGGAGTGAAGATTGGCGAACCTGATGTTCTTGACGCCGATGCCGCCATCGAATCAAGCTTGTGGGCCTTCCGGTTTCACCGCGAAGACTTTCACGCTTGCCGCGTATTCATTGATGTTGTAACGGCTCAGCAAATCCTTCAAGCTGCTCGGCAAGTCTTCCTTTACTCCGCCGCCGCAACAGGAACCTGCGTTTGCTATGGGAAGAGTTTGAGTTCCCGGCTGCGCAGGCTCAGCCATCGCCGGAGAGCAGCAGCCCGACTGGTTTTCCAACTCCGCGTAAGCATTGAGATCGGCTCCGGAGTCAACGATCATCACATCGCTGAAGCCCGCGTCAACCAGGCCCTGCCGGTATTCCTCCAGGCTGATGGCCCCGGCGATACAACCGATGTAAGCCATCACGTCCGCGTTGACCTCCGGCGGGAGCGGACGTTTGAGCGCGATATCGCTGACGGCCAGACGGCCACCGGGTTTCAGCGCCCGCGCCACTTCGCGAAAGACCGCCCGCTTATCCGGCGCCAGATTGATCACACAGTTGCTGATCACACAATCCACCGAGCCGTCAGCGAGCGGCAGGTTGTCAATCGTAGCCTGATGAAATTCGATATTCGCCGCGCCGCCAGGCAGCTTCGCGGCGTTGCGACGGGCAAGCTCGATCATCTCCTCAGTCATATCAATCCCGATGGCCTTGCCCGCCGGGCCGACTTTGGCCGCCGCCAGAAAGACATCGAGGCCGCCGCCCGATCCCAGATCAACCACCACCTCGCCTTCGCGCAGGCTCGCCATCGCCGTCGGGTTGCCGCAAGACAATCCCATATTCGCCCCCGCCGGAATCGAAGCCAGTTCTTCGGATGTGTAGCCAAACGCTTCCGCTACAGCCCGCACGCCGTCGTGCTCACTCGACAGGCCGCTCTTGGCGACCGCCCCGTACCTTGAACGCACCGCATCAACTATCGCTTCAGTCATAAAATTTCCTTTCTCCTTAAACTATATTCGCCTATCCGAATATGCTCGGAGGATATGCGGGCGATTCATATATGTCAAGACAAATATAGTTTTTGGACATTCGCATCAGAAAAATGACGAGATCGCATTATTGTCCGCCGCGTTGAAGCTGGTGATGATCGGCGAAGAGTGGCGGTAGTTTGCCTGCGCGGAGGCGACGAAATAGGCCGTCATTTTCGTATTTCCATTGCGGGTGTCTTCATCACCGGCGCCCAAAGCAGCAAAAAATCAGTTTCAGCGACCGAAGACGTCAAGTCCCAAAACAGGTAGAGGTCTGTCATGCCCACCCAATACGAGAGGATGGCTCATCTGTTGCGCCGCGCCGCTTTCGGAGCGCGTCCGGATGAAATCAACGAGTATCTCAAGCAGGGTTTCGAGGCGACCGTTGAGCAGTTGGTCAATTACGAGAACACGCCTGAGCAGCCTGGCTTGAGCGACGTTCCCGCCGATACGGCTGGCGCGCCCTACGAGATACGCTATCAAGTCACACGCTACACGGCGCCCGGTTCGACCACGCCGCAGGATGTGCCGAACGCTTTGACGATGGATCGGCTGGCCGGGTGGTGGCTCGACCGGATGGTCAAGACCAGACGTCCGCTGCAGGAGAAGATGGTCATCTTCTGGCACGATCACTTCGCCACCTCATTCTCCAAGATCGACAATTCAAAATGGCTTTATTGGCAGAATAAGCTCTTCCGCGATCAGGCCACCGCCGATTTCCGCGCGATGCTGAAGGGGATCAACCGCGATCCGGCGATGATCGAATGGCTCGACACGCAACTCAACCGGCTCGGCAGTCCGAATGAAAACTACGCGCGCGAATTGATGGAGTTGTTCTCGCTGGGCTTTGAGAACTATCAGCAGGGCGCGTACACCGAGACCGATGTGCAGCAGGCGGCGCGCGCCTTCACGGGCTGGTCGCTCAAATACAGCGTCGAGCAGCGCAATGGAAACGGCTTCAACGGCAATACGCTCACGCCGGGCGAATTGGTTGACCTGCCGCCCGATGTCAACGACAACTCGACGGCGGCCCGCCGGCACGATTACGGCAATAAGACTGTCTACGGCGTGACCGGCAATTTCAACGGCGACGCCATCGTTGATCTGATCCTCGACCACGAGCCGCAGCGCACGTTCGCCGCGCGTTTCCTCTGCAAGAAGCTCTGGGAGTATTTCGCCTACGAAGCCCCTGAGCCGCAGGTCCTCGACCATCTGGTCATCGTCGCCAAACGCGCCGACTTCAACGTCAA
>JAJVID010000016.1:5268-7838 GCA_022072205.1 Acidobacteriota bacterium
ATTTCATTGGCCAGGCCCTCCCTCACGGTCGGGCTACTGACATTCGGAGGATGTGTTGATGTCGAAAGTTACCCGTAGAGATTTCATCAAAGGCGGCGCCAGCGCGATTGGCGCAGGAATGATGCTGCCTGTGCTCAACCCGCGAGCCGCAGGCGCAACCATCGTCAGGCAATTGGCGGAATACAGCGCCGGCGCCGGCAATATCCTGGTCATTGTCGAACTCGGCGGCGGGATTGACGGGTTGAACGTCATCGTCCCGTATCAGAACTACGGCGCCTACGCCAGCGCGCGCCCGACGCTCGGCATTCCGAAAGACCTGCTGCAACCGCTATACGGCAGCGCGACGATGCGAATGTGTCCTGAACTGGCGCTCGGTCAAAAGGCGCTCAATCCGGCCAATGCTGAAAACGGTCTCAAGCCGCTCGCTGACGCGGGCAAGCTGGCCGTGATTCAAAGCGTCGGCTATCCGACGCCGAACCTTTCGCATTTCACCTCGCGCGACATCTGGTATTCGGCGACGGTTGACGCGAACATCTCGACGGCTTCGCGCACGGGTTGGATCGGGCGGCATTCGGCGCTCTTCGGCGATGCGAGCAATTCGCTCGATACCGTCGGCGTCGGCGGCGCGGTCAACTTGACGCTGTATTCATCGGGAGCGGTTTGCGCCGGAATCGCCAGCGACAACAACGGCAATCCGAGCGGCTACGCCTTCAACACCGATGGCGGCTACGGCGGTGATCGCAACAACCAGTTGGCGGCGGCGCGATTGGTGGACGCTGCGGCTTCCAATTCTTCCTACGTTGATTTGTGGGAGACAACGCAACTCAACGCATTGGACGGCGCCGATCAAGTCTCGCAGGCTGCGCTCGGTTACACCAGCCCGGTCACTTATCCCACCAGCAACAGCTTCGCCAACGGGTTGAAGATGATCGCCAAGCTGGCCACCTCGACCAATCCCGAATTGGGCACGCGCGTCTTTTACATCTCGACTGGCGGCTTCGATACGCACGCCAATCAGGCGAGCTACACCAATCCTGAACAACCGACGGGCGATCTGCCGCGACTGTTGGGCAATACGGTCGCGCCCGCGCTCAAGGCGTTTTATGACGATCTGGCCGCTCACGGGATGGAGCAGCGCGTATTGATTCTGCTCTGGTCGGAGTTTGGCCGCCGCGTGGCGCAGAACAACAACGGAACCGATCACGGCACGGCCAACAACGTGCTGGCGCTGGGCGGGCGCGTCAAAGGCGGCGTCTACGGCCAGGACCCGAACCTGACCGATCTCGATCGCGGCAACCTTAAATTCAAAGTTGATTTCCGCTCTGTCTATCAAACGATCATCGAGAGTTGGCTGGGCAATTCGCCAGCGGAGGCCCAGCAGGTGCTCAATGGCAGCTTTGGAAACCTGGGATTTATCGCTTAGCAAAGGCAAGTTTCAAGTGAAGCGAAAAGTAGATAACAGTTTCAACACAAAGGGTCAAAGGGTCAAAGAGTCAAAGACCTGACCAGGGTTGATCTTCCTTGCCCCTTTGACCCTTTGACCCTTTGTGTTGAAGATTGTTTCGATGTCGAACTGTTACCTGGGAAATGAAACACGCCTTAGCAAATTGGAGATCGCGTATGAAATCGCATCTGCGTTCAGCTTCATTTCGGCGGTTTGTTTTGATCTGCCTGTGTTTCGCTTTCGCTGCGTTTGCAATTCAAGCCGGGCGTGAAGCGAAACCCGCCCGCGCCGCGGCCGCGCTCGCGCTCGTCAATGCCGCGAGCTACGACGCCACTGTCGCGCCCGGTTCAATCGCCGCGCTCTTCGCCTCAGGCATGACCAGTCAGGCGCCGCAGACCGCGCAGACATTGCCACTGCCGACCACGCTGGCCGGGTTGTCGGTGAAGATCAACGGTACGCTCGCGCCGCTATTCTTCGCTTCGGCGAATCAGATCAACCTGCAAGTGCCGAACGGCGTCAATCCCGGCGCGGCGACAGTCGAGGTCTTCGCCAGCGGAGCGAGCGCCCCAGTCGCCACCGGCGCGGCCACCGTCGCCGAAGCCGCGCCCGGCGTCTTCACGATTGATCAAAGCGGTTCGGGACAGGCCGTCGCGTTGAATTCGGATTACTCGATCAACGCCGACTTCGACCGTCTGCCCGGCTCGCGACCTGAAGCGACCGGTAAATTCGTCATCATTTACGCGACGGGCATCGGCAGGACGAACCCACTGGCGCCGGATGGCCAGCCTGCGCCTACAGACACGCCATCGCTCGCAACGGCTCCGACAACTGTCACCATTGGCGGCGCGCAAGCGCAAACGCTCTTCAGCGGCCTCGCTCCGGGCTTTGTCGGCCTGTGGCAACTCAACGTCGTTTTGCCTGATAGCTTGCCGACCAACCTGGTCTCCAGCCTGCGCGTTGAATTGAAAGGCAGGCAGAGCCAGCCCGCCACTCTCGCCATCGCCAATCGCAACGAGTTCGGCGGCATCGCCGGAGTCGTCGTCAACGCAATCAACGGCGTTCCAATCGGCGGCGCATCGCTCACGCTTCAACCAACTGGCGGCGGTCGCGCGCGCAGCGTTTCGAC
>JAJVID010000016.1:7938-11749 GCA_022072205.1 Acidobacteriota bacterium
TTCGAGCTGACGGGCGGCCAGTTGAACATCATCAATCAACTGAGCGACGAGACAACGCCGTCGAACATCAAGACCAGTTTCTGATCCCAACTCCTGTCATAAGGCATGTTGCTGGGGGAGCGAGCAAAACTCGCTCCCCGTTTTTTATGCAAGGAGCCTCTTGTGGCGGGATGAATCGCCCGCCTGCGGCCTTGTGGCGGCGTTTGTGCTGGTGGCGTTGCGAATGAAGATGTCCTGAAAGACTTCCCTCAGCAGACGCTCCTTATCCGGAATCACACAGCCTTACGCCCGGACAAGTTCACTACTGAACTGCTCAGAGCCAATCAAGAGGCTGTTGCCATCCTCATCAGAAAGATGATGCCCTTCGATCATTGCCCTGCGGACTGCGAAAGGTGGATACACTGTCTATCTATCCACCTTTCTATCCGGAGGAACAACATGAGTGACAAGGACTCGACACCCAAAACGAGCCGTAGAGAGTTTATCGAACTGGTTGCGGCTGGCTCGCTCGCCACAACGGCAACCGGCTTTGTACCGAGTGATCAAGCTGAAGCGGCCCCGCCGCCGGGGAGCCGGCCTGCGGGTCGCGCTCATTACAAGATTTTTTCGCCAGGGCGCATCGGCAAGATGAAGTTGAAGAACCGCATCGTGCGCTCCGCCGCGTTTGAAGGAGCGGGCGCGATCACCGGAGAGGTCACCGAAGACATGCTGCGCTTTCATCGCGGTTACGCCGAAGGCGGCGTAGCCCTCACACTGACCGGTTATATGGCGGTGATGGAGTATGGCAAGAAGAGCAGTCACGTGTGCGCCTATGATGACCGCTTTATTCCCGGACTGACGAAATTGGCCGAGGCGGTGCATGGTGTAAAGGATGGTTGCAAGATCGGCGCTGAAATCGGGCACGATGGCACTTCTTCAAACGCGCCGCGGGAGGGTCAGGCATACAAACCCTCTATGCTTAGTCCCACTGGCGTGCAGTGGCCCAATCGGATCAGCCCATCGGGCATTGACTGGCGCGGTCAACCCGCAGGCCACACGATGACCGTGGCCGAGATCGAACGCTTCTGCGAGGATATGGCGCAAGCCACGCGCCGCCTTCGCGATGCGGGATTCGATTGCGTGGAGATCCACGGAGCGCATCATTACCTGGTCAATACCTTCCTTTCGCCTTTCACCAACCGGCGCACGGACAACTATGGCGGCTCGCTCAAAAACCGGGTGCGGATCGTGGCCGAGATGGTCCAGCGCATGCGCCATTACGTGGGACGCGATTTCCCGATCCTGATCAAACTCAACTGCGACGACGGCGCGGTGGACAACGGCACACCGGGCGAGATTGATATTCACAATTTCCCGGCGATGGTACGCGAGATCGTCAAGGCCGGCGTGGACGCCATTGACATCAGCGGCAGCGAGAAGCCCGGCGATCCTCTGCGCGGGAATATCAGCAAACCCGAAGAGCAATCGTTTTACCTGCGCTATGCCGAGGCGCTGGATGTGGGCGCGCCGGTCATCCTCGGTTGCGGCAACCGCAACGTGGAGTTGTTGGAGGAAATCCTCAATCGCACAAAAGGCAAGGTGGACTTCTTCAATTTCGCCCGCCCGCTGATCCGCGAACCCGATCTGGCCAAACGCTGGCTGGAAGGCCGGGGCGATGCCAGCGCCCTTTGCACCAACTCCAGTCTCTGTTTTCGCAGACTGACGCAAACGGGCGAACCGATTCGCTGCGTCGTGTTGGAGCAGATGCAAAAGGCCGAGCAGGAGCGGCTGGAGGCCGAGTTCTCGCCTTACGGTGTGTGAGATGGAACGGAGGAATCAGATGAGCAAAGCGATCTTCTGGTTGATGTGTATCGCCGTCTCCGCGTTCGCGTTCAATTTCAATTACCCTACGGCCAGCGGCTCCGGGCTGGCCGATTACGGTGACCAGAGAGGGACGCCCAATCCCGATCCGCGCAACATCACCGGCGGGACGGGAGCGCAAACGATCAAGGTTCGCCCGCGCGACGACGCGCAGGATTGTTGGAACCTGCAATGGGCTTTTGACAACGTGGCGGCGGGCGGCACAGTGGCGTTGGAGGCGGGCGTCTTCTTCATCGGCGATGAAAAAGTGGCTCCCCGGCGCACCATTTATATGCGCCGAGGCTTGCGCGTCGTTGGCAAGAAGCAAGGCGGCGCCTGGCTCACTGTCATACGCGGCGGCGGCGAAGCGCTCACGCCCGGCGTTGGTGGCGAGATCGAAAGCGGCCCGCTGCGCATCGTGATCGAGAACGACACTCATCCCGCCGTGATTGAGGATCTATGGTTCCGCGATTGGGCGTGCGAGGTGGCCTACATTGTCTCGTGTCCGGGCTTCGAGTTTCGCGGCTGCCGCATCAGCAACCCGGCCAACACGGCGCTCGAAGGCCGTGTTCGCTTCGTCCATGCGATTTGGAGTTCGGGCGTCGCGGCGCGCGGCGATTTCACGGTCGAGAACTGTCTGGTCGAATTGGGCGGCTATCAAGGCGCGCCGGCCGACGACGAGCAATTGCTCGGCGTTTTCTACTCGAACCACGACACGGTGCGCGTAATCAACAACCGCATCAGCGGCATAGACGAAGCCATAGAGATTCTCGGCAACCGCTACGGCAATACCGGCAAGGGCGATCCGGCCGCCGCCACGGGGCCGGCCAAAATCATTGTCAGCGGCAACCGCATTGATGTGACGGGCGCGCCGGGCCAGCGCTGGCCGTCGTCTTACGCCATCCTGATTTGCGGGAACCTCGGGGCAGATGAGGTGTTGATCGAAAACAACGAGATCACGAAACGGGGCAAAGGCTGGGGGCTGGGCATCAGCGGCGAAAACTTCAAGATCACCGGCAACCGGTTTCGCTTCGAAATGCACAACGGAGAGTACCCACCCGGCGCCGTGACCATCGGCGGCTTTGGCCAGCTTGCCGGCCGCGACATGGGCGCAGCGCTCAACAACTCGGTCTTCGCCAACAACACCTTCGAGGGCAAGGTCAGCAAGAGCGGCATCGTCTTCCCGGGCGAACGGGTAGCGAACGCCTCGCGCGGCAACCGCTTCGACCTGGGCGACTCGCTCGCCAAACTCGGCGCGGAAACGACGTTGACGCTGAGTAAGGACAGTCACGGCAACATTTTTAAGGGCAACCTGGGGAAGGTCGTAGACAACGCTCCGAAGGGCGCGAATGACTACGAAGTCTTCTCAAAACCCTGAAAGGCGCTAAAACAAAAGCCTCAAGCAATGTTTGATGAAATAGACTCGCATCCTTGGGCGGTCGGCCCTTTGGAACCGCCACGCGGTTAGAGCGATAAGGAGCGTTAGGTACGATATGAAAACTACGCGACTGTCGCCAGTGGTAGCGCCATCGTCGCCGAAGCAGGTGATGCGTCTTGATAAATTTCGAAGGAAAGATTTATAGGTTACAGGCGCTCGGTGATAGGTTTTAGTTTATAAGCAGGGCCACAACCGACTTTGCAAAAGCCATGCTTGCCTTAAGCAGACGACTCGCAAGATTTTCCTGCCCGTGATAACGCCAAAGTCAGATAAAGATGAACCGCAACCGAACAATTGATTTCTTCGATTCTCAATTCCAGCGCCAGGCGCGCGAAAGCGAGTTCGCGCTCAATCCGTTCGAGCGGATGGCGCTGCCGTTCCTGCGTGGCCGGATGCTCGACCTTGGGTGTGGGATGGGGAATCTCAGCATTGAAGGCGCGCGTCGTGGCTGTTCCGCGCAGGCGCTCGACGCCAGCGCCTGCGCCATCGAACGCGTCCGCGCCGTCGCCGAAGCCGAAGCCCTGCCGATTCAAG
>JAJVID010000176.1:0-5699 GCA_022072205.1 Acidobacteriota bacterium
CCTGGCCGAACTTTAGCAATGCGCTCGATTATGAGCTGGAGCTGGGACTGATCATCGGCAAGACCGGCAAGGACATTCCGGAAAGCCAGGCGCGCTCGTATATGTTCGGCCTGACGCTATTCAATGATTTCACAGCACGCGACGTGCAAGTGGAAGAAAACTCAGCGGCCGGCAAGAGCAAGGATTTCGAAGGCTCGTATTCACTCGGTCCCTGCATTGCGACCATTGACGAGTTCCCCGATGTCTACAACATCGTCGTGCGCTCGCGCCGTAATGGCGAGCAGCAGACACAATCCAGCACCAGGACCATGAAGCTTACGTTCGAGCGGCTGATTTCCTACATTAGCCAGGGCTGCACGCTGCACGCGGGAGAAGTGTTTGGAACCGGCACCTTCGAGAACGGCTGCGGCACAGAGAAGGGCTGGTTGCTGCAGGAAGGCGATGTCATCGAATTAGAGGCCGACGGCATCGGCACGTTGCGCAATACGATCGGCTCGCGCAGCGTCGCTTAAAACACACTGCAGTAGCAAAAGAGTCACGTCGCCGCTCAGTAGCGGCGCCGCGGCTTGATTCCTCGACGGTTACTCTACAAACGCCACGACGCGCGCCGGCGATGCGCTGCAGCGGGCTAGATTCAGCGGAAAGAAACCGACTTTAAAGCCGTGTGTTGGCAGCGCCTTCAGGTTGTGCAGTTGCTGAACAATGAACACTTCCGCATCCCGTCCAGCGAAATGTCCATCCCATATCTGCGAGCGATCGCCGGTCTCCGCAAAAATTCGCCTCATTACTGGAAACGGGCGATCCCAACCGAGCGCATCGGTGCCGAGAATCTTGGCGCCCGTTGATGCCAAAAATAAGGTACCTTCCCTCGTCATGCCGGGATAATTGAAATAGCCGTCACTTCCAAAGGGTTGATCCTCTTGGCCGGTGCGGAGCATGAGCGCGCAACCGGGCGTGACTTTTCCCGGGTTGGCCGCGAGCGCGCTCTTTAGCGTCTCCAATGAGATTCCCTCTCCGCCTTTGACCTTGCCACGCACATCAAGTACGAGACCATCAACATATAGCTCATCGAGCGAAATATCCGAGATCGTGCGTGCGGGCTTTCCCTCGCACATCGAGCCGTAGTGCAATGGCGCATCCACATGCGTTCCCATGTGGGTTCCGATTCGCATCATTTCCGCACCCCAGCCTTCACCCTGTGGCAGATCTTCGGGCTGGCATCCGAAAAAGGCGCACATCGCGGCCACTCCTTCGACTTTCGGGCGGTGATATTCAATCTCCGGAACCATGACGCTGGCATTGACGCGCCGTGCGGGCGGCAACTTGTCAATGTCTTGTGGGTCCAACGGGCGTGTGATGTCTATGAGTCGCATAATCTCCTTGCCTTCGTGAATTGTTCGCAAGAGTGTAGCGTGAACTGCAACGTCGTATCAAAATCCCACTGGTGATTAACACGTAATTGGCGTTATCCACGACGTTATTGCGATGCTCGAAATCATCCGCGATGCCCGATGTCCTCACCGTGCTGCCATACGTCCCCTGAAAGATGCAATTCTTCATCGCGTGGCCTGTGCTGCCGGGCGTCCAATACACCGCGGCGTCTTTGATATAGCCGCGAAATACGCAGTGATGCGCGTTCACGCCATTGCCGTGCGCGATGATGCCGACGTGCGTCGCCGCCACTTCTTTCGCAATTGCAGGAAGAATCGGCGACGACGCGGGTTTGCTCAGGCCCGTCGGCGGATTATTGGGTTTCAGGAAATGCTCTTCTGTTGACGGTGTCTGCGACATCTTGAACGCAAGCGTCTCGAACACATCCGCGCAGCCAACGGTGCGCGGGATCAGCATCCTGCCGAGGGTGCCATAGCAGGGAAACCGTAAATTCCGGTGTGGAAACTGGCAGCGGAAAGCTATGCATTCCGGCGCGCAGGTTTCCGGTGTGCCGTTCGGGAACGCTGGCGATCAAATCGGAGCCGCGAGCCAGCGCCAGCGCTGTCGCAAAGCCGCCGACGATCGTGACGATTTCCCGTTCCAGACCAAATGACTTCAAGGCCTCATCAATCGGCCCTCTGTCGAATCCTTCACGCGAGACGTAAATATGCCTGCCATTCGCGTAACGAGAGGCAGTGATCTTCCCCCTGGCCAGAGGATGCTCCTTTCGCACAACACCAATGTAACGATCCCGGAATAAGGCCTGCACACACAGTTCGGGAGCGGTCGTCTTCTCGACAACACCCGTTTCCAGATCAACCGTCCCTTCGCGCAGCGGCCCACTGTCTTTGTCCGGCTTTTGGATAAAGCGCAGCCGCACGCCGGGAGCCTGCTCGGCGACGCGGGCAATGAGGTACGGCCCGAAGTTCTCAACAAAGCCCTCGCTGTTTCGCAGTGTGAAGGTTCGGACGAGTTGTTTGAGATTGAGCTTTTCAGCGGGGCGTAAAATGGTTTCTCCGTCCTGCACGAGATGGCTGACCCGTTCGCGGATTTCCATCGCCCGCGGAGTGGGAACCAGCCCACGGCCTGCCCTGACCAGCAGCGGATCGCCCATCGTCTCACGCAATCGCGCCAGCGTACGGCTCATCGCCGACGGGCTTAGCCTCAGCCGCCGGGCCGCCCGCGCAACGCTGCCTTCTGTGAGCAGCACATCAAGAATGACAAGCAGGTTGAAATCGGGTCTCGACATGCATTGATCCTAGCACGATTCAATTGTGATGTGGCGTCACACGCACGAATACAGTGCAAATCAAGCGTCTTCCGCCGTGCCATGCCTGGGAGTACATTTTGGACGACTCCAATTCAGGAGCGGTCAAATCACGAAGTTTCGTATTTGGCAATTGCTTGAACTGCCCGGCGATGCCAAATGCACGCCAAACTGAAAGGAATTTATATGGCTAAGAATTCGCTTGAAACATTTATCGAAAGAGTCAGGGCGACCTGGGGACCTATTACCTCCGAAGTGGTTGCTGGTTGTCGTGAACATCTGGAAGAACTCCTCAAAGCGCCTGCCACTGAGGAGTGGTTGGCGGCGCTGCATAAGGATGCTCCCGAAAACAGAGAACTATACCGAGACCCGGAGCATGGATTTCTGCTCCTGGCGCATACCGAACCGACTGGACTTTACCGCCCGCCCTACGACCACGGAAAGGGCTGGGTGGTTTACGCCGTGCAACAGGGAGAAACCGAGATGGGAACTTATGTGCGGGTCGAAAGCGAGCACGGAAAGGCGCAGCTCGTAAAAAGGGATTCCAGCCCAATCAAAGCGGGGCAAGCCAAAGTGTATTTGCCTGGCGACATTCACGACACGTATTGCGCCGCGGGGCCACTTCTCCTTTATCGCTTCACAAGTTGCGATCTGAAGAAGGAAAGCGTGACGAGGTACGCACAACAAGGCGGTGGCGGCGCCGATGGAGCAGCATAATCAAGCTCAAGCGAAAAGGAATTTATGTTCAAGCCAATTATCGCGGGAATTGCAGAACAAGATGCGGCAATAGCCGGAAATGCGGAACGGACGCTTTCGGCTCGATGGACGCTCGCCAGCCTTTCGCTTTCCATGTTGTTGTCTTCGCTCGGTACCAGCAGCGCCAATGTTGGCTTGCCGATGTTGGCACAGGCGTTCGGAGCCTCTTTCCAGCAAGTCCAATGGGTCGTCCTCGCGTATCTTCTCGCAATCACCACCCTGATCGTCAGCGTCGGGCGATTGGGCGACCTCACCGGGCATCGGCGGTTACTACTGGCCGGTATCTCCCTGTTCACCGTGGCCTCAGTCCTGTGCGGTGCGGCGCCCACGCTCTGGCTGCTGATTGCTGCACGGGCGCTGCAGGGGCTTGGAGCGGCCATCATGATGGCGCTCGCCATGGCGTTTGTCGGCGAAACGGTTCCAAAGGCCAGGACCGGCAGCGCCATGGGGTTGCTCGGAACCATGTCCGCAATCGGCACCGCGCTTGGTCCCTCGCTTGGCGGCGTTCTGATCGCCGGGTTCAGTTGGAGGGCCATCTTCCTCGTCAACGCGCCACTCGGTATCCTGACTTACTTTCTGGCGTCTTACGCCCTGCCCGCTGATCGCCGTAAGCCCAAGACCGAACGAGCCGCATTCGACACTCTGGGAACGCTGGCGCTTGCATTGACGCTTGCAGCGTATGCGCTTGCCATGACCCGATGGCGCAGCAGTTTCGGTTCGCCCGGCATCGCCCTGTTGTTGGTTGCCTTCTGCGGAGCCGGCCTCTTCGCGCTTGTCGAGGCGAGAGCGTCGTCACCTTTAATCCGCTGGACGATGTTCCGCGATCCTGCGCTGAGCGCCAGCCTTGCCATGAACGCGCTTGTCTCGACAGTGATGATGGCGACGTTGGTGGTCGGGCCGTTCTACCTCTCACGCGCGCTCGCGCTCAACGCGACGTTTGTTGGGGTTGTGATGTCCATTGGCCCAATTACCTCCATGCTGATTGGCGCTCCGGCAGGTCGAAGCGTTGACCGGTTGGGTGTGCCATTGATGATGATCCTTGGGCTGAGCGAAATGACGGTCGGCCTGATTGCGCTAACCGTGCTTCCGGCGCTGTTCGGCATCGCGGGATATATTGCCGCCGTTTTCGTCTTGTCTCCTGGGTATCAATTTTTTCAGGCAGCAAACAACACAGCAGTCATGATGAACGTTCATCCGGAACGGCGAGGTGTCATCTCCGGCTTGCTCAACCTGTCGCGCAATCTTGGCCTCGTCACCGGCGCTTCCGTGATGGGCGCAGTGTTCGCGCTGGCATCGGCGACAACCGATATCACAACCGCTCATCCCGAGGCGGTTGCAACCGGTATGCAGATCACGTTCGCAGTCTCGGCGATCCTGACCATTGTCGCGCTCGGCATCGCAATTGGAAGCCGTGTGTTATCAACACGTTCTTCATCATCTGAAGACGCATCCTGAAGAGAGGCCGGCATTACGGACATGAATCGAGGCAGAAAGCCTGGAGACAGGTTTGACAGTTCTTTTTCAGGATGAGCAGGATTCAAACCGAACTGCAACCTGTCAGCGCTGGATGATCTTGTGAATCCCGCCGGAAATCTTGTTCATCCTGTCGGATAAAAAACGCCTCAACGTTGCTTGTTCGGATATAGTCAAACTGGCAACCAATTTTTGCGAGGTGGAAAATTACATCCTGCTGTTCAAGACGGCGGTCAGCGCCTCTCCGGCGCTTTCCGATTCGCTTTCGCCGACCCAGGCCGCGAGCACGGAGATGAAGTCCCGCATCTGGGCTTCGGTGAGTCCGACGTTCATCGCGGCGCCCAGGTGGAACTGGAGTTGGCTTCGCGTGCCCGTCATGCTGGCCAGAGCGGAGATGGTTGCAAGCTCCCGGCTCTGATGATCGAGGATGTCGCGGGCGAAGATGTCTGCGAACAGATGCTCTTTCAAGAACGTGTCAATGACGGGCGCGAACAGTTGATAACCGCTGGGAGGCGGGATCACTTTCTGCCCGGCAAGCGTCGCCCGCACTTTCGCGCCGTACTCATTTCTGTTCATGCCGGCGGGGATGGGGGTGGCGTCTTTGCCCACCTGATCCTTGATGCCTTTGGCTTGCCGCTCGTCCATCACGGCCATAAAAGTCTGGATGCCGCTCAGACTGCGCGGGAACCCGGCATACGCATACATCTGAACCAGGATTTCCTTGATTTCATTTACGGTTAAACTCGCCTCCAGTCCTTCAGTCAAAGCCGTT
>JAJVID010000176.1:5799-11741 GCA_022072205.1 Acidobacteriota bacterium
CCAACCTCCGCCCAGCGCCTTGTAGAGTTGGACCAGCGCGAGCAGCTCATTTCGCCTGGTCAGCGCCAGATTCAATTCGGCGTTGAATAAATCACGATCCGCGTCCAGCGCATTGAGCAGCGTATCCACGCCGCCCCGGTACCGCAGATAGGCCAGCCGCGACCGATCCTGCAATGTGGTCAGCAGCAATTCCTGCTCCGCGCGAATCTCTTTGACTTTGCGATACTGGACGAGCGCATCCGACACTTCGCGGAAGGCGGTTTGAATCGCCTTTTCGTACTGCGCGAGCGCAATCTGTTGCTGCGCTTCGGCCAGTTTTACGTTCGATTTCAGGCGACCGGCGTTGAAAATCTGCTGCGTCGCCTGAGGCGCAAATTGCCAGGCCCTCGCCGGGCCGGTGAACAGACCGGACAACTGGTTGCTTTCAAAACCCAGCAGTCCTGTCAGGCTGATGCGGGGAAAGTAGGCCGCCCGCGCCACGCCGATGGTGGCATTGGCCGCAATCAAAGCGGCTTCCGCCGCGCGGATGTCGGGGCGCCGTTCAAGCAACGAAGACGGCAATCCCGGAGGCACGGGGGGCGGTTGTTCCTGCTCCGTCAGCGAACGACCGCGCGGCGCCTCGCCCGGGTTTCTGCCCAACAGCAGGCTGATCTGGTTCTCTCTCTGCTCGATCAGCCGCTCGATGTCGGGGATGGTCTGGGACGCGCCATAAACCAGTTGCTCGGCCTGGCGCACATCCAGCATCGTGGCGACGCCGCCTCGCTGGCGCACGCTGATCAGGCGCAACGATTCCTGACGGGTCGAGAGCGTCCGCTGCGCAATCTCAAGCTCCGTGTCCAGTTCGAGCAGGTCGAAATAGGCGGTCGCGACGTCGCTCACGAGGGTCGTAATGACGGCTTTGCGGTTCTCGTCCGCGGCGAGCAAATCGGCGCGCGCGGCTTCGGTAGCGCGGCGCAGCCGGCCCCAAACGTCAACCTCGAAAGAGAGCAGATTGAGCGCGACTCCCCCAAAGGAGCGCTCCGTGCTGGAATTGCGCAGAGTTGTCAGATCGGGGCCAGCCGTGAGGTTCGGGAACTGATCTGATCGCGTGACGCCGAGATTGGCGCGCGCCGCGTCCACTCGCGCGACGGCTTCGCGGAGATCGTAATTCCTGGCGAGCGCCGTCCGAATCAACTCCTGAAGCCGTTCATCCTTGAAGACCTCGAACCATTTCAGATCAGCCAGAGAATTGGGATCAGGCGCAGCGGCTGGGCCGGCGGTTCCGCGAAACACATCAGGCGGCTCGACACTCGGCCTGCGGTATTTGGGGCCGACCATGCAGCCGGTGAGCAGGTTGGCTATCAGCGCGATTGTGATGAGTTGTTTTCTCATGAGTTTTCCCCTCTTGATTTGGCCTCTCGCCTAATCTCCCGGCGCCGGGCTGGCTTCCAGCGACGGCGGTTCCGGCTCATCTGTCCGCGCGCGTTTCTTTTCGGCGCCCGTGATTTTTTCCACCACGTAGAAGGTCACCGGGATGAGGAAGGTGGCGATGATCGTGGCGGCCAGCATGCCGACGATCACGACCGTGCCCAGTATCCGCCGCCCTGCCGCGCCTGAACCGGACGCGCCCCACAACGGCGCGCAGCCCAGAATGAAGGCGAACGAGGTCATCAGGATGGGACGCAGGCGCAGGCGCGCTCCTTCCAGCGCGGCCTCCACCAGGCCTTTCCCCTTCTCGAATTCGAGCTTGGCGAACTCGACGATCAGGATCGCGTTTTTGGCCGAAAGGCCGATGAGCACGATCAGTCCGATCTGCGCGTACACGTCCAGGTCGTAGCCGCGCAGCAACAGACCGAAGAAAGCGCCGAAGACCGCGACCGGCACGGTCAGCAACACCGAGAACGGCAGCGACCAGCTCTCGTAGAGCGCCGCCAGAATCAGAAACACGAAAAGCAGCGACAGCGCGAACGCCCGGCTGGCGCCGCCCGAAGCCTGGCGCTCCTGGTAAGAAAGGTCAGCCCAGTCGTAGCCCATTTCGGCAGGCAGGACTTGCCGCGCCACTTCTTCGAGCGCGGCCATCGCCTGGCCGGAACTGTAACCGGGCGCGGGGCTGCCGATGACCTGAGCGGCGCGGTAGAGATTGAAGCGGTTGGTGTATTCCGGGCCGCTGATACTGCGCGTGGCGACCAGCGCCGAGAGCGGAACCATCTCGCCCTGGTTGTTCCGCACATAGTAACTCTTGATGTCCTCTTCGCTCCGCCGCTCTTCGCCCTCCGCTTGCAGGAAGACGCGCCACTGCCTGCCGAAGCGGTTGAACTGATTGAGATAGAGGCCGCCCAGATAAGCTTGCAGCGTCTGGTAAACATCCGTGACCGAAACGCCCTGCTTCAACGCCTTGTCGCGATCAACGTCGGCGAAGATTTGCGGGACGCCGGCGGAAAACTGTGACGTGACTCCGGTCAGTTCCGGGCGCTGGCGGCAGGCGGCGAGAAATGTCTGTAAGTTCCGTTCGAGAAATTCGACCGTCCCGCCGCTGCGATCCTGAAGCCAGAACGAAAACCCGCCAGCCGATCCCAATCCCGGAATCGCTGGCGGCATGATCGCAAAGGCCATCGCCTCCGGTACTTCGCGCATCAGCGCCGCATTCAGGCGATTGACGATGGCCCGCGCGTGCAAATCCTCCCTGCCGCGTTCGTCCCAGGGTTTGAGATTGATGAACATGAAGCCCTGATAACTGGCGGCCACGCCGCTCAGGAGGCTGAAGCCAACAATCGAGTTGTAATAGGCCACGCCTTCGGTTTTGGCGAGAATCCCCTCGATCTTTTTCAAGGCTTCATCCGTCCGCGCCAGCGAAGCCGCCGCCGGAAGCTGGACGTTGAGCATCGCGTAGCCGTAATCCTCTTCGGGCAGAAAGCTCGACGGGAGCTTTCCGCCGATCAGACCATCCACAACCGCGAAGCCGGCCAGGATCAGCATGGCGATGAGCGCCTTGCGGATCAGCGCGCCGCTCCAGTTGACGTACCCGTGCGTCGCCTTCTCGAACAGCCGGTTGAATCCTCCGTAAAAACGCCCCAAAGCCCGGCCCACGATCCCTTTTGCTTTCTGCCGCGGTTTGAGCAGGAGCGCGGAGAGCGCCGGTGAAAGCGTCAAGGCATTGAAGGCCGAAATGAGCACGGAGATCGCAATGGTCACGGCGAACTGGTTGTTCAGCCGCCCCTGAATGCCGCCCATAAACGCGACGGGCAGGAAGACCGCCGAAAGCACCAGCGCCACGCCGATCACCGGGCCGGAAACTTCGCGCATCGCCTCGATGGTTGCTTCGCGCGGCGACAATCCTTTCTCCATGTGATGTTCGACCGCTTCCACGACGATGATCGCGTCGTCCACGACCAGACCGATGGCCAGGATGAAGGCGAAGAGCGACAGCGTGTTGATCGAGAATCCCAACAGGGGGAAAGCGGCGAAGGTGCCGATGAGCGAGACCGGCACGGCGAGCATCGGGATGAGCGTCGCGCGCCAGTTTTGCAGGAAGAGGAAGACGACGACGAGCACCAGCGCCATCGCTTCCAGCAGCGTTTTGATGATCTCGCGGATGCCCTCGCTGACAGGCAGCGTCGTATCGAGCGTGATCGTGTAATCAATGCCGGCCGGGAATCGCCCTTTCAGTTCGGCCATCGTCTTTTTGACGCCTTCGGCGACGGCCAGCGCGTTCGAGCCGGGCGCCTGAAAGACCGCGACGACAGCGGCGGGTTGGCCGTTCGTGCGCGATCTCATCTGATAATTGAGCGCGCCGAGTTCGATCCGGGCGACATCCTTCAGGCGCACGACCGAGCCGTCCGGCTGGGAGCGGACGACGATCTCGCCGAACTCTTCCGGCGTCTGGAGCCTGCCTTGCGCGCGCACGGTGTAGGTCTTCTCCAGGCCTTCGGGCGCAGGCTCCGCGCCCACCTTGCCGGAAGGATTGACGTTGCTCTGCGCTCGCACCGCGCCGGCCAGGTCAGGAACCGACAGGCCGAGCTTGGCCAGCGTGTCCGGCTTGACCCAGACGCGCATCGCGTAATCGCTGGCCCCGAAAATCCTGACTTCGCCCACGCCCGGCACACGATAGAGCGTGTCGCTGATGTTGATGTTGGCGTAGTTGGCCAGGAAGAGCGAATCGCGGGTGTTGCCGGGCGAGAAGATCGAAAGGAGGAGCATCGGCAACCCGGTGGACTTGCGCGTCGCCAGGCCGTACTGGATGACATCGGTCGGCAAGCTCGATTGCGCCTGCGCGACGCGGTTCTGCACGTTGACCTGATCGGTGTTGACGTCGGTCTCGACGCCGAAGGTGACCGTCACCTGCGCGCTGCCGTCATTCGCATTCGTGGAGCGAAGATAGAGCATGTCGTCCACGCCGTTTAACTGCTGTTCCAGCGGCGTCGTGACCGATTGCTCATTCGTGATGGCGTCCGCGCCCGTGTAGGTCGCGCTGATGGTTATCTGCGGCGGCACGATGTTGGGAAACTGCGCCAGGGGCAGCGACAGCATCGCGATGACGCCGACCACGACGGTGACAATCGAGATCACCATCGCCAGAATCGGACGTTTAATGAAAGTCTCGGAAATCATAGACCCCCCTTAAATGGTTTCGGGTTGACAACCGCGTCCTGCCTGACTTTTTGCGTTCCTTCGGCAACCACTTTGTCGCCGGGATTCAGCCCTTCGGTGATGACCCACAGAGAGCCGCTGCGCACGCCGACCTTGACCTGTCGTATGTTCACCTTATTGCCTGCGCCGACGACGGCGACTTGATACTGCCCTTGCAACTCAGACACAGCGCGCTGCGGAACCAGCAGCGCGCTCTCGATGGTCTCGGTCCGCGCGCGGACGCGTCCGTATTGTCCGGGGCGCAGAATGTTCCCGGGGTTGGGGAACAGTCCGGCCAGCCGGATCGCGCCGGTCTGCGCATTAACCTCCCGGTCGGCGATGAAGAATTTCCCTTTGCGCGGGTAGACGCTTCCATCGGCCAGCAACAACTCCAGTTCAAGCTGCCGCTCGCGCGCCTGCCGCTGGCGTTCGCTGGGATTGGCGCGAACATACTGGAGATACTCCTGCTCGCTGACGGTGAAGTAGACCTTGATGGGATCAACCGTCGAAACCGTCGTCAGCGCATTGCCGCTGGCGCCGACCAGATTGCCGACCTGCGCCTGGGCCAACCCCGCCACGCCGTTGATCGGCGAAACGATCCTGGTGAACCCCAGGTTGAGTTGCGCCGTCGCCGCCGTCGCTTTGGCCGCCTCGATAGCGGCTTTGGCCGCCGTGATGGCAGCCCTGGCGGTTTCCACTTTGGCCTTCGCGGCCTCGACCGCGGCTTTGGCGGCGAGGTTGGCCTGGACGGCGTTATCGAGTTCCTGGTCGGTGACGGCTTTCTCTCTGGCCAGCGGGGTGTAGCGATTCACGTCGAGCTGGGCTTTGCCCTGATTGGCCTCGGCCTGCAAGACCTGCGCGTTGGCCTCCGAAAGCTGGCTGTTGGCTTGCGCGAGCTGTCCTTCGGCTTCAGCCTCTCTTGCCCTGGCCTGATCGAGCGCTGCCTGGAACGGGCGCGGATCAATCTCAAAGAGCAGTTGCCCTTTTCTGACGAAAGCGCCTTCGGTGTAAAGCTGCCGGAGCAGATAGCCGCTCACCTGCGCCTTGATCTCGGCGTTGACCATCCCGTCGAGCGTACCGATCCATTCTTTGTAAATGGGAACGTCCCGCTGCTCGACCTGCGCCACCTCGACATCAGGCGGCGGAGGCGCCGCCGCCTCCTTGGCTTTCGAGCAGCCGGTGGCGGAAAGCAGAACAATCACGATCAAACAGACCGTCATTCCACCGACAAGATTGCGTCTTGTTAGAGTTTTCATTTTTCTACTCCAATTGATCCCCTGTTAGTCCCGCTGTTGCCTGGAACAAGTCCTTGTTTCTATGTTTGTTTGCCGCGCTGG
>JAJVID010000053.1:0-4588 GCA_022072205.1 Acidobacteriota bacterium
GCGCGTTATCGGTTCCGTGCAGAAGGCGGATAATGGAGGGGCGTCAATTCCAACGGCGGCAGCCCGTTCGGATGCGACCCGGTCACTGAGCTTCTCAGGCAGCCAGCCGACCAAATGCATCCCGGCTTCGGCTGCGGTCACGTCCAGTAATCCGGCCAGATCGCGGCGTGCGGCGCTGAGCAGTATCTCCTGCCGCTCCTGATACAGGGCGCGCATCCGGCGGACGTGACGCGCGAAATGCCCCTCCGCGATGAAATCGGCGAGCGCCGCCTGCTCAATCGAGGGAGAATGCCAGTCAGCCAGAGCGCGAGCGGCGCTGAACGCATCAACCAGGTCCGGAGGAACAACCATGCAACCCAGACGCAAACCAGGAAAGATCGTTTTACTGAAGCTGCCGATATAAATCACCCGGCCATTCTGATCGAGTCCTTGCAGGGATGCGAGCGGACGCCCCGCGTATCTGTACTCGCTGTTGTAATCGTCTTCGATGATCCAGGCGGAGTGGCGCTGCGCCCACTCGATGAGCGCCAGGCGGCGCGCCAGACTCATCGTGACGCCGAGCGGGAACTGATGTGACGGCGTGACGTAGACCAGCCGCGCCTGTTTGCGCCGTTTCAGACCGGCGGACAAATCAATCCCCTCGTCGTCCACCGTCAGGGGAACGACCCTGGCCCCGGCTGAAAGCAACACGTCTCGCGCCCTCGGATAGCATGGATTTTCAATCCAGGCCACATCATCAGGATCGAGCAGAACGCGCGCGGTCAGATCGAGCGCCTGCTGCGAGCCGGCGACGATGACCACCTGATCCGGATCACACCGCACTGCCCGCGCCGCTTTCAAATATGCGCTGACGGCCTCGCGCAAAGGCCAATAGCCGGCCGGGTCTCCGTAGACCAGCAATTCTCCTGGCGGGCGGCGTAACCGGTTGGCTGTCAGTTTAGACCAGACCGCGAACGGAAATTCATCCACGGCCGGCAGACCCAATTGAAACGCGCGTGGCCTGATTTCCGCCTGCGCGCCAAACGTTATATCAGTCGTCGAAACCAGCAATTGGCCACGCCGCGAGAGAGCACGACGCCCCGGCTCGGATGAGACCGCGCGCCGGCGCGCGCCATCATCTCTGGCCCGCAACATTTCATCGGGGAGCGTCGCGGCGACATAACTTCCCGACCCGACTTTTCCCTCAATGTAGCCTTCAGCAAGCAATTGCTCATAGGCATTCACGACCGTCATCCGTGCGACGCCCATTTGCGCGGCCAGGGCGCGAGTCGAAGGCAGTCGCGCCGCCGCGCCCAATTGACCGGACAAAATGGCTCGCCTCAGCCCCTCGTACAACTGGCGATGAAGCGGAGCGGAGGAAGAGCCGGGCGGAAGAGTGATAAATGGGACCGTGATGGTCGGCTTTGCTGTCTTCATTTCGCTGCTCCTCGAAGTCTCAAAATGGTCTAGTCCCCACAGGACAAAATGGCACTTGCCGCTAGACCATTAAAGTATAAGATGAAATCGAGGCTGACGGAAACCTCGTAACCCAAAACCGATTCGGCAATTGGATCGGCGAGGAAAATGATCGAAGGTTATTTGCAGGAAAAGGAGAAGCAATGACACAAAGAATTGATTCTGGAAAGGTTGCGCCTGGGGCGCTGCAAGCGATGAATGGACTGGAGAAATACCTGAACAAATCCAGCCTGGAGCCTTCCCTGTGTGAATTGGTCAGGCTGCGGGCGTCGCAGATAAACGGCTGCGCCTATTGCATTGACATGCATACCAAGGACGCAAGAGCCAGGGGCGAAACGGAACAGCGTCTTTACGAGTTGGTGGCCTGGCGTGAAACCCCATTCTACTCGGAGCGCGAGCGGGCTGCTCTTGCCTGGACAGAAGCTTTGACGCTGATCGCCGACAACCGCGTTCCGGACGAATTGTATGAACAGGTGCGCCGGCATTTCAGCGAACAAGAATTGGTTGATTTAACGCTGGCGGTTGTCGCCATCAACGGATGGAATCGAATCGCCATCAGTTTCGGAACCGAACCAGGAACTTACCAGCCTGCATCTCACTAAGGAGAAGAGCAATGACACAGAGAAGTGATGAAGGGAATGTCGCGCCGGGGGCAGAAGCCTTCCAGGTGCGGGACGACGGCATCGGGGAGACCGTCATCTGCGCCACTTGCGGCGTACAACGCCAGGTCGTCAGCGCGCAGACCTGCCCCGTGTGCGCGGACGAACGCCAGTACCTGCCGGAGGGCGGCCAGCGCTGGATCACGCCGGAGGAGCTGGCGCGGCGACATTACAACACTATGACCGAGGAGGAGCCTGGGCTGTACTCGATCCGCACCGAGCCGGCATTCGCGATCGGCCAGCGCGCGCTGCTGCTCGCAACGCCCCACGGCAACGTGTTGTGGGACTGTCTCAGCTTGATTGACGACGCCACCATTGCGGCGATCCGCAGCAAGGGCGGGCTTGCAGCGATAGCGATCTCGCACCCGCACTTTTACGGCGCGATGCGCGTGTGGAGCCGGGCGTTCGGCGGCGTACCGATCTGGATACACGACGCCGATCGCCAGTGGATCCCGGATCCGGCCCCTGAGATCCGGACCTGGTCAGGTTCGACCAAGCCGCTGCCCGGCGACCTCACGCTCATCCACGTCGGCGGCCACTTCGATGGCTCACAGGTTCTGCACTGGCCTGCGGGCGCCGGCGGTCACGGCGTGGCGCTTGCCGGCGACAATCCGAACGTGTGCGCGGATCATCGCTGGGTCACATTTATGCGCAGCTTCCCAAACTACATTCCGCTTGCCGCCGACGAGGCCGAGCGGGTCGTCGCCGCGCTCCGCCCGCACGCATTCGACCGGCTGTATGGCTGGACGCCTGAGCGAGTGATGCGCCAGGACGCCAAGCGCAGCATCGAGCGCTCGCTGATTCGGCACGTCCGCGCGCTGCGCGGTGAGCACGGCGCGGTGACGTGGTCGGCGCGCGCCTAAATCGAGCGGCGCAAAATTTAGCAGACAGCCTCAAATGCAAGGAGAAGAAATGACCAAGACAACTCAAGCGATCATGAAGTCGAACGCGGATCTACACCCCAGGCTGCGGGCGCGCGTTCTGGATACGGAAATCAGCTATGCCGCCGTGGGCGAAGGCGATCCGATTGTATTCCTGCATGGGAATCCGACCTCGTCCTATCTTTGGCGGAACATCATCCCGCACGTGGCAAATCTTGGATGGTGTCTGGCGCCGGATCTGGTGGGAATGGGTCAATCGGGCAAGGCGCCGACCGGGGCCTATCGTTTTGAAGACCATGCGCGTTATCTGGACTCCTGGTTCGATTCGCTATCCTTGATGAAGAACGTCATTCTCGTGCTGCACGATTGGGGTTCGGCCCTGGGGTTCCACTGGGCGTTCCGGCATCAGGAGCGCGTCCAGGCCATTGCATATATGGAGGCGATTGTTCAGCCGCGTCGCTGGGAAGATTTTCCAAATGGCCGCGACGCCATCTTCCGCGCGCTCCGCTCGGAGAAGGGCGAACAGCTTGCGCTCGAAGAGAACTTCTTTGTCGAAACCGTCCTGCCCAAGAGCATCATCCGTCAATTGACCGAGGAAGAAATGGAGGCCTACCGCGCGCCGTTCAAGAGCCGGGGAGACCGAATGCCCACGCTGGTCTGGCCCCGCGAACTCCCCATCGCGGGCGAACCGGCCGATGTCGTCAAAATTGTCGAGGCCTATGGCGAGTGGTTGTCCGGAAGCGAGTTGCCAAAGCTCTTCATTGCCGCCGAGCCGGGAGCGCTGCTGGTTGGCCGCGACCGGGAATTTTGTCGGACCTGGCCCAACCAGCGCGAGGTAACGGTGAAAGGAATCCATTACATCCAAGAAGATTCTCCCGCCGAAATCGGCGCTGCCCTGCGCGACTTCGTGGAAGGCGTGCGGACTGGCGCATTCGGATAAAGCAGATGACTCCGAAAGCGCAGATGCGCGTTGAAAGGCCGCCGCGATTGGCGCGGCGCCGCCCGCCTCGGCGCCGCCTGCCCCGGCGCCGCCTGGTTGATGTCGCGGACACGGATTTATCAAGCTTCTTTATCCGCTAACCGGATCATCGTCGCCTGCATCAGCGCGATTTGGCGTCTTGCCTCTCCTTCAATCGCGTAGACCTCTCCGGCGCAAACGGTCAGTGTGCGTCCGGGTTTTATCACTCGGCCTGTCGCAATGAATTTCTCTCCGCGCGCCGGCGCCAGCAGGTTCACTTTGTATTCCACCGTCAGCACGCCCGATCCCGGAGGCATCAGGCTGTAGGCCGCGAATCCGCAGGCCGAATCCACGATGGCCGTGACGATTCCCGCGTGCAAATAACCGTGCTGCTGCGTCAGGTCTGCGCTGAAATCCAGTCCGATTTCAACCTGCCCTGGCGCGACATTGAGCAGGTATGCGCCGATTGTTTCCATCACGCTCTGGCTGGCGAAACCTTGCCTGAGTTGCTCTTCGTAATTCGGATTCAATGGCTCAAACATTGGCATAGCCTTTTCTTTCGTCGCCCGCGCAAATTCATACCCCGCGATGTGATGGGCGATGGCCCGCACACTCATCAAGTTCCCGTTCGCTAC
>JAJVID010000053.1:9688-11651 GCA_022072205.1 Acidobacteriota bacterium
GATGATAGTGTGGAGCAGGAATGCGCGCAACGGCAGGTAGAAGTTGTCCAAGCGTCTCGGCGCGTGTTTCAGCTTTGCGGTCACTCCGTTGCGGAACGGTTCAAGAAAGGAAGAAGAGAGAAAACGAAACAAACGAAAAATACCTCTGATTTTTCGTTTGTTTCGTTTATTTCGTATGTTTCGTCTTCTCTCTTTCAGCTTCCGGGCCGGCGATTCGCCTTTGGTTGCCGTCAGTTCGACGATATCGCGTTCCGAGAAAAGCCGCGCTTGAAGAAAAAGAAATGACGCCGACGCTGTAGCGTAACCAGCCATGGTTGCGCTGGCGTAGTTGGCAAGCCCTTTCGGCGCCACAAGGCTCTCTCTGCCGGCAGCGCAACCATGGCTGGTTGCGCTACTTTTCTTTTGCTTGAAAGCTATCGAAAGGCTGCGCGGCAACTACCGCACATTCGCCATCGCGCTGGCCAGCGCAGCCTGGTTGACAGGGATAATGGGGCCGACCGACTCCGCATCCCAGCGCAAGCTGTAAAGTTGCGGTTTGACCGTGTTACGACCGCTGACGAAACTCAATTCAGCGATCACCCGCGTTAGAGGGTTGGGTTCGAGTGTACCGAGGCGCACCCTCGCCTGATAGGTCTGGCGCTCCGGCAAGCGCAGTTCGCGGCGAATCCGGTTGATGTAGTTTTCGCATGCGCCAGGTTCCGCACCGTCGGATTCCGCGTCGCGCAAATGCCAGACGCCGTGCGCGAGTTCGTGCAGAATCGCCACCCCTACGTCAAAGGCGCGGCACGCCAACTCATCGCCGCGCAAGAACGTAAAGTCGGCGAAATCGAGTTGCAACGAAGACTCGCTGATAGCGGCGTCGGAGTTGAAGAACCTGTAAGTCACCCCCGCTGTCAGACGCGCGAAGTTGATGGCCAGCGATGCATTGTGATTTTCCAGTTCGTAGACTTCCGCGCCGTTGAGCGCCGCGCCCAACAAACGCCGAGCCGCCGCCGAACCGCCGTTGATGACTTGCGGCTCAGGGCAAACCAGAAAACCCGCTTCATCAAAAGCCAGCGATTGCCAGCCTGTTTTCTCGCGCAAACTTTGCAAGACCTGTTGGCGTTGGGCGGCGTTGAGTCGCCGTTTGCCCGGCGCGTTGCGCACGCCGGAGCGGTAACGCATGGCGTCGGCGCGCGGGGCGTCACTCGCCGCAACTGTCTTGCCGCTGCCAGCGCCCAGGCGCAGCGCGACGAGAGCCGCGCACACGACGGCCCGTAGGATCGGTTGAATACTCAAGTTATGCTCCTTCTCCTGCGCTGTCCGCGTTCGTGCGCGGACAAGCTTTTGTTGTTGATTTGCTACTACGGCAAAAAGATTGGTACACCGCCTCGCGGATACCCCCGCTCAAGGCTTGTCTTTACCCGGATTTTTCAAATTGCCTTGATTTCCGGCAATGATCCACCGACAGCTTTCCAGGGCCGAGCAATGCGAGTGTCAGCAGTCCGGCGAGATAGAGAAGGTTCATCTCATATCCGATGGGGCCAAACTCCGCTCCAGAGGCGGTCACCGCTTTGAGCCTGACCGACGAAAACCCATATTGAAAGTGAACGCTGAACATCGCAGTCAGCATGATTGCCGCCAGGGGGAGGCTGAGCGGGGCTACGAATGCTCCGGCCATCAGGCTGATCCCTCCGATCAATTCCAGGAGCGATGTCACCCAGGCCATGAGATGTGGCTGGGGAACCCCAATGGCTGTGAGAATCGTGGCGAAACTCGCTGGCCCTCGGCTGAGTTTCGCGTATCCGTGAGCCGCAAAGCCGAAGCCGATCATCAGCCGGAGCGGCAAAAGCGCCCAGCCTTGTTCTGAAATTTTCGATTGCATCTTCATCTCCTATGCGACCCACGCCGCATTCTGTAGAACCACGCGATACCCGTCCGGGTCTTCAAAGGTTCGCCCGCACGCCTCCCAATAGGGGTTGTA